>JBEIGJ010000018.1:0-22172 GCA_040381935.1 Acidimicrobiaceae bacterium | reverse complement strand
TGGTGGCCCTGGAGTCTGGGAGATCAGAATCTCTGCGAGATCACAATTGAGATCATCTGTGATGGGAGAGTCAGCCACTCTGTCAACCGTCGGACTGGTTTGCGTGAAGTAGCCGTCCAGGACTGGATCTTTTCGGTGAATGGCGAGCGCCTCTTTCTCAAGGGAGCCAACCTGGCGCCGACATGCGCTGATCTCGGTGCGGCGTCACCGGCGGAACTTCACCGTGATATCGAACTGGCACGCGATGCCGGGCTCGATTTGGTGCGACTCCATGGTCATATCTCGAGACCCGAGATCTACCAAGCAGCCGATGAATTGGGGATGCTCATTTGGCAGGATTTCCCTCTCCATGGTGGATACTCCCGGAATATTCGCAAACAAGCAGTCCGTCAAGCGCGTGCCGCCGTCAGCCTTCTCGGGCATCACCCCTCCATCATCACCTGGTGCGCCCATGACGAACCGGTCCAGGAACGCTCGGATCGAACAGCACCGTCGTCACGTCGGTCATGGGCCTTTGTCGCCCGACATCAAGTGCCCTCTTGGAACAAATCCATTCTCGATCGTTGGGTCAAGCGAGCCTTCGAACAAGCCGACGACACGCGGCCCTGTGTTGCTCATAGCGGCGTTTTGCCACATTTGCCGCAATTAGATGGAACGGATAGCCATCTTTTTCTCGGTTGGCAGCGGGGCTCAGCTCATGACTTGCCCGTACTTGCGGCTCGCCTCCCCCGTCTCGTCCGTTTCGTTGGTGAATTCGGGGCGCAGGCCGTGCCCGACTCCGATGATTTCATCGATCACTCTTCATGGCCGACTATCGATTGGCAGCACCTCTCTCGACATCACGGAATGGATCAGCGCATTTTCGAGCAACGACTACCGCCCGCTCGATTCCCCAGTTTTGCCGATTGGAAATTGGCGACGCAGATCTACCAGGCCGAGATCATCAAAGTCCATATCGAAACTTTGCGGACCTTGAAGTACCGGCCCACCGGGGGATTTTGCGTCTTCACACTGAACGATGCCATGCCGATGATCTCGTGCAGTCTTCTCGATCACAAACGAGTTCCGAAACTGGCCTATACCGCCCTCTCCGAGGCCTGTCGGCCAGTCATCGTGGTTGCCCAACAACTGCCTGCTGTCGTGCAACTCGGAGAAACACACCACATTGACATCCACGTCGTCAGCGATCTTCACCATGAACTCTCGGCAGCAGTGGTGACCGCATTGGTAACGATCGGCACGACGACGCAAGAGTGGCGATGGGCAGGAGACATTGCTAGCGATGACTGCACGCGCGTCGGGCAAATCGAAGTCTCAGTCGACGATGATCACGACATCGAGAATCGCGATCATTCAATGCTGACCATCGATCTCACATTGGAATGCGGCGACGTCGTCGCCACCAATCGCTACACGTCTTCCATCGCCCACTGAGGGGTCAATCGGACAAGGTCACTGAATACGCGCCGTGTCCTTGCGGTTTCGGACTTTGGCCTTGCGGTAATCCTTGTTCATCAGGGCAATCACATCAATCGAAATTTCTTTCGGACATGCGGCCTCGCACTCACCATGATTGGTACAGGAACCGAAACGCTCATCCATGGTCTCAACCATGGCTTCCACTCGCTTGAAGCGCTCAGCCTGTCCTTGGGGCAACCGATTCAAGTGAGCGATCTTGGCACCGGTGAAAAGGTTGGCGGCACCATTGGGGCAGGCCGCCACACAGGCACCGCAACCAATGCACTCGGCTGAGTCCATTGCCGCATCGGCAACTGGCTTGGGGATGGGAATCAGATTCGCATCAGGAGCACCACCCGTCGGCGCGGTGATGAATCCACCCGATTCGATGATGCGGTCAAATGCCGAGCGATCAACCATGAGATCTTTGATGATCGGAAATGCCGCAGCACGCCACGGCTCGATCACGATCTCATCGCCACTCTTGAACTTGCGCATATGCAACTGACAAGTTGCGGTACCTCGCTGCGGTCCATGCGCCTGACCATTGATCATCAACGAGCACGTTCCACAAATCCCTTCCCGACAATCGTGATCGAATACCACTGGCATCTCATTGCGAGAAATCAGCGTTTCGTTCAATACATCGAGCATCTCGAGGAAGGAAGCCTCATCGCTGATCTCGTCCATGACGTAGTCCTCGAAATGGCCAGAGTCCGCAGGACCAGACTGGCGCCAGATCTTCAACTTCAAGTTCTTCAGATGGTTGCTCACTTGTAACTCCGTGTCGCCAGGTGGATTGCTTCGAAATGCAGGTCTTCGGTGTGACGCACCGACTTGGTGGGATCACCCGTCCATTCCCAGGCCGCAACATGAGCGAAGTCCTGGTCATTACGCAGGGCTTCACCCTCGTCCGTCTGGAATTCGGCCCGAAAGTGACCTCCACAGCTCTCATCACGTTCTAGGGCATCGCGGCACATCAACATGCCAAGTTGGAAGAAGTCGTCGACACGACCGGCCTTTTCCAAGGTCTGGTTCATGCTTTCGGTATCCCCGGTGACCCGTAGATCTTTTTGGAACTCTTCATAGAGAGCTGGCAATTCCGAAAGCGCTTTTTCCAGACCCTGCTGGGTGCGCTCCATACCGCAGTAATCCCAGATGATGCGACCCAGTTCTCGATGGAAATAATCCGGTGACCGCGTGCCCTTGATGTCCACATACGCCTGATATCTCTGACGGGCTTGATTCTCGGCCTCTTTGAAGGCCGGATGATCAGTTCCCGGAATCGACTTATTGAGCATGGGGGCCAAGTAGTTGCCAATGGTGTACGGCAACACGAAGTAGCCATCAGCCAGACCCTGCATCAGGGCCGATGCGCCAAGACGGTTGGCTCCATGATCGGAGAAATTCGCTTCTCCTGCGGCGTATAGACCGGGAATCGTAGTCATCAACTCGTAATCCACCCAGACGCCGCCCATGGTGTAGTGCGACGCCGGATAAATACGCATGGGAACCTCATAGGGATTCTCACCTGCGATGTTCTCATACATATCGAAGAGGTTTCCGTAGCGCTCTTCAACGACGTTCTTGCCCAAACGCTTGATGGCGTCGCTGAAGTCCAAGTACACACCGTTCTTCAACGGACCAACACCGCGTCCGGAATCCACCGATCGCTTGGCCGCTCGAGATGAGATGTCGCGAGGTGCCAGGTTTCCATAACTCGGATAGAGGCGTTCCAAGATGTAATCGCGTTCCGATTCTGGAATCTGATCTGCAGGCCGCGTTTCATCAGGATTCAGCGGCACCCACACCCGTCCGTCATTCCGCAAAGACTCCGACATCAAGGTCAATTTCGACTGCGTCGGATCGCTCTGGGGGATACACGTCGGATGGATCTGGGTATAGCAGGGGTTGGCAAAAAGTGCACCCTTACGATGCGCCCGCCACGCAGCAGTCACATTGCAGGCCATGGCATTAGTCGACAAGAAGAAAACGTTTCCGTATCCGCCAGTGGCCATGACCACCGCGTGAGCGGCATGGGAAACCACTTCGCCGTTCATGAGATCGCGAGTCACGATGCCGGCGCACTGTCCATCGACAGTCACCACATCGACCAATTCTGTGCGATTGAAAAGACGCACATTGCCCAGACCTATCTGTCGGGCCAACTGCTGATAGGCGCCGAGCAACAACTGCTGACCAGTCTGACCGCGGGCATAAAAGGTCCGACTCACTTGCGCGCCACCAAAAGAACGGTTGTCCAGCAATCCGCCATACTCACGAGCAAACGGCACACCCTGGGCCACCATCTGGTCGATGATGTTCACCGAAACTTCGGCCAAGCGGTAGACATTTCCCTCACGGGAACGGAAGTCTCCGCCTTTGATCGTGTCGTAGAACAGCCGATGGATGCTGTCGCCGTCACCTTGATAGTTCTTGGCGGCATTGATCCCGCCCTGAGCAGCAATGCTGTGCGCACGGCGCGGTGAATCGTGGAAGGTGAAAGCATCGACTTGATAGCCGAGTTCGGCCAACGTCGCAGCCGCAGAGGCACCAGCTAAACCGGTGCCGACCACGATGATTTTGAATTTCCGCTTGTTGCCGGGCGCCACCAATTTGGCGTCCGACTTGTAGGTGCTCCACTTATCTCCCACCGGACCGGTGGGGATTTTCGAGTCGAGGGTGATCGTCATCTGGGTATCTCCTTGAAAGTGATCAGCCGACGATTCCGGCGAGGACGGCGATTGGGAATGAAACGTTGCCCACCACGATGGCGGCAGCAAAACCGGTGGCGATCGAACGACGCCACTTGTTGAAACGAGGGTTGTTCCAACCAATGGACTGGAACAGGCTCCACACCCCATGGAAGAGATGAATGCCGAGGGCAATATTGGCGGCAATGTAGAAGATGGATACCGGGACCCGCTCGAAGCTGGCTACAACGGCTCCGTAAACATCTTTCAATCCGTCCTCGTCCTTGGTGCCCACATAGGCGTTGACCGTTCCAAAGGTCAAGTCCATGAGGTGCCAAATAACGAAGAGGAGAACGATGATGCCGGTCCAGCGCATCGTCCGGCTGGCAAAACTGGCGATCTGATAATCCCGCTCACTTTGGTACTTGACCGGACGAGCCTTTCGGTTCATGACCGTCAGTGAATAAGCCGCGTGGATGTGGACCACCACCATGACAATGAGCCCGATCCGCAACAACCACAACGTCCCCTTTTCGGGCATCAAGGGATAGAGCAGCTTCTCCAGAAAGTGGGCGTATTCGTTGAGATCAGCGGGACCGAAGTACATCTTCAAGTTGCCGACCATATGGAAAAAGACGAATCCCAAGAGACCGATTCCGGTGATGGCCATGGCGTATTTCTTGCCGGTAGCCGTGCGATAGATATCGAGGAGAAAGGGGCGTCGGCGGCGATCGGAGCTCTTGATTGCGGTTCCGGTGACTGGACTGCGCTTCATGACGGTTTGGGTCATTTCACATTCGCCTTTCGACAACGTCTGGGGTCGGACTGAAAGATCCGAAGAGAACGATCAGACGCTAGCCCCATCGGCGCCATCTACCCGAAATTCTCCCCGACGTAATTCTCAGCGGTTGGACCAGTCATATGTCTCACGGACGAGCCGGGAGTCACGATCAATCCCTGTCGCGGCTCGCCAATGTCCTAACATAACGTCTCGTCCCCGACCCCATGCCCCAGGAGGCTCATTCACCGTGGATCAGATCCCCTACCTTGCCGCACTGTCCGGAATAGCCGCCCTTGTTTTGGCCGGCTATTACTACAAGTCGGTCGAATCGAATTCTCCCGGCAACGACCGCATGGTCTTTTTGATGACCGAGATTCAAAAAGGCTCGCGAGCTTTTTTGAAAAAGGAATACTCCTGGGTCGCCATTTTCGTGATCGCCCTCGCAGTGCTTCTTGCATTGGTCATTGCGCCCCTGGCCGCGGTGACCTACGTGCTGGGAGCGGTGCTCTCGGGAGGTGCGGGTTACGTCGGCATGACGGTGGCCACCATTGCCAATGCCCGAACCGCCGAAGCGGCTCGCAGTGGTCCGGCCAAGGCCCTGGGTGTGGCCTTCCGCGGTGGAGCGGTCATGGGCTTCACGGTGGCCGGCCTGGCGCTCTTGGGACTGACGGCCACGTACATCGTGTTCGTCACCTGGCTGGAAGTTGATGATGCCTTCGAAGTGGTGACCGCTTTCGGTCTGGGAGCCTCATCCATCGCCCTGTTCTCGCGCGTGGGTGGTGGCATCTACACCAAGGCTGCCGATGTCGGCGCCGATCTGGTAGGCAAAGTAGAAGCCGGTATCCCCGAAGACGATCCCCGTAACCCGGCCACCATTGCCGACAATGTGGGCGACAACGTGGGCGATGTGGCAGGTATGGGCGCCGACCTTTTCGAGTCCTACGCCGGATCGATCATCGCTCCGATCTCGCTGGCGGCGTTTGCCGTCGGTATCACCGCTGAAACCGCCGGCGACGTGGGCAACCTCAGCCTGCTCATGTTCCCGTTGGCCATTGCCTTTGTCGGCATGGTGGCTTCGATCATCGGTTCGTTCTTCGTACGGGGCGGTGACTCCACCGAATCTCACTCACTCAGCCGGGCACTGCACATGGGTACCAATGTGGCCATGGGTCTCACCGTGGTGGCCACGGTGGCCATGTCGTATTGGATCTTCGATGACTCCGATAAGCCGTGGGGCTTGGCCGCTTCAGTCATCGGCGGACTTCTCGTCGGTTGGGGCCTGGGCAAGACCGCTGAGTACTACACCTCCGACCAGTTCGGTCCGGTGCGCAAGATTGCCAAGCAGTCCGAAACTGGTCCGGCCACCACAGTGTTGAGCGGTGTCTCGACGGGCATGGTCTCTGTTGCCGCCTCGGTCATCCTGATTCTCATCGGTGTGGGTATTGCCTATTGGGGTGGTGAGCAGACGCTCGGTAGTGCCGCCGACGGTGGTATCCCCGGCGGGATCTACGGCATCGCTGTAGCCGCCATCGGAATGTTGGCCACCACTGGTGTGGTGGTCTCAGTTGACGCCTACGGGCCGATTGCCGACAACGCCGGTGGTATCGCCGAAATGGCCCACCTCGATCCGTCGGTACGCAAAGTCACCGATGCCCTCGACTCACTCGGCAACACCACTGCGGCCATCGCCAAGGGTTTTGCCGTCGGTTCAGCGGCCCTCACTGCTCTGGCCTTGTTCAAGAGCTTCGAGTACGCAGTCAAGGAAGCCGGTTCGGTTCTCAGCTTGAACGTCGGCGATGTCGAAGTCTTCATCGGCCTCTTCATCGGTGCGGGATTACCCTTCCTCTTTGCGGCTCTGACCATCGACGCCGTCGGCCGGGCGGCCAACAAGATGATCGAAGAGGTCCGTCGCCAATTCCGCGAGATTCCTGGATTGCGCGAGGGTGTTGAAGGTGTCGTACCCGATTCGGCACGATGTGTGGCCATCTCTACCGAAGCGTCGTTGCGCGAAATGATCATCCCTGGCGCTCTGGCCATCGTCGTGCCTTTGGCCGTTGGATTCGTCAGCGTGGATGCACTTGGTGGTCTCTTGGCTGGTGCCTTGGTAACCGGTTTCGCATTGGCAATCTTCATGGCTAATGCCGGTGGCGCCTGGGACAATGCCAAGAAGTTCATCGAGGCCGGCAATCACGGTGGTAAAGGTTCCGATCCACATAAGGCCGCCGTGGTCGGCGACACCGTGGGCGATCCGTTCAAGGACACCTCTGGTCCGGCCATGAACATCTTGATCAAGGTCATGACCATCGTTTCGCTGGTCTTCGCCAGCGCCTTCGTCTGATCTGCCCAGCAACCAGATGACCACAGTGCGTTCGGTCGGTCTCGTTCGATTGATCTAGTCGACTGAGACCGACGTTCGGCGCACCCAGCCCAGTGGTGTTGCTACTGCATCCCAGATCGTGTCGTCAGGGAAGCGAAAAGCTAAACGCCGATCGGTCTTGCTCGTGTCGTCACCGAATTCGGCCGTCGGTAATGCCGGAGTCAGCGCACCATCGGACCAACGGTGAGTGCGATGAGCCGAGACCTCGTCAATATCGAGAGGCCCGGAATCGGTTTCAATGACTCCTAGGACCACGCCATCTTGCTGGTATCCCGAAGGCATGGCGCGCACTGAGCCACTGGCGTACCACTCCAAATCGCTGGCAATGGGTACCGCTCGTCCATAGGCGCGGCCCAGTCCTTCAGCGGCATCATCCAATTCCACGGCATAGGTCTCATTACCCAAAGTCCATTGTTCAAACGGCGCATCACAAACGAATTCCGCCCACAAACTCTCGGCTTTGGCAATCATCGGATCAGGCCGACGCGCAATATCGAATTCCGCAACATGCAAGAGCGGCGCTCCCGGACGAATCAACCCGAAGCAGTACCAGATTCGGTTCGACGCAAAGAGGCGATACATAGTCCATCCCGCCAGGGACGCATCCGGCATCCACCAGGAAAATGTCCATTCCTCGACTGCGGCTGCTGAATGCCACGACTCATCGGCGGCGCCAAATAATTGCGTCATTGGCTGGCAGACTATGTCCGTGTCCGAGACTGCGTCTGAAAAAAGTTCGGGAGACGATTCCCGTCGGCCGGTGCGGTATCTGAGTCTGGAATGGATCGATGCCCTCACTGCGGCAGTGGCGGCCAGTGAAACAATGAAGGCGCTGGCAAATGAGCACACCATCGGTGTCACCCAGACGGTTCTCGGTGGGCCAGAAGGTGACGTGACGTACCACCTGCACGTTGGCGATGGAACGGCCTCTTTTGGACCGGGTCCAGCCTTTCCTGAAGACGTGCGCTTCGAACAGGATTGGCAGACAGCGGTCGCCGTCGCCACCAACACTTTGAATGCTCAGCAGGCCTTCATCACCGGTCGGATTCGGCTCAGCGGCGATCCCCAAAAACTCTCCAGCAGCACTCCGGTTTTCGCGGCCTTGGATGAGATCTTTCGTGCAGTGCGCGACACCACCCGATATCACTAGCCCGCTATCAATCAGCGGGGGGAGCGGTGAATCGCGCCGCCGTGGCCATCAGGGCCAGACCACAAAGCACGCCCCCAAAGAGATAGGGAGATCCCAGCTCGACACCTAGGGACACATGGTCGTAAAGCACTCCAGCCATGGCCGGACCGGCGACTCGCCCGGCAGCATTCACCCCTTGTTGAAAACCCAGCGCTTCACCGCGACGATCATCGGGAACTCCACCGGCCACCAACGTAGATAAATTCGGCGATACCAGACCCTGCCCAATGGTGAGCAGAGCAAGTGCTGCAATCAGAAGTGACCACGACTCGGCCACCGCCAACGTCAACAGACCAAAAACATTCAGCATCAGACCAAGTCGTAGCGACCGCACGGTGCCAAGGCGCGTATTGACTGGTCGTATGAGCCCCGCCTGAACCACAACGAGAACAACGCCCACACCGATGAAGACGGCCGCCACTCCAGCCTCGGTCAGTCCGAAACGGGCTCCCATCAACAAGGAAAAGGTGGCTTCGAAACCACTGAAAGCGACAATGGCAACGAATCCCACGACTGCCAATCCCCACAATCGCACCGCTGGAGGACGCGAATGGCTCACGTCGTCTTGATTCGTCACGGAGCGTTCTACTTGCTCGACATCTGATTCACGTGCCGATCGCTGCGTTCTCGGTCGAGTTTCGGGTAACCGGAACCAGGCCACAATCGCATTGATCAGAGCCAGAGTTCCCGCCACATAGAAGGGCACATGCGACCCACCCAAGGAGGCCAACCCGCCCAGTGCTGGTCCGATGACGAAGCCGACGCCAAAGGCCGCTCCAATCAATCCCAACAGTCGAGGTCGATCGTCCACCGGCGCGATATCGGTGACTGCTCCTTGGGCCACCGCCACGCTGGCCCCCGATGCTCCATCGATGATCCGACCCAAAAAGAGCACCCACAATGCGCCGGCTGCTCCGGTGATGAATGAACCAAGAGCCGTACCCAGAAGGGAAATCATGATCACCGGCTTGCGGCCGATGCGATCGGACAATCGGCCGAGAAGCGGAGTACAGATCAGCTGCGCCAAGGAAAAAGAGGCAAAGAGCAACCCCACTTCGAAACCGCTGGCTCCGAATCTTTCGGCATAACGGCCAAGAATCGGCACCACGATGCCAAAGCCCACCAAATCGAGGGCAACCGTGGACCACAGGGTGACAAAGCCCTTGGGCAGCGAAGTTCGCGGTGTTCGCACTCGTGAATCGATTTCCCTAGCGACGGACCGCAGTGCCGGACTTCGTTGTTTCTACGATCCAACCCTCGCTTTGTAGCGCATCTCGTAAGGCATCGGCGGTGGAGAAATCCTTTTCCGCCCGCGCTCGATCGAGAGCCGCGGCTCGCTCGATCACATCCGGTGGTACATCGGTGGAAGATTTCAATTCCAAGCCGAAAGCGGCGCATATTTCCAATGCTGCAGCAGCCAAAGATGCGGCCTCGGCCTGATTAGCATCGAGAGCGGCATTGGCTTGGCGCACCGTGTCGAAGAGCAAGGCAGTAGCCGATGGAGTATCGAGATCGTTGTCCATATATGTGCGGAATCGCTCCATCACCACGGGATCGCTACTGGCGCCGCGTGCGACATCGGCTGTTCGCGCCGCAAAAGCATCAAGGCCCGCCAAAGCATTCACTGACGAGTCGATATTGTCCTGGCCCACCCGGACCGGACTGCGGTAATGCGTCTGCAACAAGACCAAGCGGTAGGCACGCGGATCGTAGAGTTCGACCAGATCGAGAAGATTCGAGACATTGCCCAAACTCTTGGACATCTTTTCGCCTTCGGAATCGACGACAAAACCGTTGTGCATCCAGTGACGAGCGAATTCACGCCCTAAAGCCACGGCTTGGGCGCGTTCATTCTCATGATGGGGGAACTTCAGATCCATACCACCGCAATGCAGGTCGAATCCATCCCCCAAGAGCTCGAGGCTCATGACCACACACTCACTGTGCCAACCTGGTCGCCCATCTCCCCATGGCGATGGCCATGAAGGCTCACCGGGTTTGGTGAATTTCCACAGAGCGAAGTCGGCGGGATGACGTTTGTTATCGGCTCCAAAAACCGCTCGTTCGCCGGCGCCCGACAACAGATCATCGATGCTCTGATGGGCTAAGAGGCCGTAGTCAGGGACTTCTTCCACACTCAAATACACCCCGTCATCGGTGGTGTAGGCCTTGTGGGTTTCCACCAATCGTCCGATCATGGTCACCATCGCATCGACGTAGTCGGTGGCATGCGGAATATCGGTGGGCCGGGCCACGTTCAGGCGCTCCATGGCCTGGAACCAGATACGTTCGCACTTATCGGTGATTTCCTGCCAGGGACGGTCCTCGCGATTGGCCCGATCAATGATCTTGTCGTCGATATCGGTGATATTGGAGACCAGACGCACCTCGAGCCCCGTCCATTCCAGATATCGGCGCAAAATGTCGTACACCAGCGTGGCTCGGCCGTGGCCCAAATGGGGAGGTCCATAGACCGTCGGCCCACAGAGATACATACCCACTCGCCCGGGTGTACGCATTTCGAGCTCTCGCACTTGCGAGGTGGCCGTGTCATAGAGCCGGAACATGAAAGACGAGCCTACGCCCCCACAACCTGGAGACTCGCCCATAACCTTGGAGGCCATGGCCAATATCCCGGACAAGCCCACCCTTGACGGCATCGAAGCCCATTGGGACCAGGTATGGCAGGACGAGAAGACCTACGCCTTCGACCGTCTAGCGACGCGGTCCTCGGTGTATTCGATTGACACCCCTCCACCCACCGTGAGCGGCTCACTGCACATGGGACACGTCTTTTCCTATACCCACACCGACACTGTGGCTCGCTATCAGCGGATGACCGGTAAATCGGTTTTCTATCCCATGGGCTGGGACGACAACGGTTTGCCAACTGAACGCCGCGTGCAGAACTTCTTCGGCGTGCGCTGTGATTCCCAAGTGGCTTATCAACCTGGGTTCAACCCGCCATTTCGCGGCGATCCCCCCAAGGACCATCAACCCATTTCTGTTTCGCGTCCGAACTTCATCGAACTTTGCGAAGAACTCACCCATGAAGACGAAAAGGTCTTTGAAGATTTGTTCCGACGACTTGGATTATCCGTGGACTGGTCCTACCTCTACACGACGATCGAAGATCGCAGCCGTCGGGTCAGCCAACGCGCCTTCTTGCAGAACTTGCAGCGTGGAGAGGCCTATTCACAAGAAGCCCCGACGCTATGGGATGTCGACTTCCAAACCGCAGTCGCTCAAGCCGAACTCGAAGATCGCGAACGACCCGGCGCCTATCACACCATTGCCTTCCAGCGTGTCGACGGTGGCGAACCAATTGTCATCGACACGACCCGACCGGTGCTGATTGCAGCCTGCGTTGCGCTCGTCGCTCATCCCGACGATCCGCGTTATCAGCCCCTCTTCGGTTCGAAGGTCGTCACTCCGCTCTACGGAGTCGAAGTGCCAGTTGTGGCTCATCCACTGGCTCAGCCCGATAAGGGAACCGGAATCGCCATGATCTGTACCTTTGGTGACCTCACCGATGTCATCTGGTGGCGCGAGTTGAACCTGGAGACCCGAGCCATCATCGGACGCGACGGCCGCATCATCGCCACACCACCAACTGGACTTGAATCCACGGCTGGCGTGGCCGCCTATATGGATATCGCCGGCGCCAAAGTCAATCAAGCCCAAAACACTGTCGTTGAAGCCCTCCGCGCCTGTGGCGCTCTCTTGGGTGAACCGCGGGCAATTACCCATCCGGTGAAGTTCTACGAAAAGGGTGATCGGCCATTGGAGATCGTCACCAGTCGTCAGTGGTACATCCGCAACGGTGGACGCGATACGACATTGCGCTCTGAGCTACTCGAACGCGGACGTCATCTCGGCTGGCATCCCGATCACATGCGCCATCGCTACGCGAATTGGGTCGAAGGATTGAACGGCGACTGGCTCATCAGTCGCCAACGATTCTTTGGCGTCCCGATACCAGTGTGGTACCGACTCGATGAAAACGGAGATGTGCAATACGACAATCCGATCATCCCCAGCGAAGATGCCTTGCCCATCGACCCTTCCACCGATGTCCCGACGGGATTCAACAGCGATCAACGCAATCAACCATTGGGCTTCATTGGCGATCCCGATGTCATGGATACCTGGGCGACCTCGTCGCTTTCACCCCAGATAGCCGGCCATTGGGGCGACGATGCCGATCTCTTCGAGCGCATCTTCCCAATGGACCTGCGACCCCAGGCCCACGACATCATTCGCACCTGGCTCTTCAGCACGGTAGTTCGCTCCCATTTCGAACACGACTCTCTCCCGTGGAGCAACGCCGCTTTGTCTGGTTGGATCCTCGACCCGGACCGCAAGAAAATGTCCAAATCGAAAGGCAATGTCGTCACACCCATTGATCTCTTCGAAAAATTCGGAAGCGATGCGGTCCGCTATTGGGCAGCCTCGGCTCGTCCCGGAGTCGATACTGCTTTCAGTGAAGAACAAATGAAAGTCGGTCGCAAATTGGCGACCAAACTTCTCAATGCCACCAAATTCGTCCTTGGGTTCGACGCTCCAGAAACATCAGCCGTCCCTACCGATCCTGTGGACCTTGCCATGTTGGCCCGGATGGCCGCCACAGTAAGCGAGGCCACTGATGCTTTCGAGGCTTACGATTATGCCCGCGCCTTGGAACGTACCGAAGCCACTTTCTGGTGGTTCTGTGACGACTACGTCGAATTGGTGAAAGGGCGGGCCTACGGAGCCCACGGTTCGTCTGGCGCCGAATCAGCAGTCTCGGCAATGTTGAGAGCGTTGTCGACCTTGCAACGCCTGTTGGCCCCATTCATGCCCTTCACCACCGAGACGGTATGGCGCTGGTGGCAAGAAGGTTCCATCCATCGCAGTTCATGGCCCACTGCGGATGAACTTGGTCGCCTCATCGATCTCGACGCCGTAGATCACACCATGCTCGATCCCATCGGCGAGGTCTTGAGTCAGATTCGGCGGGCCAAAACCGAGGCAAAAACTTCCCAAAAAACCAAGGTAGCCCGGGTTTCAATCACCGCATCACCAGCCGCTCTAGCCAGTTTCGACCGTGGTCGAGCAGATCTCACCGAGGCCGGCAGCGTCCTACTCTGGGAGTCGGTTGCCGATACTGCAACCGATGTCATCGTCGTCGATGTCGAACTTGCCGAACCTGAACCGCAATCTTGAAAAGCACGATCTTGAAAAATACGATCTTGAAAAATACAGGGCGTCCAAAGATGCGATACCCCAGATCGTGATGCATCATCGCAGAGATTCGAGTGGTACGGGCTCCGCCCCTGATGAGATTCACCTCGACCGTGCCGATAGTTTGAGAAGCCTGTGAACGAGTCGACCGGATCACATAACGACGTCCAATCGGAGAACCACGATCAGGCGCATACCGTCGACTCGGCTATCAAACGCCGGCGTACCTGGCCCCAACGACTCGTTCTCACTATGAATTCGGTATTGGTGGTGACCTGTGTCGTGGCTGCCGCAGTCATCTACTACGGCAGCGAGAAAGCCAATGATCGCCGCGTAGTCGAAATCTTCGGATCCCAAAACATTCCGACACTGACTCTCCCTACCGCCTCGCCTTCGGGCTCAACGGCTCCTCAAGTTGATCTCACCGCAAAGAACTTCTTGATCACCGGAAGTGACAATGGAGCCTGTGTCGATCCTGATTCACCCTATGCCGGCGCTTTCGGTGACCGCACTGGACTAGGTGAACGGGCCGACACCATCATGGTGCTCCGACTCGATCCGACGACGAATGCCGGAGCAGTTCTGTCTTTCCCCCGCGATCTTTGGGTGAAAATAGGCGGCAAATCAACACGTGGCCGCATCAACGGCGCATTCAATCGTGATGATCCCAACCGCCTCATCCTGACTATCTTCGATAATTTCGGTATTTCCATAGATCACTACGTGAACATCGACTTTTGTGCTTTCAAGAAGATCGTCGATGCTGTCGGGGGAGTGAAAGTTCCTTTCGATACTCCGATCAAAGATGAAAACACTGGTCTGCTGATCGAAACTGCCGGATGCCACAACTTCCAAGGCGAAGAAGGTTTGGCCTATGTCCGTTCGCGTAAATTGCGCTACTTCGATGCCGAACGTCAGGTCTGGCGAGAGGATCCAAATGCTGATCGTGGTCGCATCTCACGCCAACAAGATTTCCTCCGACGCGCTATTCAAAAAGCCATTGACAAGGGCAGCGGCAGTCCCCGTGTCGCCAAACAACTGATCGATGCGGGAATTCAAAATGTGATCCTGGACAGCAACTTGACTGCCGGCAAGATCCTTGAGTTGGCACTTGCCATGCGCAATTTGGATCCTGCCACCATGCGTACGTATCAAATCGAAGGAACCGGAACCACGATCAGTGGCCAAGATGTGATCGAGCCCACACTCGATACGGCGAACATGCTGGCCATTTTGGCCATCTTCCAAGGTACTGCCGCTTTGGCCTTGGCCCCAGAGCAGGTCACGCCAACTTCCGATGCTCCCGCTGCCGACGGCCCACCCAATTCCGATGTGGCCACACCATCGAGTACTGCCGATACGGAATCGAACAGCGTGGGTATTTTGCCCAGCGACGACCCCAGTTGCCGTTAATCGCCAAGAACGGTCTGCAACGCCGCCGGAATATCACTTGGTCCATCGACCACTGCGAGCCGTGCCCCGAGACGTCCTGCTAGTTGACGGGCTTCGACATCGTCGCCGGCCGGGGCCAAGATGACGATCTCATCCAAGGCTCGGCCTGAAGCCTCGACATCACCTTCCACGGTGGCTCGACAATCGCTCAAAATAACGGTGATCCTTCGTCCGGCCCGTGAACGAGCCAGCTGTTCACCAGCTGCACGTAATGCTCCAGCCAGATCGGTAGTTCCGAACCCGCGTAAAGCCAAGACATCGTTCACCACCAATTCGCTGGACTTCATCACGTCCTGACTTTTGGCCACCACGACATCTTTACCAAAGGCAATGACGCTGTAATCATCTGGACTCCGCCAGGCCACAGCAGCGGCTGCCATCGCCGAGGTAGCCAAAGGTTTCCCACCCATTGATCCGCTGCGATCGACCAACAGGGAAATCGCAGTGCCCGGTTTGGCCCAATTGCGCACCTTCAATCCCTCGGGGTCCACTGCCTGACGCAACGCACGCGCTTCGATGATGGTCCCCATCGAAGAATCAAGATCGATATCTCCAGCATCGGGCCGATACGGGGCAGTCACCATCTTGCCCACTCCCCGCGGGCGCACTGCTCCACTGCGAGACACGTCGAGGAACAGACGTCCCGCCAATCGCTTGGCCATTTCCCGCAAAACGGGATCCGTTGCCCCAGTGAGATCGGCCAACAAAGCCATCATGGCATCGGGATCCTCATCCATCTGTTCGTCTACGGCCGCCTCATCGAGTTCACCAACTTCGGGGGATACCTGTTCGAACTGCGGATGACGAGACAACTCCCGTCGCGACAATGTTCGCTTCGAGGCCTCATGAACGGCTTCATCGGCCGCAGCGCCCTCTTGGGTCAGGGATTCGCCCCCGTCGGGGCGTTCGCTTTTCCCCCGACGGTCTCCGAGGCCGGAGAAAAAATAGCAGCCCACAATTCGCTGACGACATCTTCGGCTGAACGCGGACATCCTTCACGTACTCGGATCCGACCCGACAATGCCACCAGAGCCGCATCAAGACTCACCCCAGGATCGAGCACTGTTGTCCCCCGCACATTGGCCAACGAGGCAGCCACTGCGGCCATATCGATTGCCCCGCGAACTGAGGAGCCAACGCGCAAATCAGCATGGTTCCGCGTGCGACGTACGAGCTCAACAACTTTGTTGATCCATTCGGGCGACAGACCCGGTGTGTTTCGACTCGCAATGGCAATTTCCACATCAGCAGTCTGATAACCGACCGAAACACGACAAACACGGTCGTAGACCGCACCCGAGATCCGCGCCGTACCCACAGCGTCGAAAGGGTTCATTGCAGCCACCAATCGAAAACCGGGAGTAGCGGCGATACGGCCCAAACGAGGCACGTTCAGCTCACCTTCGCTCATCACGGTGATCAGCACATTGAGGGTCTCTTCGGGAATGCGGTTGATCTCTTCCACATAGAGCAAAGAGCCTTCACGCATGGCAGTGATCAGAGGTCCATCGACAAAGACATCAGGTTCGTAACCATCGGTGAGTACCCGCGCCGGATCGAAATGGCCGACGAGTCGCGCCGGAGTCAGTTCGGCGTTTCCTTCGACGAAAACGAATCCAATTCCCAAACCTTCCGCCACAGCACGAAGCAACGTGCTCTTTCCCGTTCCCGGAGGACCTTCAAGGAGCACATGGCGACCGGCGTCAAGAGCCGCAACGACCAACTCGAGCTCACGTCGTCGTCCGATGACAGTGGATTCGAGAGACGCGATCAAAGACGAACGAGACATGGGCTCCATCAATGTAAGTAGTGGGACTGCGTTGAAGAATGAATGATCAGCGGATTGGTATCGAAAGGCTGGCCACTGATCAGGCGTTGACGATCACACCACGAATGTTGGTCCCATCACGCATGGCCTCGTAACCCTCGTTGATTTGCTCCAAGGCATAGGTGTTGGTGATCAGTTCTTTCAACTTGAGCTGACCGGCACGGTACATATCGAGAAGCGCCGGAATATCGGCACGCGGATTCAATGAGCCAAAGATCGTGCCTTTGATTTCCTTGTTCCACATGGCCAAGTTGAACAGGTTCACATTGGCAGTTTCACTCGTCATTGGGGAAATGGCCGTGACGACCACCGTGCTGCCCTTACCGGCAAGATTCATGGCTTCACCCATCATCTCGCCGTGGAGGACACCAGGGGTCATGATGACGCGATCGGCCATCTGCCCGTAGGACATTTCCATCAGCGGCATCATCGCCTCAGCCATCGAGGCATAGGCATGGGTGGCACCCAATTCCATCGCCTTTTCGCGCTTGAATTCGACCGGGTCCACGGCAATGACGCGCTTGGCACCAGACATCCGAGCACCTTGAACCGCGTTCATACCAATGCCACCACAACCGACGACTACGACCGTGTCGCCAGCCTGAGTGCCAGCGCGGTTGGCCGCTGAACCCCAGCCCGTGGCCACTCCGCATGACACCAAGGCCACGCATTCGAGGGGGATGTCCTTTTCGACTTTGATGATCGACTGTTCAGAGACACAGGCGTACTCACTGAAGGTTCCAACCTTGGCCATCAAGGTAACCGGCTGTCCATTCAAGAAGTGGCGATGAGTATCGTCGGTGATCATGCCACCGACAAAGGTCTTCGCGCCGTTGTCACAGAGGTTCTGACGCCCCGTCGAGCAATAACGACAACGACCGCACGACGGTACGAACGAGGCCGACACGTGGTCTCCCACCTGCACGCTGGTCACTCCCGGACCAACTTCCACCACAACTCCCGCACCTTCATGACCACCGATGATGGGGAAGAAGCTTTCTATTCCCATGAGAGGCCAGACCTCTTCCGGCGGCACCATATCGCCCGTCACCAAGTGCTCATCACTGTGGCACATACCCGCGGCGCGCCAGTGGACGACGACTTCACCAGTTTTGGGCGGATGGATTTCGATCTCTTCGATCTTCCATTCCTGATTGAGACCCCACAGCACTGCGGCCTTCGACTTTCGGATTCCCGACATGGAAGTCAACCCCCTTTGCGAGTTTTCTCGCCCCTACCCCAACGACCTTTCGCCGGGTTACTTGGAACGCTACCTAGTGATCAGGCCCCGAAGCCAAACGGCCACTTACCAGCATGCTCAGTCGTAGATGAGAACGCCGCGAATGTTCTCACCGCGACGCATGGCTTCATAGCCCTCATTGACACCCTCGAGGGGGTACGTGCGAGTGACCAGACCGTCCAGGTCCAATTGTCCCTCGCGATAGAGGCTGGCCAACTTCGGAATATCTGCCCGGGGATTACCCGATCCGAAGAGCGATCCCACAACCTGCTTTTCCATCAGGGTGACATCGAGGAGGTTCATGGTGGCGCTCATCTCCAACGCGGGGTGAATATTGGTGACCACGACTCGCCCACGCTTGGCGGCCAACGCCATGGCCTCAGCCATCACTGCACCCTGCCCCACTCCCATGGTCATGATGACTTTGTTGGCCATTGTTCCCCAGGTGATGTCCTGCAACAAAGCGACCGCCTCGGTCATCGACGACGCGGTGTGCGTGGCTCCAAACTCCATGGCCTTTTCCCGTTTGAACTCGATGGGATCAATGGCCACGATGCGCTTTGCTCCAGCAAGTTTGGCCCCTTGTACCGCATTGGCGCCGATACCGCCGATACCCACCACGACAACTGTGTCGCCGGGACGAGTTTCAGCGGCATAAACCGCAGAGCCCCAGCCGGTGACCACACCGCATCCCAAGAGACACATTTTGTCGAGCGGGAGATCGTTATCGATCTTGATACAACTGGCTTCATTGACCACGGTATGCCTGGCGAACGTTCCCAACAAACACATCAGGCCAAGGTCCTGGCCCTGAGCGTGGTGCCGTGCGCCACCATCGGTGATCTGGCGACCGCCGCCCATCAGAGCCCCGAGATCGCACAAATTCTGGTGACCCGTGGAACAACTCGGACAACGACCACAGGACGGAATGAACCCGAACACGACATGATCTCCCGGAGCCAGCCAGCTGACCCCCTCGCCGACCTCTTTCACGATGCCCGCACCTTCATGACCCCCGATGATCGGCAAGGCAAAAGGGAGGTCGCCGGTCACCAAGTGCTCATCACTGTGGCACATACCCGACGCTTTCATTTCAACTAAGACTTCACCGGATTTGGGGGAATCGAGTTCAATCTCTTCCACGCTCCACGGCGAATTCATTTCCCACAGGATTGCGGCTTCAGTCTTCATTTTCCCCCTCATTTCTCGATTGTGTCGCTGCTCTTTTGCACTGGTATCTGGCACTGAACTGGCCCCGTCGGACGATCAGTGACCCGATACATATCACCCGATATAGATGACACGTTACGCATGCTGGTGGAGTTTTTTGCACTCAGGACCCGAACCGTAGCCCACACCAGCGGGGTGCCTTGTACGCTTCCCTCCATGGAAAACCCTGTTACTTCCTCTGTTGAGCTCGATTCCGCTCCGACTGCAGTCGGTGAAACTGATGACCAGGGATCAGCTGCCATCGAAGCCGAACTGCTCATCGAGGAGATCTCGATCGATGGCATGTGCGGTGTCTACTGAGACATCACCCCGGATCGTGGCTTCTTCCTCGCCCGATGAACGTCTCCCATTGACCGTCGCCCTCGACACCGTCCTTGAACTCGACCCTCGGGTCGCAGTTCGTCCCGAGCCGTTCGGCGCTCTGGCCTACCATTATGGAAATCGGCGGCTGATCTTTCTCAAACACCCCGATGTCGTCACGGTAGTCAAGGCCCTCGAGACCCACCCCGATGTTCGCTCCACACTCGCTGCCTGTGGAATCAGTCCCCAACGCTGGCCCACTTTCGTGGCCGCTCTTTCATCCCTCTACGCATCGGAGATCGTTCGTGAGCGCGTCGTCACTAGTTGAACAAATGAAGACGGGGCTCGACGCCCCGATCTGCCTGACGTGGGAGTTGACCTACGCCTGCAACTTGCAATGTGTTCATTGCCTGTCCTCGAGTGGTCAACGGGATGATCGTGAACTCAGCACGACCGAGGCCAAGCGAATCCTTGATGAATTGCGCGATCTCCAAGTCTTCTACATCAATATCGGTGGCGGTGAACCCATGGTTCGTCGGGATTTCTTCGAATTGCTGGAGTACTCCGTCGCCCAGGGTATCGGTGTCAAATTCTCCACCAATGGCGCCTTCATCAACGCCGAAAAGGCTCGTCAATTAGCGGCCATGGACTACCTCGACATCCAGATCAGTCTGGACGGTATTGATGCATCGACCAATGATGCCGTGCGCGGCACGGGCTCCTATGACATGGCACGGCGCGCGATGGACAATTTGGCCGCGGCAAATTTTGGACCATTCAAAATCTCCGTGGTGGCAACTCGACACAACGTGCCCCAATTCGACGAATTCAAAGCCTTGGCCGATTCCTACGGGGCGCAATTGCGATTGACCCGCTTGCGACCATCGGGGCGCGGTGCTGACACTTGGCACGAACTCCATCCCACTAACGCACAGCAGCGCGAGATCTATAACTGGTTGATGGCTCACGGAGAAGAGGTACTGACCGGAGACTCCTTCTTCCACCTCAATGCCCTTGGTGCTGCTCTTCCTGGTTTGAACATGTGTGGGGCCGGACGAGTGGTGTGTTTGATCGATCCCATCGGCGATGTCTACGCCTGTCCCTTTGTCATCCACGACGAGTTCCGAGCCGGCAATGTTCGCGATCCGGGAGGATTCAGCGATATTTGGAAACACAGTGAACTTTTCACATCATTGCGCGAACCGCAATCGGCAGGAGCCTGCGCTTCTTGTGGCAGTTACGACTCGTGCCAGGGCGGCTGTATGGCCGCAAAATTTTTCACCGGCCTACCCCTGGATGGACCGGATCCGGAATGCGTCGGCGGAGATGCCGATCAGGCGTTGGCCGAAGTCGATCGCCAACGCACCCCGCGGCCGAGCCTCGACCATTCCAAGCCCGTGACACTGACCCGCAAACCACAAGCAGCCAGTGCCACCAAACCAATTTCCGCTGGCAGTCGAAACCGCACATAAGCGTTGGCAATCAACGCCACCACGACAACGACCGGTACTGCAACTGAAAGAATCCAGCGATCTGCTGGCGAGGTCATCCGTCGCCACCCAATGATGGCCAAGGGAATCAAGGCCCAATACTGCACAGTTCCCAAATGAGACACCCAAAGCGGGCGACCTTCCGAACGTGCTGCATCGGCATTGGATCCGAGGTAGCCAATACTCAGGACACGCACGAATCGTGCTCCGGCCACAACGGGATAGCGCTCAATATTGTTGCGCCAGTAAGCCACGCCGTCGGCCCGCATCCGTTGCGATGCTTGAGCTGCATCCTCACCTGCCGGGATTTCAGTTTCATAAGCGCACCAAATATCCCATCCCCCAACATCGACCTGATACGTACGATCACAGTGCCCACCGGCCAGCGTGAGTCCATCATTGGTGGACAAAAAAACCGGAGCTTGAAAGCGCGCGTTGTTCCACACGACCCAAGGCATCACCACCAACATCCATACTGCGCTGGCGACAATCGCATAAGACAACGACTGGCGCGGGAGTCGACTCTGAGTGGGTCGCGTCGACCAAATGAGCACTACCAACAGAGGCATGGCTATCAACAGCTCGGGGCGGCTCAGCGCCGCTACACCAGCCAGTGCTCCGAGGAGCAGGACCATCTTTGTGGTGGGGCGACGACGAAATATCAAAGCGCACCAGACCAAAAGTGCAATCACGACCATGGTCGGCGTCTCGGCCATCAGCAATCCATCGTTGACCCAGATATTGGCGTAGACCGCACTGATTCCCGCGGCATACAGGCCACAACGCTGACCGCCGATGACTCTCCCGATCAGTCCCATGATCACAATCCCGACTGATCCGAAAAGGGCCATGAACAGCCGTTGGAGGGTCACCGCGGAAACTCCGGGCCAGTGCTCGGCCAACCAGGACAC
>JBEIGJ010000017.1:0-22313 GCA_040381935.1 Acidimicrobiaceae bacterium | reverse complement strand
ATCTGGCGACCTTCGTCGAGCGGTTCCGCGGCAAGCATGTCACGATCGTCGATGTGGACGAGTCGCAAATATCTGCGGTGCGTTGCAACTGAGCAACGAGGATCAAGCGTTAGGTGCGAGACGAACAATGGCAGCCGCTGCCTTGTACGCCGCTTCGGCTGGACCGATCTCGTCGGGTCGCAAGAGATTGGCCAAGATGCGCAAGACCCATTCCATGAGTGTGCGACTTTGTATACCCACTCGTGACAGTTCACGCATGATGGCCGGACGACCGATGATCCGGGCGAAAAGGCGAGCCACTTTGAAGTACTGGCCGTACTCATCGTCGAGCAACGTCTGATAGCGCTGAAGAGCGGCGGGATCGTTGTTGCCAATGGCTTCGGTCAAGATTTGGGCCGCCAGGCGCGCGGTCTCATAGGCGTAATCGATTCCTTCGCCGTTGAAGGGATTGACACTTCCCGCCGCGTCGCCGATGACCAGATAGGTGGGACCTGATTTCGGGCCGACCGATCCGCCCATCGGGATCCGACCCGATGTGGCCTTGGTGGTGGGGTTCCCCGGATCGATTTCCCAACGGTCGGCCACCATATGGGCGTACTCGTCGAGTAGATGCGTGGTGTTGACACTCTTGAAGTCTCGGAAGGTCGAGAGTAATCCGACGCCGATGTTCACGGTGCCGTCACCGACGGGGAAGATCCAGCCGTAACCCGGGACGGAATTGCCTTGCCGATCTTTCACGTCGAGCGCCGATTCGATCCACGGTTCAGCGTGGCGCGGGGTCTCCCAGTAGGTGCGGATCGCCGTTCCATAGGGCCATTCCTTGGTGCGGTAGGTGCCAAGGGCCCGACCAAATCGCGAGTTCGCCCCGTCGGCCACGATCACGTAACGGGCGGTGAGATCCTTGGTGATGGGTTCGTTGCCATCGAGGTCGCGGGTCTGCACCGTGGCCCCGCGCACGAATCCTCGTTCCGACACCGGAGCCAGGGCCTCATGGCCCTCCAATAATGTGGCGCCGGCGGCCACGGCATTGTGCGCCACCATGGTGTCGAGTTCTCGGCGCCGAACGACGTAGCCGTGCTGGGGGTAGGTCGGATGAGCGGGCCACTGCAGTTCGAGAGTCTTACCGTGGGCGGTGGCCCGTAGACCTTCATAGCGGTGGTACTTGGTCAGCTCGGGGCCGAGGCCCATATCGTTCAGCTGTTTGACCGCCCGGGGGGTCAAACCATCGCCACAGGTCTTTTCTCGCGGGAAGGATTTCTTGTCCACCATGACGACATCGAGGCCGTTCTTGGCCAACCAGTAGGCCGCCGAAGCACCCGCCGGACCGGCCCCAATGATCAAGACATCATGGTGTGAGCTCAACTCGGTCCGCCTCATGTCGCCAGTGTGGTTGGCGAATCTTCAGCCCATATAAGCGGAGAGCGAAAGATGGTCGGTCAGCCAGCCGACATGTCGCCAGCGGAGCGCCCGAGGCGGGGTTCGGTTCCCACACCCAGTTCCTCACTGTCGTAGGTCAACGAGCCGTCTTGGAGACCCATGAAGATCTCGCTGTTCTCGCTACACCACTTCTCGTATTCCTCGGCCCATTCACCGGATTCATCGGCTCCGGCAAGGTCGTAACGGATGAAACAGGTGAGTCCCAGAATCTCGTATTCGGTGAGAGCGCCCCCATATTTCGAGCCTTGGGCCGGCATTGCGCTGCCGTTATACGAACGCGTGGAGTGGGCTCCACCCTCGCGATTGGGGTCACCATACGGGTTGACGCCGGCGGCCTCGTAGGCCTCGGTTCCGGCGTAGATCCAATTCAGCATGTCTTCGATATGGGGGAAGGTCTTGAGCGATTCTCCGTTATTGAGAACTCGACCGGCTCCACCGCCACCGTCACCACCGTGACAGCTGGCGCAACTTCCGTAGTTCTCCTCGCCAATGGCAATCGGACCGCTGGCCTGGGCTACTTCGGGCTGCAGACCGCGCACGTACATGAACAAAAAGATGGGCATGAGGGCCAAAGTGGTCATGGCCCAGTAGGGAATCCGCTGACGCTTCTTAGCGGCGGCTACGTAGGGAGGATCTGGTTTGACTTGAGCGAGAGGAGCCACAGCAGGGGTGGCAGGGACAGCAACGGCTGGGGTTGCCGCCGCGGTTGTAGCCGGAACGGAAGCCCCGCCTTCGGATGCGCCGCCCTCGGCCGCTTTTCGGTCACGGGACCTTTTCAGGAGGTGCTCGGGAATTTCGGTCACTGACCAGTCCTTTCGGGCTTGGGGGCACTCATTTAACTCGACAACTCACTCGTCAACACATGTCTCACTCGACATCACACGACGCTGTCAGGCTAACTGGCCAGCAGCTAGCGCGACTTCATTCGTGCGACTTCATTCGTACGACTTCATATGTCTGACTTGATGCCGGTCATTTCATACCAGTGACTTCCGGCATGAGATGACCTTGATGTCGAATTTCAGTCTCAACTGTAGATCCCTCGGGTGCGAGACGTGAATTCCCGGGAGGGGAAGAGGGTCGGAATCGGACGAGAAAGAGTTCACGGACTGCACTAACGCACAACCGCCCAAAGCGGGGTCGAGACCGATAGACCAGCATTAATCACCGACATGACCCGTTTCTGGCATCGAAGATGCCGGAGTGGGTGGTGGTGGATCCACCAGGGATTTCACTGCTGTGAGTTGGGTCGCGTGAGAGCCGGAATGACTACAGTAAAGGGAGTCAGTCGAGGTTTGTGGCTGATGATTTCACCAGAAGTATTTCACCAGAAGTAATGAGATGTTGGCTGGAGAGATACGGACGTAGCGATACGGCCGTAGCGATCCGGCCGCAAAAATACGGCCGCCAAGATGCGGTCTCCAAGATAATGACAAACCTCGTACGAGCAGAACTGCAGACCGTAAGTGTTTAGAACCGAGATATTTTCGACCGACATACTGGGTAAGGAAGGGTGACCGGCTCGATGCTGGCAATTGACATTCTGAAGTGGCCGGGAATGAACCAGGCTTTCCTGTTCTCCTTGGTGCTGACCCTGATTTTGACGGGTCTCGTTTTCGTATACGGAAATCGACGCCCGATCGGGACGCCTGTGAGTTGGGGCGAAGCGATGGTCGGCTCGGTCTATGCCTTCTTCGTCATGTTCTTGGCTTACGGCGTGGTGCCGCACCAATGGCTGGTTCACGTGCAGAACGAACTCGGTTGGCAGTCCGACAAGATGTTGTACGGACCCGGAGACATCTTCAAGTCTCAGGCCAAAGGGGGCAGTTTCCCCTTCGACATCAATTATCTCCAAGTTGGTGACATCATTGTCACGGTCATTTATGGCGTGTTCCTCGGTCTCCAGATCTTCATGTGGTCTTGGTGGCAAAAGCGAGGAAAGGTCAAGTCCACTGAACTGGAACAGTCCTCGTATGGCCGCCCCTTGGTGAAGAAAGCCTGATGTTGGAAAAGATCTGATATGGCACGCACTGACGCAAACCCCCCGATGATGCCTTTCACCGACCAGTATCAACTGGTCGAGGTCGACGCGGACTACTTGACCAAAGCGGTCAAGCCCAAGCAGTTCATCCACATCGATCAGTCGGAATGCATCATGTGCGAGGGCTGCGTGGATATCTGTCCATGGAAGTGCATCCACATGGTGACGCCCGATGCAGTCGTCGAGGCCACCAACACCGAACGTCCGGGACTCGATCCCAGTGACAATGTCTTGTTCATCATCGACGATGACGTGTGTACGCGTTGTGCACTTTGCGTCGATCGTTGCCCCACTGGGGTCATCATTCTCGGAAAGGCCGGAGCCGCCTTGGCGACCGGTGACACTCACACCCGTACCGCAAATCACGGTTACGCCTACGGAATGCGCTTCTAGGAGAGATCATGGCAAAGGTCATTGACGATTCCCGTCCCACAGCTAAAGAGCGTCTGAACAAGACGATCGAGAACGTCCAGGGCAGCCAAGCCTGGAACTCGATCTTCCGTCCAGGTTCGATCTTCCGTAAGGGCTACTCCGACAGCCCGCGTAACCGGTCGTACGTGATCATGAACTCGGTTCTGTATCACTTGCACCCAGTGAAGGTGAAGCGTCACGCCGTCAAGGTCAGTTACACCTTGTGTCTTGGTGGTTTGAGTTTCTTCCTTTTCATTTTGCTCACTGTGACGGGCATCTTCTTGATGTTCTTCTACCGTCCAGAGGCGACTGCGGCGTGGAACGACATCAGTAGTTTGCAGACCTCCGTGGCCTTCGGACTACTGGTGAGAAATATGCATCGATGGGGAGCTCACCTGATGGTGCTCACGGTGTTCTTGCACATGGCGCGCGTGTTCTATCACGGTGCGTACAAGGCGCCGCGGGAATTCAACTGGGTCATCGGCGTGGTTTTGTTGACTTTGACCCTGCTGCTGTCCTTCACCGGTTATCTGTTGCCGTGGGACCAGTTGGCCATGTGGGCCGTGGCGGTGGGAACCAACATGATGGGTTATACGCCAGTGTTCGGATCTCAAGTGCGCTTCGTTCTACTTGGCGGTGTGGAGATCGGCTCGGAGACCCTCTTGCGGTGGTATGTGCTTCACGTGCTCATGCTGCCCTTCGTCATCGTGATTTTCATGGCTATCCACTTCTGGCGGGTCCGCAAGGACGGCGGCATTTCCGGTCCTTTGTGATCGGGATTTTGTGATCGGTATCGAAAGGGAGAATGTGCAATGACTGAAATCCCCGAACACCTGTTGAAGCGGGCCCAGGCGGCTCGTGACAAGGCTGCTGCTGAACAGGGCAGTGCAGAAGGATCCAGCGACGCTGGTGACTCGCGCATTCCGGCCCACTTGCTCGAACGCAGTAAAGCAGCGCGCGGTCAAGCCGAAGGCGGTGGCGTGGCGGTTGCTGAGAAAATCGGGGCGGTTGTTGCGGCCCCGGCCGCTGCCGGTGGAGTGCCGGTGGGAGCTGGTCCTGGTGGTCACACGCAGCGCTTGCTGACCGTGGTCAAGTCGGGATCGATCCAAGATGTCAAGGCCACTCCGGTGGACAAGGTGCACACGTGGCCCCACCTTTTGGCGGTGGAATTCGTCGCTGCCTTAGCTTGCACGGCGTTCTTGTTCTTCTTCTCGATCTTCGTGAATGCTCCTTTGCTGCAATTGGCTAACCCCAACCAGACGCCCAACCCATCCAAGGCACCCTGGTATTTCTTGGGTCTGCAGGAATTGTTGACCATGTTCCATCCCATGGTGGCGGGTGTGACCATTCCGGGCGTTGCGCTTTTCGCCTTGATCTTGGCGCCCTATATCGACAAGAACCCATCCAATAAGCCCGAGGATCGCAAGTTCGCAACCTCACTGATGACTGTTCACCTCATGTTCTGGGGTGTTCTCACGATTATCGGCTCCTTCTTCCGGGGCCCTGGATTCAACTTCGTCTTCCCGTGGCGGGACGGCCTCTTCTTCGAGTTGTGAGGTACAACCAACCATGTCACCAATAGCAACAATTCTCATCGCTGTGGCCGTCATCGCCGTTTTGGCGGTGGTCGTCCTTGTGACCTCGGCTCGTCGTTCCGATGTACGCGGAGCGGGAGCACTGTCGCGCGAGACCGTCAAACGGGATCGGGCGGTGAAAGCCGAATCTGGAGCCGGACCCACGGGGTCCTCCTTCGAGGCGGCTGAAACTGCGGCTCGTAGTACAGCACTGGCCAAGGCCACCGAAGTTGCCCCAGTGGTTTGGCAGGCACCGGATCCAGAAGCGATCGAAGTGTCGCGTCGTCAGTTCTTCAACCGAGCAGCCGTCACCATGATGACGGCCAGTATCGCTTCGTTCGGCGTGGCTGTAGTGGCCTTCTTGTGGCCCCGCGCCGGTGGCGGATTCGGATCCAAGGTGACCATTGGTCGGGTTGATGACCTCCTGGTTCAGATTCGTAGCGACAAAGGTTTCGTGTATAAACCCGAAGCGCGTACCTGGTTGACCGCTTTCCCCGCCGACGCCTTGCCCAAGGCTCGCGCCGCCTATGCCAACCAGCCCTCAGTCCTGGCCGGCATGGAAGCCGGTCTTGTGGCCTTGTATCAGAAGTGCCCGCACCTTGGCTGCCGTGTTCCCGAATGTAAGAGTTCGCAATGGTTCGAATGTCCCTGTCACGGTTCGCAGTACAACCGAGTCGGTGAAAAGAAGGCTGGTCCGGCACCCCGCGGTATGGATCGCTTCGGTATTTCGGTCTCGAATGGCAACGTCGTAGTCGACACCGGAACGGTGTTCAACGGTCCGGCCATTGGTGTCAACACCACTGGCCAAGAGGCCGAGGGACCACACTGCATTACCAGTGGAGGAGACCACTGATCATGATTGCTTCTGCAACCAACACCTTTGCGATCGTCATTGCACTGACTTTTTTCATTGGCTGGCTGGTCTATGCCGTCTTCAACCGATCTGCTGGTCGGGCCGAAATCGGCTCGGAAATCGAGCTAGCGGCCAACCGCAAACCGTATTACGACGACGAAGTCCTCGAAGGTAAGCGCCTCCAGCGCGTGCAGTTCTACGGGGTTCTGCTGTTGGCCACGGTGACCATTGGATTGCCGGTGTACTGGATGCTCGAGCCGAGCCGTCAGGCGGGCGCGATCAATGGTCAGGCCAATCGCTTCGTGTCATGGGGCTCGGGTTTGTTCGCATCCACTGCCGACGGCGGTTTCAACTGCGCTGGCTGTCACGGCGGGATGAATGCCACTGGTGGTGCTGCCCCCTACACGGTGACTGATTCCAAGACCGGTTTGGTGACCGCAGTGTCGTGGAAGGCCCCGGCCTTGAACACTGTGTTCTATCGCTTCGATGAGGACGAGGTTCGTTTCATTCTCGATTACGGACGGCCGTTCTCGCCCATGTCCCCTTGGGGTATCAAGGGTGGCGGTCCGATGAATGATCAGCAGATTCAGACCTTGATCGAATACATGAAGAGCATTCAGATCCCGCGTGAGAACTGTGCGGTCCAAGGCGCTGATCCGCGAACCTGCGAGGGCGGCCACCTGCCGACCGAAGAGCAGGACAAGATTCAGGCGGCCGCCGAAAAGGCAGTGGACGATGGTCTGTACAGTTCAGTTGGCGAAGCTCTGTTCAATCTCGAATTGAGTGCTGGCGCCTATAGCTGCGCTCGTTGTCATACTCCGGGTTGGAGCTGGGGCGAACCAGGTCAGACCGGGGCCGGGGCCTTTGGCTGGAACCTCACCGGCGGCGCAACCAATAACCATTTCGCAACGGAACAAGAGATGATCGACTTCATCAAGTCGGGATCCAAGTACGGCGCGAAGTACGGTATTCAGGGTCAAGGCAGTGGTCGTATGCCCGGCTTTGGCAGCCTGCTCACCGAAGAGCAGATCCAGCAGATTGTGAACTACGTCCGGAACGAATTATGAACGCTTTGCTCAGTATCGCCTGGGAACCCGAACTCCGAGGTGCTCTCACCGTCATCATTGGTGTCGTGGCCCTTGGTGGCTCGACGTATCTCTTGTTGGGAACCAACTTGGGAGCACGTCTTGGGTTCTTGGTGGCGGTTGCTGGGCTCTTCGGTTGGATGGCTTCAATGGGAGCCATCTGGTGGGCCTACGGCATCGGTCTCCAGGGCCAGTTACCCAGCTGGCAGCCGGCCGATCCCTTCACCATTGTTCGTGATGGTCGCCAGTTGATTGATGCTGAACTCTTGGAGGCTCCAGTCGTCGTCAACAGCGATGCCAGTTTCAGCGACATAGCCGACTCAGCAGCGATGTCTCTTGCCAATGAAGGTTGGCTGCGTTTGCCCGAGGACGATCAGGGACGTGGACAGGCCATTGCCGCCGCTGATGAAATCATTCAGAACCAGGCCGAGCTCTATGCCGCCGGGGAATACGAAGCAGTTGCGGTGTACGAGCGCGGTGGCGACCGGTATCCCAAGATCGGTGAAGAGTTCGACTTCTTCGCTTTCTTCCATAAGCCAAAGTACGCAGTCGTCGAAATCGCTCCGGTGATTCCACAACGAGTCGAACCAGGTCGTGCGCCGGCTCGTCCGATCATCGATGAACAACAGCCGCACCAGTATGTGGTGATGTTGCGTGACTTGGGAAGTCAGCGTCAGCCGGCAGCCTTCGTCACCATTGGATCGACTCTGATCTTCCTGGTTTCCTGTTGGCTTTTGCATCGTCGCGACAAAGTGGTGCGCGCGCATCTCTCCGGACAACTCGTTCCCGTTAGGGCTTGACCTATGGGCCAGTATTTGCCGATCATCGTGCTCATGGTGCTGGCCATTCTTTTTGGCGCTTTGAGTTTCGTGGCCTCCACTCTGCTGGCCCCGAATCGGCCCAATACCGCCAAGGAGGCTCCCTACGAATGCGGGATCGTTCCCAGTCGCGAACCCCCAGAGCGTTTTCCGGTGAGTTTTTACATCGTGGCCATGTTGTTCGTGATGTTCGATATCGAAATCATTTTCATCTATCCCTATGCAGTGAGTAGTGGAGAGTTGGGTGCGTTCGCTTTCTGGGAGATGTTGGCCTTCAGTGCCGTGTTCTTCATGGCTTTCGTCTATGTGGTGGCCCGTGGTGCACTTGATTGGGGTCCAATGGCCAAAGCCCGTCAAATGTTGGATGGAGTATCGGCGACTCGAACATCAACGTCAACAATTCGACGGGTTGGCCTCGACGGACGTTTCGATGCCAGCTCTGCTGACACTGACCAGGCTGCCTGAGTAACGGAGGTCCGGACGTGAGTGTGGTTCGCAATGTGCTTGATGATGGCCTTGGTGGTCTTGATCACAACATCGTTACTGGTCGTATCGAAGACCTCGTGAAATGGGCACGGAGCCGTTCGAGTTGGGGAGCGACATTCGGCTTGGCGTGTTGTGCCATCGAAATGATGGGTACCGGTGGACCCCATTACGACATCGCCCGATTCGGAATGGAAGTGTTTCGCGCCTCGCCGCGTCAGGCCGACATCATGATCGTGGCCGGTCGGGTCAGCCAAAAAATGGCGCCGGTACTTCGGCAGGTCTATGACCAAATGATGGAACCCAAGTGGGTGATCTCGATGGGTGTCTGTGCTTCGAGCGGCGGCATGTTCAACAACTACGCCATTGTTCAAGGTGTGGACCAGATCGTTCCCGTCGATGTTTACGCCCCCGGTTGTCCCCCAACTCCGGAAACGTTGATCCACGCCATCAAGACCTTGCACCAAAAGATCGAAGATGGAGAATTGATGCGCCGTCGGGTGGCAACTGGAGCTGGCGCCAATATTCACATCACCGAAGTGCCGGCCCAACCCGCCCCAGTACACCTGGGTGCAGTTCGTACGGGGATGACGCAATGAGCGAAACCGGCGACGAAACGAACACCGCTGAAATTGTGGTTGAACGACTTCACGACTGTGCAGTTGCCACCACTCTTGGCCAACGAGTTGTCTTCCCAACCCGTGAGCAGTACATCGGACTGTTGAAGAAATTGGTCGATGACGGCTACACCATGTGCTCGGATCTCACGGCCGTTGACTATCTCACTCACCCCGGTCGTTCATTGCCGTCAGGTATTGCCGCTGAACGGTTCGAAATTGTGTTGAATCTGACATCGATCACGACTCGGGATCGCCTTCGAGTCCGGGTCCAGGTACCCGAGGCCGATGCAGTCATTCCGACGGCATTCGATTTGTGGCCGGGAACTGAAGCCATGGAACGTGAAGTGTTCGACATGTTTGGCGTGTCATTCAGTGGACACCCTGATCTCACTCGCATCCTCATGCCCGAGGACTGGGATGGCCATCCTCTTCGCAAGGATTACGAGGTTGGCCGAATCCCGGTGCAGTTCAAAGGATCCCACGCATGACCAGTGTGGACAACGTCTATCAGACCAGTGAGGGAGCGCAGGAAATGCGTCCCCGCAGTGAGCTGGGCGCCAAAGAATTGATGCGTGAAGTCGGGTCGGTTCTGCGGATGAGCGAAGCCGAAGCGGCTGCTCTCGGTGGCATACCGGCCGATCCCGACGAAGAACAGACCATGATCATCAACATGGGTCCTCAGCACCCGAGCACGCATGGTGTTCTACGGCTGATGTTGGAACTTCAGGGTGAAACCGTCCTGCGCTGTAAGCCCATCATCGGCTACCTGCACACCGGTATGGAAAAAACTGGTGAAGATCTGACGTATCTACAAGGTGGCACCAATGTCACTCGAATGGACTATCTCAGCCCATTGAACAATGAACTGGTCTTTTCCATGGCCGTTGAAAAGCTCCTGGGTATCGACGGTGACATTCCGGAACGTGCGGTGTGGATGCGCATGTTGTTGTCGGAAATGAATCGCATCAGCAGTCATCTTTTGTTCTTGGCGACCAACGGTATGGACCTCGGCGCGGTCTCCATGATGTTGTACGGATGGCGCGAACGCGAAGAGGTATTGCGCTTTTTCCAAAAGGTCACTGGACTGCGCATGAATCACAACTTCATTCGTCCCGGTGGACTGGCCGCAGATCTCCCTCCGGGTTGGCGCGACGATGTCTTGGCAATCTTGGACATGCTTCCCGGGCGTCTCGAGGAATACGACATCTTGATGACCAATCAGCCCATTTGGCGTGAACGTCTTCAGGGAGTGGGAGTCATCACGGCTGATGAAGCCTTGGCGCTTGGGGCCAGTGGACCGATCCTGCGCTCCACCGGCGTGGCTTGGGATCTTCGCCGCGATCAGCCCTATATGAAGTACGAGCAATTGGAATTTGACGTCATCGTCGGAACGTATGGTGATGCTTTCGACCGGTACGCCATTCGGTTGAATGAGATTCGCGAATCGATACGTATCGTCCACCAAATTCTCGACCATATGCCCCTTGGTGACTACCGCATTCAGAACAAGAAGGTCACTCCACCGCCTCGGGCTCGGATCGACGAGTCGATGGAAGCCTTAATTCACCACTTCAAGATCTTCACCGAGGGTTTTCGTGTTCCTGAAGGAGAGGTTTACGTGGCCATCGAAAGTCCGCGTGGAGAAATTGGTTGCTACATCGTCAGTGATGGTGGGCCCAAGCCCTATCGCATCCACATGCGGGCCCCCAGTTTCGTGAACATTCAAACCTTGCCCCATATGATGCGCGGTGGCATGGTGGCCGATGCAGTTGCGGTGATTTCCTCGATCGACCCGGTACTCGGAGAGGTGGATCGCTGATGGCCCGACTTTCAGAAGACAATCTCCGTCGCGCCAAAGAAATCATCGGGCGCTACCCGCGACCGCGCTCGGCCATGATTCCGCTCTTGCATTTGGCTCAGGAACAAGATGGATATGTCAGCAATGACGCCATGGTTCACATTGGCGAATTGGTGGGAGCGACCTCGGCCGAGGTCTACGGCACCGCTTCTTTCTACGAGATGTTCAAGTTCGAACCAGTGGGTAAGTTCCTGATCAATATCTGCGGAACGATGTCTTGTGCTCTGATGGGGGCCGAGGACCTGATGCATCATGCCGAGGAAACTCTCGGTGTCCGGATCGGCGGTACCACTAGCGACGGTCAGTTCACCTTGGAGCGGGCCGAATGCCAGGCAGCGTGCACTGAAGCGCCGTGTCTTCAGGTGAATTATCGCTATCGCTTTCGTGTCACTGCTGCCGATTTCGACGGATTGATCGCCGACTTGCGATCGGGCAAGTTGAACGATGAGATTCCTGCCCACGGCACCTTGGCCCGTGTGCTTCAGCACATTCCGGTGGACCGCAGTGTTGGTGCTGTACCTCCAGAGTCGGTGACCGAGGCTCCGCTATGGATGAACGGAAAGGCGGCACTGTGACGAACACCTACGCCCACGCCCCCGGATTCGTCGCTGGATCCCGACCGAAAATTGTGACGGCGAGATTCGAGTATGAAGACTCGTACACCCTCGAGCGTTATGTGGCCACCGACGGCTATCAAGGTTTGCGGGCCGCATTGGGTCGACCGGCATCTGAGATTCATGAAGAGGTTCGAAGTGCCACCATCCTTGGGCGCGGTGGTGCTGGCTTTCCGGCTGGAACCAAGTGGGGTCTGACTCCCCAAGGTGTGTATCCGCGTTATCTCGTGGTGAATGGCGACGAGAGCGAACCGGGAACTTACAAGGATCGTCTGCTCATGGAGCGCGATCCCCATCAATTGATCGAAGGCTGCCTGATTGCCTGCTACGCCGCAGGTTTATCGCACTGCTTCTTGTACATTCGCGGTGAGATGGCACTGGCTCAAGAGCGAGTGGCACAGGCACTCAATGAGGCCTATGCCGCTGGCTATGTGGGAAAGAACATTCTCGGCTCGTCTTTCTCTGTCGACATCGTGTTGCACTGGGGAGCCGGGGCGTATGTGGTGGGTGAAGAAACTGCACTCATCGAAAGTCTGGAAGGCAATCGCGGTATGCCCCGCTTGAAGCCCCCTTATTTTCCCGCAGCCATTGGCCTCTATGGACAACCGACCATTGTCAACAATGTGGAAACTCTGGCCAACTTGCCATGGTTGCTGCGCAATGGTGCTGATGCCTACACCGCGATCGGAACCAAGACATCTCCCGGTACGCGCATGGTGGCAGTGAGCGGACATGTCAAGCGTCCAGGGGTGTACGAGATCGTCAACGGCACCACGACATTTCGGGATCTGATCTACGGAGAAGAGTTCTGTGGTGGAATCCGCGGCGATCGACAATTGAAGGCTTTCGTTCCCGGCGGCGGATCCGCACCGTGGTTCATTGCCGATCAATTGGATCTACCGTTCGAAGGTAGCCAGATCGGGCCTGCCGGATCGATGCTCGGATCGGGAGCGGTCATGGTTATGGACGAGACCACCGATATTCCGGCTGCGGCTCTGACCTTGACTCGTTTTTACGCCCATGAGTCCTGCGGTAAGTGCACACCCTGTCGTGAAGGTGGAACCTGGTTGGAAAGAATTCTCAGCCGCATCGTCGATGGTCAGGGCACGCCGGCCGATCTCGAACAACTCATCGAAGTGGGAACATCAATTTGTCCGGGTGACTTCCCGCATGCTTCGAGCGAAAAGCTCGGCTTAGCTGCGGTGCCCTTCCCTTACAAGATGAACACCATCTGCTTCGTGGGCCCGTCGGCCTACGCGCCGGTCAATTCGGCACTGGTTCTCTTCCGCGAAGAGTTCGAAGCCAAAATCACCCGTCGGAATACGATCCCAGTGGGGGTGGGATGATGACGACCACGGAAGAGAACATCGAGGCGACATCTCCGCCGCCAGATCCCAACGCCGTTTCCATCGTGCTCAACGGAAACTCGGTGCAGGCTCGTAAAGGTGAGTTCATCATCGTTGCAGCCGATCGCGAGGGCGAGTACATTCCGCGTTTTTGCTATCACCCGCGCATGAGTTCAGTTGGCATGTGCCGACAGTGCATGGTGGAAGTCGAGGGCCCGCGAGGTCCGATGATGGTGGTCAGCTGTATGACACCGGTGGCCGAGGGACAAATTGTCCGCACCGATACCGATCAGGTCAAGCGAGCCCAAGAGGGCATGATCGAGATGCTCTTGGCCAATCATCCTCTCGATTGTCCGGTCTGCGACAAGGGCGGTGAGTGTCCACTCCAGGATCAAGCTTTCAGCCACGGTCCAGGTGAGAGTCGATTCGTCGAAGAAAAGCGCCATTACGAAAAGCCGATTCCTATCAGTGAGTTAGTGCTTTTGGATCGTGAGCGTTGCATTCTTTGTGATCGGTGTACTCGTTTCGCTGATGAAGTCGCGGGCGATCCTCTCATCCATTTCATTTCACGTGGCAACAACACGCAGGTTCAAACGTTCCCCGACGAACCGTTCAGTTCGTACTTCTCGGGTAACACCGTGCAGATCTGTCCCGTCGGGGCATTGACTGCCAAGCCCTATCGATTCAAAGCCCGTCCGTGGGATTTGGAAAAGACCGAGAGCACGTGTACGACCTGTGCAGTTGGCTGTCGGATCACGGTGGAGTCGAGTCGGGATGAACTGGTCCGCTACCAAGGTGTCGATAGCGATCCGGTGAACCACGGTTGGCTTTGCGATAAGGGTCGTTTTGGCTTCGAAGCGCACAAGAGTGTGAATCGCCTCGAAACGCCATTGGTCCGGACCGCCCAAGGTTTGGAGCCGACATCGTGGAGTTCGGCAGTGAACGTTGTGGCATCTTTGATCACCGAGTCCCTGGAGTCGTCAGGTCCTTCGAGTCTGGCCATCATTGGCGGTGCTCGGGGTACCAATGAAGACGCCTATGCCTGGGCCCGTCTGGCGGGTGCGCTGGGTATCGAAGCGGTGAGCGCGCAGTTGGCCGATGGATTGCCCGAGACTGTGTTTTCCTATCCGCAAGCCACCATCGATCAGGCTGCGTCCGCATCGACGGTCATCTTGTTGGCCCCGGATCTCAAAGAGGAACTGCCAGTTCTGTACCTCCGTCTTCGCGATGCGGCGTCGAAGAAGCGCTCGGCATTGGTCGAATTCACGCCGCGTCTCACTGGTCTGACCGATTACGCCTGGAAGTCGATCGGAGTCGAACCGGGTCGTCTTCCAGCAGCCGTAGCGGCAACGCTTTCCGAATCTGATGTGGCCGACAAAGTGCAGGCCGGTTCGGTCGTAGTGGTCGTCGGCCGCGCCAATCTGGCGGAACAAGATGTGTTCACGATGGCCGCTCTCGATCAGATCATGGCCACGATTCCGCAAGCAAAGGTGTTGCCGGTCCTACGTCGGGGCAATGTGCGCGGCGCAGTGCAAGCCGGGATGGCGGGGGCTTCGACGATCGACATTCTCCAGCAAGCCGCTCAGGGCACAGTGAAGTGTTTGGTGCTCGTGGGAGCCGATCTCGTTTCCGATGTTCCTGATACGTCACTGGTACGGCGAGCGATGGCCAGTGTGGAGCACGTGATTGCTGTTGACACCTTGTTGCACGCCTCATCGCAGGATGCCACAGTCATCCTTCCGGCTGCGGCCTTCGCCGAGAAAGACGGTACGACGACCAATATCGAAGGGCGCGTCACCCAGCTGACTCGTAAAGTCACAGCCCGTGGCACCGCCCGTCCAGATTGGATGACGGCCCTCGAAGTAGCCGATGCGTTGAATATCGATCTGGGAATGGGATCGGTGAGCGAAGTCCACGATCAGCTCGTGCGTCATGTTGCCGCCTTCGCGCCAGCGACACGTTCTGCTTTGGCCGCCAATCCTGATGGTGTTCTGATGGCGCACAGCCGGGCGGAACGACCAGCAGCGACTGCTCCCACAGTGCCGGAACGACTTGGTTTTGGATACCGCTTGGTGGTGAGTCGAACTTTGTACGATGCCGGCCACGCGGTAGTCGAATCGCCGTCGATGGCATCCCTCGCGCCTGGTGCGGCCGTGCATATGCATCCGCTTGATCTGGCCCGTCTGGGAGCCACGGATGGCGCGCATGTCAAAGTGGCATCGAGCCGGACATCTATCGTGATACCGGTCCGAGCCGATGAGCGCGTGTTGCGGGGAACCGTCTGGGCGGCGTGGAATCAGAGCGGTCCCAATATTGGTGAGTTGATCGATTCATCGCAATTGGTCACCGACGTTTCGGTGGAGAACCTGTGATGTCGTTGCTCGCTCTCGATCCGATTTCGCTCGGCGATTTGCTGTGGACTCCACTTTTGATCATCTTGTTGAAAGTCGTGGCCATTTTTGCCATCGGTCTTTTGGTGACCATGTTCATGGTGTGGTTCGAACGCAAAGCCATCGCTGGTATGCAGAACCGCATCGGACCGAATAAGGCCGGCCCCTGGGGTTTGCTGCAGACCTTGGCTGATGGCATCAAGCTTTTCTTCAAAGAAGATCTGATCCCCGAGCGCGCCGATCGTTTCGTCTTCAAGTTGGCTCCTTTCTTAGCATTCGTTCCGGCATTCTTGGTGTGGTCGGTCATTCCTCTGGGCGGGGATTTCAGTGACGGCAAAGACGGTACGGTCACCTGGTTCGGTGAAGTGACGCGCGTGCAATTGGCTGATCCACCGGTTGGTGTTCTCTTGGTTTTGGCACTGTCATCCATTGCGGTTTACGGCATCATGTTGGCGGGATGGTCGAGCGGTTCGAAGTATCCGCTGCTCGGATCGGTGCGCGCTTCGGCCCAAATGGTTTCCTATGAAGCAGCATTGGGATTGAGCCTGGCCACCGTTCTGTTGATGGCGGGCACGTTGTCGACTAGTGGCATCGTGGCCAATCAGGGGGTCTTTCTTGATTGGCACGTGATTTCAACGGGCGTTGTGCCCTTTGTGATTTTCTTGTTGGCGGCAACGGCGGAACTGAATCGTCCACCCTTTGATTTGGTGGAGGCCGAGCAGGAATTGGTGGGCGGTTTCAATACCGAGTATTCGAGTATTCGCTTTGGACTGTTCTTCTTGGCCGAGTTCATGAACACGGTGACCATGAGCGGCATCATCGTCACCATGTTCTTTGGTGGACCGCAGGGACTCTTCGACATTCCGATCGTTCCAGGTGCAATCGAAGGAACAATTTGGCTGATTGCCAAGATTGTTCTCTTCCTCTATATCTACGTCTGGTTCCGGGCCACCTTGCCCCGCTTCCGGTACGACCAATTGATGGATCTCGGCTGGAAGATTCTCATCCCCGCGGCCCTTGGTTGGTTCATGCTGATGGCGGTCTTCCAACTCGGCCGGAACGAAGGATGGAACGGCGCCGTTGTTGGCGTGTTGGCAGGGGTGATCATCCTTGGATGTGTGATGCTCATGTCGACAGCGATCTCGGTGAGCCGAGCAAATCGTGAACGTGAAGGGGCGATGTTCTGATGGGCTACTTGGGAGGATTTCTCGTCACTCTGCGCCAAGTCGGTCGGCGTAACAAAGTCACTTTGGAATATTCCGGTGGCCGTGAGCTTAAGCGCGGTCGTCCGCAACGCGATGAAAAGCAAGCCAAGCCAGATCGTCTCCATGGACGCCATGTTCTGAATCGTTATGAAGATGGAATGGAAAAGTGCATTGGTTGCGAACTCTGTGCCGGTGTGTGCCCAGCGAAATGCATCTATGTGCGGGGCGCTGACAACGACCCCGATAATCCGACCTCGCCGGGTGAGCGCTTCGGTTTTGTCTACGAAATCAACTACCTCCGTTGCATTCATTGCGATCTGTGCGTGGAAGCCTGCCCGACCGAAGCCATCACCGAAACGAAATTGTTCGAGTTCTCCTTCACCAATCGCCAGGACGCCATCTATACCAAGTCCGAATTGGTTGTCGATGACGACGGCAAGCCCCAGCAGCTCCCTTGGGAAGATTGGCGCGAAGGTGAGGATCTGCACACCTCGGGTTGGGTCCGAGCTACGGCGCCATCGGGTGATGCCACCTTTGAAGGTGTTGTTGGGTGGAGCGGCGAATTGGGATATGGGGTGCGGGAGCCAGAACCAGCACAAGAACGTCGCGATGCCACTGGTGCGTCGCCCGAGGCTTCGTCATGATGGAGTTCGTTGTCTTCGTCTTGGCTGCGGCCATGATTCTGATCGGAGCGGTTGGAGTCATCGTGCGCAGCCATCCGGTGCACGCGGCCCTGAGTCTGATTCTGACGTTGTTCGGAGTTGCGGTGCTGTTCGTGGCCCAAGAGGCGCACTTTTTGGCTGTGGTTCAAGTCATCGTCTACGCCGGGGCCATTGTGGTGCTCTTTTTGTTCGTCATCATGTTGCTTGGTGTCGACCGCACCGAGGACATCAGCGTCGAGCCGTTCAAGATTCAACGGCCCTTGGCGGCGATCGTTGGTGTGGGTGTGGTCGGGCTGGTAGCCGCTTCGGTGGTGGCTTCACGCAATGCCATTGCCCAAAGAGGAGAGGGCATTCTCGAAGCAGACATCACGGGTGACAACGATTCGAATATTCGACAACTAGCTCGCAGTATCTTTGGCGATTATGTCGTGGCTTTCGAGATCACGTCAGTCCTGTTGGTCGTGGCAGTAGTGGGCACCGTCCTACTGACTCGTCGGATCAAGTCGAATCCTCAGGAGGTGGAATCGTGAACGGTGTCGCCATGAATGGTTTGGTGGCAGCGCTCACTCCGACCACGACGTGGTATCTCATCTTGGCCGCCGTTCTTTTCGGTATCGGTGCGGTCGGCGTGATGGTTCGTCGCAATCCTCTGGTGATGTTCATGTGTATCGAGTTGATGTTGAACGCGGTGAACTTGAGCTTTGTTGCGCTGGCCAAAAAGTTGGGCGATATCGGTGGGCAAACGACGGTGTTCTTCGTGATGGTCGTGGCGGCCGCCGAAGTTGTGGTGGGACTCGGAATCATCGTGTCCATCATGCGACGTCGCCCCGGTGCGACAGTTGACGATCTTTCGGTGTTGAAGGGCTAGGGGTAGTCGTGCTCGATCTGATGTGGTTGATTCCTGCCCTGCCATTGGCGGGGTTCTTCATCATCTTGGTGTTCGGTCGTATTTTGGGCGAGCCCAAGGCTGGCATCGTGGCCACCGCCATGACGGCACTTTCTTTTGCTGTGACTGCCGGTGTGTTTTTCGAACTTCTTTCGCGGGACTCCGAGGAACGGCACCAGGTGTACACCGCTTTCTCGTGGGTACCGGTGGGATCATTGCAGGTCGATCTGGCGTTTCTTGCTGATCCGTTGAGCATCACCATGGCGCTCTTTGTGACCGGTATCGGTTCTTTGATTCATCTGTACTCCATTGGATACATGCACGGTGACCCGAAGTTCTCGAAGTTCTTCTTGTACCTCAACCTCTTCGTCTTTTCCATGCTGATGCTGGTCATGGGCGAAAACTTGTTGGTGACCTTCCTTGGCTGGGAGGGAGTGGGTACGTGTTCGTACTTCTTGATTTCTTTCTGGCACACCCGAGAGAGCGCGGCGACAGCGGGCAAGAAGGCTTTCGTCACCAACCGTGTCGGTGACTGGGGAGTGATGATGGCCATGTTCCTGGCCTTTGGTGCCGTGGGAACATTGAGTTACGAAGGATTGAATCTCGCCGCCGAAGACGGTGCCTTATCTGCGGTCACGGCCACGGCCATTGCGCTGATGCTGTTCATTGGTGCCTGTGGCAAGAGTGCGCAATTGCCCTTGTACATCTGGTTACCCGATGCCATGGAAGGCCCAACCCCGGTTTCGGCCTTGATCCATGCCGCCACGATGGTGACTGCTGGTGTCTTCTTGATGACCAGGATCAACCCAGTTTTGGAAGTGGCCTACGACTGGCTCCCGACTCTCATTGCCATTGTCGGTGTGACGACGGCGTTGTTCGCAGCCACGATTGCCGTTGCCCAGACCGACATCAAAAAGGTTCTGGCCTATTCCACGGTCAGCCAGTTGGGTTTCATGTTCCTGGCCGTTGGCTCTGGCGCTTATGTGGCAGCCATTTTCCACATGGTGACCCACGCTTTCTTCAAGGCCCTGCTGTTCTTGGGTTCAGGTTCGGTGATCCATGGCATGCACCACGAACAGGACATGCGCAAGATGGGGGCTTTACGTTTGCTGATGCCAGTGACGGCCATGACTTTCATTGTCGGGTGGCTGGCCATTGCTGGCGTTCCTCCTTTTGCCGGATTCTGGAGTAAGGACGAAATACTCCTCTACGCCTTGGCCAAGAGTCCGATTCTGTATGCAGTGGGATTGGTGACCGCCCTGTTGACGGCTTACTACATGACCCGTCAGGTGATCATGGTCTTTTTCGGCGAAGCTCGTTGGAAAGATCACAGTGCCGAGCACGGGGCGCACGGCGACTTCAAACCTCATGAGAGTCCGGCAACGATGTTGGCTCCGCTCGTTGTTCTGGCCGGATTGTCGATCGTGGGTGGGGCCATGCAATTGCCTTTCTCCAAGGATCTGCACTTCTTGGAAAAATGGCTCGAGCCGGTCGTGGAATTTGGGGAAGCCGATATCAAGTATTCGTGGGCCTATGAGAACAAATACCTCTTGCTCGGGGTGGCGATCGTTGTGGCATTGGCTGGTATCGCCCTTTCCGTCGCTGTCTACGCGCGCCGGAAGTTGCCCGTCATCGAACCACAGTTGTTGGCCCAGGGTTGGCGTTATGACCAGGGGATCAGCAAATTCATGGGCGGTCCGGGACGTCGGGCCTTCGATGGAGTTGCCTGGGCTGACCGTCGTATCGTGGACGGCGCGGTGAACGGAGTGGGCTCAGTAGTGAACAAGACCGGTGGATTCGTTCGTCTGATCCAGACCGGTGCAGTCCGTACGTACGCCGCTGGTATCGCAGTTGGTGTCGTGGCGCTGCTGCTGTGGTTCTTCCTTCAAGGAGTCGTGCTGTGATGACGTTGCTGGCCGCTGAAACTTCCGGCTCGCTGCCGTTTCCAATTCTCTCGACCTTGGTGTTGGCCCCGCTGGTGGGCTCCGTTCTCGTTGTTCTCAGTTCCAACAAACGACCAGAGATCACCAAACTGATTGCAGTGCTGTCGTCGGTCTTCACCGGAGCTCTCGGGTTGTGGCTGCTGGCTTCTTTCGAAACGGGCGAAGAGGGATTTCAGTTCGTCTCACGTCATCAATGGATCACCGAGTGGGGAATCGGGTGGCATCTAGGCGTCGATGGAATCTCGTTGTTCTTGGTGGTGCTGACCGGAGTGCTCTTCCCACTGGTCATCGTGGGCTGTGATCCGCATCACGATCAAAAGCGTTACTTATCGTGGCTGCTTCTACTCGAAGCGGGTGTGATGGGGTCCTTTCTCAGCTTGGACCTGTTCTTGTTCTTCATCTTCTTCGAGATCGTTCTCGTGCCGATGTATTTCTTAATCGGCGGTTGGGGATACGACCAGCGGATCTATGCCGCTACGAAGTTTTTCCTCTACACCATGGTTGGTTCGGCATTCATGTTGGTGGGAATCGTGGCCACCGCAACCTTGGCCCGCAATGATTTGGGATACATCACCTTCGATCTCGTGGAGATAGCCGAAGGCGCAGACTTTGCCGCTGGTACAGCGCGCTGGCTGTTCTTGGCATTTGCGATTGCGTTCGCCGTCAAGGTCCCGCTCTTTCCTCTTCACACATGGCTACCCGATGCCCATACTCAGGCGCCGACCGGCGGCTCGGTGATCTTGGCCGGAGTCTTGCTCAAACTCGGCACCTACGGACTTCTCCGATTCGGTGTCTATCTCTTTCCGCAAGCCGCAGTGTGGAGTAAGAATCTCTTTTTGACTTTGGCAGTGATCGGCATCATCTGGGGCGCAATCGCCGCCACGATGCAAACCGATCTGAAACGGTTGGTTGCCTACTCCTCGGTTGCTCACCTCGGCTTCATCGTGCTCGGCATTTTTGCCTTCACCTCACAGGCTCTCAGTGGTGGAGTCATGCAGATGGTGAACCACGGTGTCTCAACCGGTGCCCTGTTCCTTTTGGTGGGCATGATCTATGAGCGTCGCCACACCCGTCAGATTGCCGAATTGAAAGGACTGCAAAAGACAGCACCAATTTTCGCCGCAGTGTTCATGGTGGTCATGCTCTCGAGTATCGGTGTGCCCGGCCTCAATGGTTTCGTCGGCGAATTCCTTATTCTCATCGGCAGTTTCCCGACTGCTCGCTGGTGGACCGTGATTGCAGCCACGGGGGTCATTTTGGCCGCCCTGTATCTGTTGTGGGCCTATCAACGGGTTTTCCATGGTGAACCCGATGAAGCCAATGCTGATTTCCCCGAACTGCGACTTCGTGAGGGTCTGGTGTTGTTGCCCTTCGTTGCCCTCATCGTTTTCTGTGGCGTCTATCCCAAGCCCATGTTGGATCGCATTGAACCCAGTGTGAACCAACTTTTAGATCGGGTGGAGCAAACCACGGGTTTTGTCGCACCAGAACTGGCGACCTACGACGCTGAAGGGGAGAACGGCTGATGGACGCCTCGACAGTTATCTATCCGTCGATTGACTGGTTGGCCATTAGTCCACTCATCATCTTGGTGGGCGGGATGATGGTGGAGGTGTCGAACTGCGCCTTGACCTCCAACCCCCTGGACAGATCGGTGGGGTCGACGAGACCGATGGCCGAAACCGTCGTCCCGGCGTTGGAATAGACGATGTCCTCGTTGCTCACCAGCGCATAGACCCCTGTGGGCAACAGACTTCCGGGCACATCACCGAGGATCGCTTTCAGATGAGCCTCAGCCGAGGCGATGTCGCGGTACTCGAAGTCGACGATCTGCCGGAGCGCCTCGCGCGAACGTCGGCTCGCACCCGGCAGATCGATGTCTGCGACCCTCTCCCATCGACGATCTCGGGCATCGATCAAGGCGACACGATCCGTCGCAACCGACCAGAAGAACCCAGGCATCACCGAGGCATAGGTGGCATTGTTGACCGGGCCTCCCCAGACCGGGGTCAACGCGCCGAGGTCGACCGTCCGGATCTGCAGCGGGATTTCGTAAGGAACGCTGTTCTGCTGTGCCGGGTTGACGT
>JBEIGJ010000016.1:0-22436 GCA_040381935.1 Acidimicrobiaceae bacterium | reverse complement strand
GTGGTGCGGTCGAAGGCCAGATGCCTTTCGGTAGCAAAGGCCCGTGCTTCGATGTCCAAGTCGTAGAGCACTTCGAGGTGGTCGGCTACGAATCCGCACGCGCAGACCAGTACCCCCGATGCGGCCTCGCTGGAAGCCAAATCGGCGATGACTTCCAAAACATCGGGTCCGATCCAGGGTTCTGGTGTGCGACCGGCCGATTGCCAGGCAATAGCCCATGACGACCAAGCCGCCAGATCGGCAGCCTCGGCGACAGCTTCTGCAGTAGCACGTAGTTCGTGGGGATAAGGGTCTCCGCCGTCGATGATGCGTTGAGGCAACGAGTGCGCGGTGAAGAGCACTTTGGTGTTCGCGGGCATGGCACTCAGTCGCTCACGAATATCTCGGGCCAAAAAAGCCACGAAGGCCGGCTCGACAGCCCATGAATCAATGCCGACTACTTCAATTCCATGGGGTTCAGCCGCGGTGCGCGTGCGGTCGAGATATTGACCAATGGAATATGAGGAGTAGTGCGGAGCCAAGACCAATCCGATGATGCGCTTGTACCCCGCAGCCGCCAGGTCGTTCACTGCCTCTTCGATTTTCGGATCGGCATGTTTGAGTCCGAGTACCACGGTGAATTCATCAGGGCTCACAGCATCGAGCGCCCGCTGGAGAGCATCCCGCTGCGCCTCAGTACGAGCAGCCAGTGGCGAGATACCCCCGATGGCGTCGTAGCGCGCCACCAGTTCGGCCAGTAGTTCTGGTGTGGGGGCGCGACCACGTCTGATGTCGGTGTAGTAGGGCTCGATTTCCTCAGGGGTACGCGGGGTTCCGTAGGCCATGAGCAAGACAGCTGTGCGGGCAGAGGACATCAGTTTCCTTTGGTTGCATCGTGGACGAAGGCCACCACTTCGGCCAGGACTCCGGGGTCGGTAGCCGGGTCGACACCGTGTCCGAGATTGAAAATGTGACCGGGATGACCGTTGTTGTCATCGAGAACGTCCCGAGTCCCGGCGAGCGCGGCTGACGAGCCCGCTAGGACTAACGAAGGATCGAGGTTGCCCTGCACGATGAGGTCGGCTCCCATCCGCCACCGGGCATCGGCAATGCCAGTCCGCCAATCCAAACCGAGTACTCGCGGCCCGGCGTCGTACATCGCCTCCAAAAGATGATCGCATCCGATTCCAAAATGGATACCGGGCTTGCCTGGATGACGACGACGCAATTCGGTGAAAACTTGCGCGCTGTAGGGCAGGACCTGTGAGCGATACTGGTGCACGCTCAGAGAACCGGCCCACGAATCAAAGAGTTGAAAAGCGCGAGCACCGGCGGCGAGTTGGGCCTCGATGAAGGCAATCGAATGCTGAGTGAGTTGCTCCATGAGGGCGTGCCACAAGGCTGGCTCGTTGAACATCATTGCTTTCGTGTGGGCGTAGTTTTTCGACGGGCGACCCTCGATGAGGTAACTGGCCACGGTGAATGGCGCACCGGCAAATGCCAACAAGGGGACCTCATGGGGGAGCTCGCGGACCAGTTCGCGAACCGTATCGATGACGTAGGGCACGTCGGTGTCGGGCTCGAGAGGACGCAAACGTTGCAGATCGGCCGATGAACGAAAAGGAGTTTCGGCGACCGGTCCGGTTCCGGGGGCCACATCGATTCCGAACTGCACTGCATGGGCCGGAACAACGATGTCGCTAAAGAGCACTGCCGCGTCGACGCCATACCGCTGAACTGGCTGCATAGTGACTTCCGCGGCCAACAGTGGCTGTTTGATGGCCTCCAAGATGCTCCCCGAGCCGCGAAGAGTGCGATATTCAGGGAGGCTGCGCCCGGCCTGACGCATGAACCAGACGGGGGTGTGATGGGGCTGATGTCCAGAGGCGGCGTCAAGGAATGGCACAGCACGACGATCAGGTTGTGAACCGTGGGGAGTGCTCATCGTTGCCACGCTATCTGTGGTGGCCTGGTCCAGGTTGGGGTGGAAAGACAACTTGGGGACTTTGGTCCGTAGGAATTCGGACCAGTCATCGGCCATGATGAAGGGGTGAACGATATGCATGGTGGGAAACAACGCGCCTTCATTTGGCGCCGATTACTCGCTTTGGTTATGGGTAGCGCACTCCTGGCAACAAATGCATGTGGTGGTGAAGATGCGGTGATGCGAGGCATTGTGCGCGATCGACCGCTGGAAGTTGGAAATGTTTCGGTCACTGATGTGACATCCGAGGGCGCATACCCCGATCACGATGCAATGTTCGAATTCGTCGCCCAACCTGGCCGATTACTGGTGGTGTACTTCGGGTTCACGAACTGCCCTGATTTGTGTCCGACCACGTTGGCACTGGTGCGCGCCGCGCGCCGCGAACTTGGAAAAGACGGCGATCGCATTGACATTGCCATGGTTACGGTCGATCCACAGCGCGATACCGCTGAGGTACTGAATGGGTATCTCTCGAGTTTTTCCGATACGTACCACGCCCTCGTCCCAGCCTCGGACGACGAATTACGCGCCGCCGAAAATGCATTCTTGGCCAGCTCGACGATCATCACCAACGATCAAGGCCAAATCGAAGTCGGGCATAGCGCGACGGCCTATGTGGTTGATTCGAGTGGTACGGTGCGCGTGGAGTGGCCCTTTGGTCTTGACAAGGATGCCATGGTCAATGACTTACAGATCTTGTTGAAGTCGGCGTGACGTGTGACTAGGTCATCGCTTTCGGAACTGCTATCCCCCCATCAAAGAGTCGACCGAATACAGTCGACAACACCAGAAAGATGACATCAATGAAAAAGAGATTCACCGCTTTATCAATCGTGGCAGTGAGCGCCGTGGTTCTTGCTGCCTGTGGTGGAGATGATTCCTCGACGGAATCGCCCTCATCAGAAGCGCCAGCCGTGGATGCCACTGGAGACGTCTCTGAAGCCGTGATCGACGTGTTCGACGTGTGGGCGCGGACGAGTCCGGCGATGACCAGTCTCGGAGCGGTCTACATGAGCATCGAATCGTCAGTGGATGACGAACTCTTGTCGGCCTCAGTCGATGCCACCATCGCGGGATCTGTCGAGGTGCATGAAACGACAACGGGCGCTATGCCGAGTGACTCGATGCCCATGGACGGCATGGACGGCATGGACGGTATGGCGGGTGAGATGACGATGCGTGAAGTTGACGCCGTCCCGATTCCCGCCGGCGAAACTGTGATGCTGATTCCCGGTGGGTACCACATCATGCTGCTCGATCTGGTGAATCCTTTGGAGCTAGGTCAGACCGTCGAAGTGACCCTGACCTTTGCCAACGCCGGATCGATCACAGTCGTCGCTGAAGTGCGCGATGAGGCTCCCTGAGTGACAGATTTTTGACTGCGAGACGAGAACGCGAAGGAATGAAAGGAGCGCCATGACAGCTACTGATGAGTCCTCAGAGAGTGTGGTTCCAACCGAAGAGAACGTGGATCCGGCATCGGCCTCGGGTCCGCTGCGAATTCTTCTGGCCACCTTGGCTTTTTTCGTTCCGATCGCTATCGCCGTCTCGGTCGTCTTCGTACTAGCCGGACGGGATGGCACCGACAGTGTCACCCCGTCCGGCGTGGTATGGAGCTATGTGGTACCCGCAGGATCACAAGAGAAGGCCGAACAAGGTCAGTTCGTCGAAGACATCCTTCCTGAGCAATTGACGATCTCGGTCGGTGACACCATCACCATCTTGAATGAGGATTCAGTGGTCCACTCCTTTGGGCCCTTCACCGTTCGTCCCGGTGAATTTCAAAAGATGACGTTCGTTGAACAGGGGTATTACTTCGGTGTGTGCACCGTTGGCGGCCACGACACCGTGACTATCACGGTGGTCTGATGTCCGCGCCGCGCTCCCGTCGTCGTCACGCGTCGCGCTGGTCATTGCTCGTGGGTTTGATCATTTTGATCGTTGTGGCCATGTCATGTCGCGGTGGAACCAGTTCCACATCGTCGAGTGCCGCCGACGTGGACCTCGTCACAATGGACGGTGAAACCACGTCCATCCGCAGCGCCTTGGGTGAGCGTCCTGTTTTGGCGTCGTTGTGGGCTGTCTGGTGTCAGCCATGTCGACGGGAACTCCCGGAACTGGAGCGCATCGCCAATTCTGAAGCCGATGTCGATGTGTTGGCCATCAACATCGGAGATGACCCACTTCGCATCACCGAGTATTTCGATGAAATGTCCTTGGCCCTGCCGGTTGTCATCGACGAAATGGGCGACCTCCTCACTGCCCTCGACGTTGGAACGGTTCCAGCGACGGTGCTTTTCAGTGCGTCGGGGGACATTCTCTGGCGCCATTTGGGTGCAGTCAGTGCTGATCAAGTTGCCACCGCTCTTGCGACCTACGTGCAGTGAACGATCACAGTCCAGCAGAAGGGTGCCGCCATTGTGCGGGCCGAAGTGCTGCCTCCACCCTTGCGATACGGGTTCGAGCCGGTGGATGGGTTTTGGAAGTGGTGCCCGAGGTGATTGTCCGGCGCAAAGCAGCCGCAAGCTGGCGCCCGTAGCCCATCCGTACGACACGTTGATCGGCGTGAAATTCAGCGGACCTGCCGACTACTTGTCCGAGGTAGCGCGTGGTGCTGAATCCGGCGACAAAGATCCACGCCATGATGCGAAAGATTGTGGCCACGAGATGTCCGAACGTGCTTCCAATTCTTGAATTGCGAGCGAAGGAATCGGTGGCAGCTGTCGAGACGTTATTCAGAAAAGTTCCCACTCGGGCCAATATCGAAACTGGAAGCGTCAGCCATTGATTGATGGTCAAGGCAACGGTATGCGATCCGAGGTGATGACACAGTTCGTGAGCCAATACTCCGCAGAGTTCCTCATGGGTTAGTTCACGTATCGCAAAATCCGTCACCACCACGAGGTGGCCGCCACAGGCGTAGGCGTTGAGGTCCTGGTCGTCGACGACACCGACCACGAATTTGCGATCGCGAATGTGCCAGGCCTGAGTGACCTCGACAAAGGCCGGACGAAGCCGGCTGGCCTCCCACGGAGAGGGTTTGCGGGCCCCGATCAACACCGTCAGCAAACGACGCTGAACCGAGGGAACGAAAAGTGTCAGTCCCGCTGCAAGGTAACCAGCTAGGACGTACCACCAAGGGATATCGACGACGGTGGAAAGTGGCAGCCAGAAGATGATCATGGCCAAAAACCAGACAGGAATGATTGCCAAGACCGGGATGAAGGCGAACAGGGCTGCGCGATCGAAGTCCCGTCGACGCCGCAAAGGGCGGTGGGCAATCTCCCGTCCGGTCCTTTTGCTCACCATGCCGGTTCCTTCATCATGTTCTGGTTGTCTTGTCTCCCGTTGTGCGCCTTTTACGTCCTTCAGCATCATGCCCCAAAGGGAAGCCATTGACACGCTGGCCGAGACAATTTCGCGTCAGCGGGCGTCCATCGGATAGACAGAGATGTATGAGCGGACACGTAGATGTAGCACCTGTCATGGCCGGCGCTGAGCCATGGAGTCACCTTGGGACGTCGTCGGTGGGCGCCTTGTGTATTCACGGCTTCACCGGTAACCCATCGTCCATGCGCGGGGTCGCCGAGGCTTTTGCTGGGGCGGGTTATCACATCGAGTTGCCGCGCTTACCCGGCCACGGTACGGCGGTATCGGACATGATTCCCACTCGTTGGCACCATTGGACGGCCGAAGTTGAAAGGGCCTATCAAGACTTGTCCCGACGAGTCGACAAAGTGGTCGTGACCGGACTTTCGATGGGTGGTTCGTTGACCCTGTGGGCCGCCCTGAAACATCCCGATGTTGCCGGCATTGTGTGTATCAACCCGGCGGCCCAACCTCAGGCCGACGAAATGGTGGAGATGGTCCGCGGCATGTTGGCTGCTGGAACCGAAGTCTTCGACGGCATTGGTTCAGACATCGCGGACCCCAATGTCAAAGAGACCGCCTACGCACAAACCCCTCTCGCTCCATTGGTCTCGATGGTGGTGGACGGCATCACCCCGATGGTTTCGCAGTACCCCTTGGCCACGACGCCGATGTTGCTGATCACTTCGAAGAATGACCATGTTGTCGACCCGGTCCAAAGCGACCAATTGGCCGAGCAGTGGGGTGGGCCAGTGGAACGGATCCTCTTGGAACGCAGTTATCACGTGGCCACTCAGGACTATGACAAAGATCTGATTTTCGAAGCCGCCCTTCGTTTCGCGGCCCAAGTCACGGGTGCCTAGGTTCAGTGTTTCTTATCGCTCACGTCGATGTGTTGACACGGATCGACACTGTCCTTGCATCCTTGCCCAGTCCGGGAAGTGATGCCCTTCGCCTTGGCCCCGTGCAGTTACGGGCCTATGGATTGATGATTGCCCTCGGTGTCATTGCCGCCGTCTGGTTGTGGGGGAAGCGGCTGGTAGCGGCGGGAGCGGGCACATCCGATGACGCCAGTTCGATTGCTCTGTGGGCGGTACCCGCGGGAATCATCGGGGCCCGTCTGTATCACGTAGCCACCGAATGGGACCGTTTCAGCGATTCTCCTGGCGACATCATCAAGATCTGGAAGGGCGGTCTCGGTATCCCGGGCGGTATGTTCCTGGGAATCGTGGTCGGGGCCGTGATCATGCGGCGCCGTCAGATGCCACTCGGTCTCTCTATGTGGGCAGTGGCTCCGGCCTTGCCCCTGGCCCAAGCCATCGGCCGGTGGGGTAACTGGTTTAACCAGGAATTGTTCGGTCGCCCGACCGATCTGCCTTGGGGTTTGGAAGTGGATGCTGACAAGGTCGCAGGTGCCGGTTATCCGCCGGGCACGTTGTTTCATCCAACGTTTTTGTACGAGTCTGTGTGGAATCTCGCCCTGGCTGGGGTTCTGATCCTGATTGGCCGTCGGTTCCTACCGCGACCCCATCCTGGACGACTGTTGGCGGTGTACGTCCTGGGTTACGGCATCGGACGATTCTGGATCGAAGGATTGCGGATCGATCCCAGTAAAGAAGGCGGCGGTCTGCGACTCAATCAATGGATGGCCATTGTCTTGATGTGCGCAGGAGCGGTCTTTTTGCTCTGGCGCTGGTGGCAGGATCGGCACGAGTCGCCAACTACTGATCCCCCACCAGGCGGGCAGACCAGCGACGAGCCGGACGAACGCGACGGAGTTGCTTTGTCGTGACACCAGTGTTTCGTTGTACGGTCGAAGAATGACGACTTCTCCATCTTCGAGTCTGGTTCTGCTCTCCGTTGATCCTTCGGGAGTCGGGGTCGTGACATTGAATAATCCCGATCGGATGAATGCCTGGAGCGCGGCAATGTCGACTGCTTTTTTCAGCCGTCTCGAGGAGTGCCGAATAGATCCGGCAGTGCGGGTGGTAGTCATCACTGGTGCGGGTCGAGGCTTTTGTCCGGGGGCCGATATGGACGCCCTCAATCAAATTCGCGCCAATCCCTCAGCCGGTGCTGGTCCGGCCACTGGGGCGGGACGATTCAGTGATTTTCTTGATTTCCCTAAGCCGATCATCGCGGCCATCAATGGTGCAGTGGCCGGTGTTGGCTTGGTGATGGCTCTCTTTTGTGATCTCCGCTTCGCCGCTGCCGGCATCAAACTGACGACGGCTTTCAGTCGACGCGGTCTGATTGCCGAATACGGTTCATCATGGGTATTGCCAAAACTTATCGGCCTCCCGCGAGCGCTCGATCTGTTGTTATCGGGGCGCGTCATTACCGCCGAAGAAGCTTTCACCATGGGTTTAGTCAATCAAGTGGTGCCTGGTGATGAACTCATCACGCAGGTCATGGCATACGCCGTTGACTTGGCCGAAAATGGCTGTCCGACGAGTTGGGCGATCATGAAAAAGCAGGTGTATGGCGACTGGAGTATCAATGCCGATACCGCCACGACCAATGCCATACAACTGATGAACGAGTCGGTTCAACGCCAAGATTTCCAAGAAGGTGTGCAGTCATTTTTGGACAAGCGGGCACCGCACTTCGCGCCTTACAGCCAATGACATGAGAGATCCCCGAGTCTCAGGCTGAGCGCAAACGGGAGGCGAGTTCTTCGGGAACCACTGGGTTGAAGAACTCGCCGCCACCGATCTCCGCCGCTGCTATATAGCGGGCCAATCCTGCGGCGCGCCAGGGAGATACGAGGTCGATGTTCATCCAGGCTTGGGTATGGCTGCCATCAGTGGGACGTTGATTGATCCACATCATGTAGGGCAGGGGTTGGCCATAAAGGCGATCCAGTCGTTGGCCGACGTCGATGAGAATCGCCGCCAAGTCGGATTGTGTTGGGGCATCGAGGTCGGTTAGTGCACCGTGACGAGTTTTTGGGGCGATGTTGATGGCGACTGGATAGGCCGCGGCGTGGGGAACATAGGCCATCCATGTCGCGTTGTCAGTGATGTGCCGCTCGGGCGAGGGTGTCGGCTCCCAGGCCCGCCCAAACATGTGCGCTGGTCGCGAGGGGACATGGTCATAGGCGTAGATCTGTCCGTGCGGATGAGCAATAGTCGCACCCACATCAGCACCGCGATTTTCGAACACCAAGACATAGGCCACATCATCTCGAGCACCCAGCACGTGGGTACGTTGTGTCCACATCGTGATCACGTCGAGTACTCCGTCGAGGCCCAAAGACGCCAACGAAGCATCGTGATCGGGGGAGTAGAGCACCACTTCGCAGCGATCGTCGGGAAACGCTGGCCAGCGGTTCACGAAGAAACGAGTCCGATAGGGATCTGGTGCCTCGAGGCCACCGGGACAAAATGGACAGCCCTGTTTGATATCTGGCGATGGCAAATTCGGACGGCTCTGACGGGATCCGACCACGTAAACCGCAGTGTCGACATACGGATCGAGGCGTAAGTCCGCAGCGGCGGGGTACTGGTTAGCAGAACCGGCGTCATCGGCGACAGACATGAAGAGCATTATGTCGCGTCCCGACCAAGACCGAAGCGCTGATCCGCGATTGACGGCAGCCCAGGTTGGCGGCTAGTGAACAGGAGTGGCTTTGGACCTCTCGCGCCGAATCGAACACCTGGTTTCCGAGACAACGTCGGTGATCGTGGATGTGAGTTCGGGTATTCCGGCCATCGTTCATTGGGGTGCTCCCGTCCTAGCCGTATCGACCGATCCGGAATCGGTTGTCTGGTCAACGGATGTACAGCCCTTTGGTGCAGTTGGTGGAGCGACACCACTGCAGATCGTGCCCATGCATGGCGATGGTTTTGCCGGACGTCCTGGACTCGCTGGTCATCGCCGTGGGGGTCGGCACTGGTCGCCGCGGTTTCACTATCTCGAACACGATCTCGTCCGTGGCCCTGGGCCGACTGCCGATCAGGTTTTGACTGTGCGAGCTATCGATGATGTTGCCGCATTGGTCATCACGAGCCGTCTGGAATTGAGCCATGACGGTGTTCTCTCCACTCGAGTCACGGTTGACAATCGTGGCGACTCTCCTTACATGGTCGATGCCTTAACGGTTTCCCTCGCCCTTCCGGAGAACGCCGCGCAGTTGGGTGTGTACTCGGGCCGGTGGGCTCGTGAGTTCGATCTGCATCGGTTTCCGTGGCCCTATGGGGCATGGACCAGTGAAAACCGCAGTGGTCGCACTTCACATGAACATCCGCCGTACATTTGGGCTCTGGAAAACGGCACCGGTGAGTGGAGTGGACAAGCCTGGGGTGTGCACCTGGCGTGGAGTGGCAATCATGTGCTGTACGCCGAAACCCTGGTGACTGGTCAGCGCTACATCCAATCCGGTGAGCTTTTCCAGCCCGGAGAGATGTGTCTCGACCCGGGTCAATCTCTCGATACGCCTCAGGTCATCGGCGTGTACTCAGAGCGCGGACTCACGCCGGCTTCATGGGGGTTTCATTCGACTGTTCGTCGTCATTCACCGCGTCCGCAGGCCCGACCGCGACCGGTGCACATCAACACCTGGGAGGCGGTGTACTTCGATCATGACTTGGATCGTTTGTGCCATCTTGCCGATGTGGCCGCGGCAACGGGCATCGAACGGTTCGTCCTCGACGACGGGTGGTTCGGCGCGCGCCGTCACGATCGTGCGGGCTTGGGTGACTGGATGGTGTCTGTCGATGTCTATCCCCAAGGATTGTTCCCGCTGATCGAACACGTCGTCGGTCTCGGTATGGAATTCGGGATCTGGGTTGAACCAGAAATGGTCAATCCCGACAGCGATCTTTATCGCCAGCATCCCGATTGGGTTTTGGCCAGCGATGGCTATCAACCAATTTTGGGCCGTCACCAATTAGTCCTGGATCTCACCAATGAACGAGCGTGGCAGTACATCCACGACCAACTCGATGCTCTCTTGGGTGACCATCGCATTTCCTATGTCAAGTGGGATATGAATCGACCGCACATCCAAGCCAGTACCAGTGATGGCAAAGCAGCCACCCACGCTCAAACTCTGGCGGTATATGCGTTGATCAATTCCTTGCGGCAACGGCATGCCCATATTGAATTCGAATCGTGCGCCTCGGGTGGAGGGCGCATCGACCATGAGATGTTGCGTCGAGTCGAGCGAGTCTGGACGAGCGATAGCAACGACGCTCACGAGCGTCAACTCATTCAACGGGGAGCCTCGATGGTGATCCCTCCCGAAGTCATGGGCAGCCACATCGGACCGCGGCGCTCCCACACCACGCAGCGACGACACTCGTTGTCCTTTCGTGCCGTAACCGCACTATTCGGTCACCTCGGAGTCGAGTGGGATATCACCACCGCCGACGAAAACGAACGGGCGCATCTGGCGTACGTCATCGAGTTGTACAAGACCTATCGTCATCTTCTCCATGGTGGAGACACAGTGCGTTTCGACATCTACGGCTCCCTATCGGGCGAACACGTGGCAGGGCATCGCTCCGTTGGCACCGCATTGGCTCATGGGGTTTACGCCAAAGATCGCCACGAAGCATTGATCTGCTACGTCCAACTCGCAACTCCCGAACCCACATTCCCGCAGAGATTGCGCCTGCCTGATCTCCTTGCTGACCAGATTTATGATGTTGTCGTTCTTCCGCTGGATCCTGGGGGTAGAGGTGCAGTTTCCAACGCAATGCTCGGACCGACGACCCGCCAGCCCGCCTGGATGACGACCAACACCGACGGTGTGCCGCATCGGCTGAGTGGCTCGGCATTGGCAGCGGTGGGTCTGCCGATGCCTCTTCTTTGGCCGGAATCGGCCGTGCTCGTCCACCTTTCATCCTCGTAGCATGACGGGGTGCCTGAAGCCTCCCCCGAACGAATCTCCACTGCCACGGTGACCAAAGTGGCCCGCTTGGCTCGACTCGACCTCTCTCCCGCTGAAGTCGACACCATGACCTCGCAGTTGGCGGGCATGCTCGAGCATTTCGCCGATATCGACACCCTTGATTTGGACCAAGTCGAACCCATGACGCAGGCCTACCCGCGTTCGAACGTCTTTCGCGAAGATGTGGTCGTCGCCGGACTTGATCGTGATGAGGTGCTATCCCAAGCACCAGCTGCAGAAGATGGTCGTTTCCGGGTCCCGCCGATCATTGGATTGGAGACCTGAGATGGCTGCTGCCAGTGAACAGCGTTATGTGGGATCACCGTCCGGTTTACCGGCAACTGCATGGGCTATCGCCCAGGCTGTGAAGTCTGGTTCGGTCACCGCATCACAAGTGATCGAGGGCTATTTGAATCGGATTGGCGATCTGGATGGCGATATCCACGCCTTCAATTTGGTGACTGCCGATGTCGCCCGGGCCGCAGCAGCGCGCGTCGATGCCGATATTGCTGCCGGACGCGATCCGGGTCCGCTGGCGGGCGTGCCCATCGCTCTGAAAGACAACTTGTGCACCCGAGGAATTCCCACGACGTGTTCGTCCAAGATTCTCGATCAGTGGCGTCCTCCCTATGACGCCACAGTGGTGGAACGACTTGTTGCATCGGGCGCAATCGCTATTGGAAAGACCAACCTCGATGAGTTCGCGATGGGTTCGAGTACCGAGAACTCAGCCTTTGGTGTCACGCTGAACCCTCACGACCTCAGTCGGGTTTCTGGTGGGTCGAGCGGGGGTAGTGCCGCTGCTGTTGCTGCTGGTTTCGCGCCGGTCAGCCTCGGTAGTGACACCGGTGGCTCCATTCGTCAACCGGCGGCTTTGGGTGGAGTTGTCGGAGTGAAGCCCACGTATGGAACCGTCAGTCGCTATGGCTTAGTGGCCTTTGCCAGCAGTTTGGATCAGATCGGTCCTTTTGCCACTGATGTCCGTGACGCAGCTTTGGTCTTGGAAGCGATCAGCGGCCACGATCAACTCGACTCGACGTCCATTCCTCAGGGCCCGCTCGATGTGCAGTCGGTTCTCGACCATGGGGTGCAGGGACTGCGCATCGGCCGGGTGACCGATCTCCCCGGTGGAGCCGATCCCGATGTCAGTGCTCGACTCGAGGCAGCCTTCGATGCTTTGCGCGCCGCCGGGGCCACTGTTGTGGATGTCGAGTTGCCATCGTTGAAATACGGCCTCACGGCCTACTACCTCATTGCCCCGGCCGAAGCCTCGAGCAACCTGGCCCGTTACGACGGAGTGCGCTACGGCATGCGAGTGGCTGCCTCTGATACCAATGCCATGTACAGCGCGACGCGATCGGCGGGCTTTGGTCCCGAAGTAAAACGTCGCATCATGCTCGGAACATATGCCTTGTCGGCGGGCTATTACGACGCCTATTACGGCAAGGCGTTGAAGGTACGAAGGCTGATCAGTGATGACTTTGCCCGAGCCTACGAAAAAGCCGATGTCATCGTGACTCCGACCTCACCCATGGTGGCTTTTCCCGTTGGAGCCAAAGTGGACGATCCGCTGTCCATGTATTTGTGCGATGTGTACACCATCCCCACCAATTTGGCCGGCCATCCCGCGATGAGCGTCCCCTTTGGGACGGGAGCCGATGACCTCCCAGTTGGCATACAGATTCTGGCGTCCACATTGGGCGAGCAACTTATGTTCCGCGTTGCTGCGGAATTGGAGCGGACCATGAAAGGCGGCGTCCGGTGAGCACTGAGAACTCCTACATGATCGACGGTTACGAACTGGTCTGTGGTCTCGAGGTGCACGTTGAATTGGCCACGGCCACGAAATTGTTCTCGGCAAGCGCTAACCGATTTGGTGATGAGCCCAATACACACATCGATCCAGTCACTCTCGGTTTGCCGGGGGCCCTACCGGTCCTCAACCGCCAGGCCGTGGAGTTGGCCATGCGTATTGGCTTGGCCCTGAACTGCACGGTGCAGCCGAGCACTTTTCACCGCAAGAACTATTTCTATCCCGATATGCCCAAGGCCTATCAAATTTCGCAATACGACCAACCGATCAACATTGATGGTTGGTTGGAACTCCCTGGTGGAAAACGCATCGGAATCGAACGCGCTCACCTGGAGGAAGACACTGGCAAGAGCACTCACATCGGTGGCAGTGGAGGACGTATTCACGGGAGCGATCACTCGCTCATCGATTTCAACCGGGCTGGTGTGCCGCTGGTCGAGATCGTTGGACGTCCCGATATCACTACTCCGGACGAGGCCCGTCAGTACGTCACCGAGCTGCGACAGATTTTGGTGGCCATTGGCGCGTCGGATGCCAAAATGGAAGAGGGTTCGATGCGCTGTGACGCCAATGTCAGTGTGCGCAAACCTGGTGAACCTCTCGGCACCCGCTGTGAAATCAAAAATGTGAATTCAGTGCGTTCACTCGGACGAGCAATCGAATATGAAGCCCGCCGGCAGATAGCGCTCCTGGAAGACGGTGAGAAGATCCGTCAAGAAACGCGCCACTGGGACGAGACCGACGGACGTACCCATACTTTGCGCTCCAAAGAAGATGCCGACGACTATCGCTATTTCTTGGAACCCGACTTGGTGCCCGTTGATCCCGATCCAGCCTGGATCGAAGCCGTGCGTCAGGCATTGCCCATGTTGCCCCGTGAACGACGCCAGCGATTGTCGACGGCTACCGGCTCGCCAGCCGACAGCGAAGCAATCATGGTGGTTGTGGAGCGAGGTCAAGATGATTACGTCTTGGCGGTCGCTGACGCGGGTAGTGATGCGGCGCGGGCCTTGGTGCACGTCAAGGAGGCCTATGCCGATCAGGGTGCCGAGCCAACGATTCCCGCTGGTGATTTGGCTGGCTTGATCGTCTTGGAGACCTCGAGCAAGGTGACTGCCACGCAGGCCAAGCACATCTTGGCTGAATTGGTTGCCGCCGGCGGGGGTGACGCTGTGGCCATTGCTGCGGCTAAAGGATTCGAAACCATGGATGATTCGGCTTTGGCCTCCATTGTGGATGGAGTCATCGCTGCGCAAAGCGGAGCCTGGGACAAGTTCTGCGGTGGCGAGGAAAAAGCCATGGGTGCCCTAGTCGGTGCAGTTATGAAAGCAACCCAAGGCAAAGCCGACGGGAAAGCGGTCACCGCTCTTTTGAACGCCAGGCGCTCTGGCTCCTGAATTGTCCTAGAGAGCGCCACTCTCAATCAGTGACATGGCCCGACGGCAGGTGCGATTGAAGGCGTCGGCCGACATCAGCAGGTGATTCACTGGTGTGTCTTCTTCTTTGGTATGGCTCAGGCCATTGGTTGAAGACGAAAAGATCATGACCGTGGGAATTGATCGGGCCGTTTCACTGGCGTCGTGCAGGGCTCCACTCGGCAGCACGATGTCGTGCCCTTCCACTTCATTGACACTCGTTGTCGCCGCAGTCAGTAGTTCGGGATGAAAAGGCATCGGCGGGATCCGGAAAATATGCTCGAACTCGACGGTGCATCCTTCGGCGGTTGCCGCGTCCTCGGCGGCCTGACGACTTTGAGCAAACATGGTGGCCAATGTGGAGGCATCGATATGGCGCATATCGAGAGTGATCGTGGTTTCACCGGGCACCGCAGTCACCACTCCGGGTTTACACGCCACCGCACCAACTGTGGTGACTCCATCATGTCGATCACCGATCTCGGCCACTGCAAGTGCAAAGCGGGACGCTGCTCGGAAACTGTCGCGACGCATAGGCATGGGCATGGTCCCGGCATGGGCAGCCTGACCGCGAAAGATGAGACGTTCACGTTCGATACCTTTGGTACCCGTCACCGCACAGATACCTTTGCCCATCGACTCGAGGATCGGACCTTGTTCGATATGCAGTTCGACGTAGGCCTTGACGCCCTCCAAACGGCGTTGCGCGCCATCGAGATTGTCAATATCGACCCCATGTTGGGGGAGCACATCGACGAGACGTTGTCCCTCTTTGTCGACCAGGCCGCGCAGGATGTCGATATCGAGTGTGCCCATGACCGCAGCTGAACCAAACAGCGAGCGGCTGAATCGAGCCCCTTCCTCATCGGCCCAATCCACCAGCGCTACCGTCACCGGGGGCGTCCCTTCGGCGGCTAAGGAACGCAATAGTTCCAATCCGGCCATCACTCCGAGAGCACCGTCCAGCCAGCCACCCTTGGGCACGCTGTCCAGGTGGCTGCCCACAACCAGCGTGTCTGAGCTGGCGCCTCGGAGATAGGCCCACAAATTGCCGGCTTCGTCCACGTCGACGTCCACGGGCAACGTGGCCAGACCTTCGCGCAACAAGGTGCGGGCTGCCACCCATTCGGGAGTCCAACACAGGCGCCTTGAGCCTTCAGGACCACCGGTACGCTCGGCCAAGGAACGTAAATCGGCGATGACCCGGGAGGGGTCGAAGGAGCCAACAGAGATGGATGCGGTGGTGATCGTGTCAGAAGACATGGTCCAACGGTACCGTGGCGACCGTGTCCGATCACATCCTCATTTCGGGCTTGCGCGTTGTCAGCGTCATCGGGGTTCTCGATCACGAGCGCAAGATTCCTCAACCCCTGCGCGTTGACGTCGACATTCATATCGATCTGCATGATGCCGGCCTGAGCGATGACCTCACCGAGACCGTCCATTACGGCGAGGTTTGTCTGCAGTTGGCGGCTACTGCTCGGGACAATGCTGATCAGCTCTTAGAGCGTCTGGCCCAACGGATGGCTGATGTGGTGTTGTCTTTTCCGCGGGTGAGTGCGGTCGATCTCACTCTCACCAAATTGCGGCCTCCGATTCCCGAAGATGTGGAGTCCTCCGCCGTACGGGTGCACCGGATCAAAACGTCAGCATCAGCGATGAGAGCGCATTCGGCAGTGATTGCGCTCGGCACCAACTTGGGTGATCGGGTGGGATATCTGCAATTCGCCATCGACCGTCTGGGTGAGAATGTGATCAAGCAATCACAGGTGTACGAGACCGACCCTGTTGGTGGACCGGACGGGCAGGGCGCCTACCTGAATATGGTCGCTGAAATCACCACTGAGCTCGATCCCTACGCCTTATTACGCTGGCTGCACCGTATCGAGGCCGATGCTGGACGTTCACGTTCAGTGCATTGGGGTCCGCGCACCTTGGATCTTGACTTATTGTTCTTCGACGACGTCGTGATCGAGGGCGGGAACCTGGCGGTCCCGCACCCGCGTTATGCCGAACGGCGTTTTGTCCTAGCGCCGCTCAGTGAAGTGCGGCCCGATAAGTGTCCAGATGATTGGGAAACTGCCTTACCCCCTGATGCGGTGTATCCACGCGGTCCACTGGCTGAACTGACTTCGTAAGCCTCAGACGTGCCGCTAGTTGTCTGTCGGCATCTCTATGACGACATCCTGATCGAACGCTCGACTCGTCGAATTTTTTCGGGGTAGTGAGCCCGACCAAATTCTGGGCGTTGCCGTAAGACGATTTCCAGGAGTTCATCGTGTTGAGGAGTGTCTTTCCAAGGCAGCGCGATGTATAGCGGCAAGTCGAAAACTCGCAGGGCCGACAACTGCGAATACACCAGTTTTTGGTAGACATAGCGCTCTTCCCAGGGCCAATTCGAGGGGGCGAATCCTGTTCCGGGATCGAGGATGCACATCTTGCGCATACCGAAACGATCGGCAATTCCCAATTGATGGTCGAAGAATTCCACCATTGCGGTAACCGGGTCGGTGCGTACCAGTTCCATTTCGCGAGGATTGGGACCCGAGAGGAATGGCAACACAATTGGTACCTGAAATTCGGCGGCCACTTCCCACATTGTGTCGGACTGCATACCATCGGCAGCGTTTATCACCGTGGCCCCATGTTCGAGTGCCCGACGCGTGACCTCTGGCTTCCAGGAATCAATACTGAGCGGAACCTTGAAAGCGGCCAAAGCGACGACGATGTCTCGGAGTCGATCCCACTCCTGTTCCCATGTCACTACCGCAGCGTTATCGGTGGACCCTTGCCCGCCGAGGTCGATACCTTGGCAGCCGTTGGCCAGCAGGTAGTCGGCTCGTCGGCGTGCCGAGATAGCGTCGGTAGCGATTGAGTCGAGATTGAGCGAATCAGGTGAGGCGTTAATCACGCCGTAGAGAAACATGCCCAGCACGTTACGGGCGGGTTGAAGGGAATCAGCGAGTGAGCGCACACATCAAATCCTTCGATCCAACCGGTTGGACCATTGATCTTGCCTGCGCCACCAAGGGTTCGACGACCATTTCGGTGTGCATCCCCTGTAAGAACGAGGCGGAAACCGTTGGTGATTTGATCCGCATGATTGAACCGGTCTTACTGGGCACTCTGATTGATGAGCTGATCGTGATCGACGACGATTCGGTGGACGGCACCTCAGAGATTGCGCGAGAGGCAGGGGCGACGGTTATTCCGATCAGTGACATTCACCGACATCACGGCAAGGCTCGCGGTAAGGGCAATGCCCTGTGGGCCAGTCTTGTCGCTAGTCGGGGCGAAATCGTGGTGTGGATTGATGGCGACATCACCAGTTTCACTAACGAGTGGATCGTGCGTCTGGTCATGCCACTGCTCCTCGATTCCGAGTTGAGTTTGGTCAAGGCCAGTTACGTTCGTCCGTCGCACCTCGGTGGTGGGGGACGAACAACTGAACTCGTGGCGCGTCCGTTGTTGTCATTGTTCTTCCCGGACTTAGCGGAATTACAACAGCCGTTGGCGGGCGAGTTTGCCGGACGACGAAGCACATTGTCGGCCATACCTTTTGCTACGGGTTGGGGAGTGGAGATCGGCATGATCATCGATTTGGCGCAACGTTTTGGTGTGTCATCGCTGGGCCAAGTTGATCTCGGTGTGCGTCTACATCGCCATCACACCTTGGAGCGTCTGGCAATTCAGGCCGCAGAGGTAGCCGCCACGATGTTGATGCGCATTGATCATCCACCCCAGTTCGCCGACCGGTATCCGCTTCTGCGTCGAAAGAACGGTGATGTCCACGAATTGAATGTTGGTGAGCGTCCACCGGTGAACATGGTGCAGAAATGACTCTGGAGTAAAAACCGCTCCCTTACTTCGAGCGATGTCGGAGATAGCGCAAAAAGACGAATCCCTCATCTTCAGCGATATGTCCCAACTCCCACGTCTCCGACCCAGCGAGAGGACCATGGGCGAGTCGTGCGGCGGTACCGGCCGGAAAACGCGGGGCCAAAGTCAGGCACACTTCGTCCACCAGGTCGGCAGCCAGCATTTGGCCATTGAGCGACGGACCGCCTTCCAAAACGCATATCGCTCCGGGCAAGTCCCGTGTAATGTCTACGATCGACCCAGAAACCACTCTGGTCGACGGGGCGGCAATGAGGGCTTCATGGTTGGGTCCAAGGTGGCCCGACTGGGACACCACCACCAGGGTCTGGTGGTCGGGGACGGGCGAATAGGCATCGGCGCGCACTGTTTCTCCGCCCACCAAGATCACGTGCGCCGAACGTCGCAGAGTGAGAAAGATCTCCCGATCGGTGGGATTGCCCAGGGCCGCAGAATGGCCGTCGACGGCGATCGCTCCATCGGCCGCGCTGATCATGGTCATGACCACCCAGGGGCGGTCATGATGGCGTTTGCGAGACGATATGTCGTACAGATCAGCGATCGACTCGCGACTGGGTGTCGGATAGATCTGAGAAACAGTGGCGACCACGACTATGTGTCTAGTGGGGTAGGGGAGCAATGACCACTACCGGTTCGAAATTGGCAAGCCACCGTTGCGAAATTCACCCATCTGACTTCTGACGACCCGTCAGATGATGGCTAGGGTGAGGCCATGTACCTGGCCGAGACCCCAGAACAACAAGCCTTGCGCAAAGAACTCCGTGAGTACTTTGCTGCCATGCTCACCCCCGAAGTGCGCGCTGAACTGGGGGAGTCCGGAGAAGGCCGACCGCTTTTCCGGGATCTCGTGCGTCAGATGGGAGCCGATGGATGGTTGGGCCTGGGTTGGCCCAAGGAATACGGCGGTCACGGTCGACCAGCTACTGATCAGTTCATCATGTTCGATGAAATTCAGCGGGCCCATGCGCCGTTCCCCTTCGTCACTGTGAACACCGTTGGTCCGGCCATCATGGCCCACGGAACCCAGGAGCAAAAGGATCAGTTCTTGACTGGCATTTTGCGCGGAGAGATCAACTTTGCCATTGGATACACCGAACCCGAGGCGGGAACCGATTTGGCCAGTCTGCGATGTTCGGCCGTACTCGATGGCGATGAGTGGATCATCAATGGCAACAAGGTGTACACCTCCGGCGCCAATCAAGCCGATTTCGTCTGGCTGGCGTGCCGAACCGATACCGAAGCACCCAAGCACCAAGGTATCTCGATCATCATCGTGCCAACTTCGACCCCCGGCTTTGAATGGACTCCCATCACCACAGTTGGCGGCGTGACCACGACGGCCACGTATTACACCGATGTGCGGGTCCCCAAGGGCAATGTCATCGGTGAGATCAATGGCGGTTGGAAGTTGATCACCATGCAACTGAATCACGAGCGCGTGGGATTGGCCGCACTATCCGGGTTGACCGAGCGTTTGCTCGATGACGTCACGACGTGGAGTCGAGTGACGCCTTCTGGTGGACCAGACGGCGAAAAGATGATCGATATCCCTTGGGTGCAATCAGATTTGGCCAAGTGTCATGCTCTCCTCGATGCCATTCGTTTGATGACCTGGAAGCTGGCTCAGTCGGTAGCCGATAACACTCTCGGACCAGCCGAAGCCAGTGGCGTCAAAGTTTTCGGAACCGAAAAAGCAGTCGAGGTCTACCGGATCATGCAAGGCATCCTCGGACCGGTGTCGCATCTCCGTGATGGATCAGAGGGTGCGGTGATTCACGGAGAAGTCGAAAGGGCAGCGCGAGCAGCTCAGATCAACACTTTTGGTGGCGGGGTCAATGAGATTCAGCGTGAATTGGTCGCTACTGCTGGTCTTGGTTTGGTGCGCTCGACACGTTGAGACGTGGTGCTGTCAAGGCACCCACTGCCATATCGATCAGATTGTCCACGAAGGCTGAAGTTTCCAAGCGCCGGGGATCGATTGGTTGGGTTTCCAGCGAGGTGATATAGCGAGCGTGTGAGCCAAGGGCTTCAACTGTCATTTCCAAGAAGCGCACGACTCTTTCGCGCCGTACCACGGGTTCCAAATCCTTGGGCAGAGTTTTCTGGATTGCGTCGAAGACTTCGAAAGCGCTGCTGGGCATACGGGGTCCACCGGCATCCCAGTTGTTGAAATGATCCAACATCTGGCTGATGATCGCTAGATACTCTCGTCCGGCGACGTCGCGGAATTTCGGAACCATGGGGATGATCACGGCACGTACCAATGCTGGGAGATCGTCGAGGCGACCTTCCCTTCTGATGATGTTCATCAAGAGTTGCCTCTCGACTTCGATACTGGCGTCTTCCATGGCCACGATGGTGAAAAGCAAGCCCCTACGCGCATCGAGACCATCGGAGGCGAAGTGATAGTGCAAGGCCGAACTGTTGTTTTGGCCGGCAGCTTTGACAATGCTGGCCAAGGCCACGGTGTAAACACCCTCGGTGGCGAACAGATGGCGCCCCGCTTCCAGCAATGCGGCTCTGGTACCAGCCGCGTCACGAGGCATATCAGTTGGCGCGTTGGATGATGGTTCCGGTGGAGACTGCGCCACCGCAGCACATGGTGACAAGCGCGAACTCTTTGTCCGAACGTTCGAGTTCGTGCAGAGCCGTGGTGATCAAGCGGCTCCCGGTCGAACCAACAGGGTGACCGAGGGCGATTGCGCCTCCATTGACATTGACCTTGGACATCAAATCGTCGCGACTGACGCCATGGACCTGAGCCCAACTCAACACCACACTGGCAAAAGCCTCGTTGATCTCCACGATGTCAATGTCGTTCATGGTCATTTTGGCGTCGCGGAGGACTTTCTCCGTGGCTTGTACCGGACCATCGAGGTGGTAGTAGGGCTCGGCTCCTACCAGGCACTGGGCCACGATGCGGGCTCGTGGCTTGAAGCCTTCGGCCCGGGCCCGGTCTTCATCCATCCAAAGCACAGCCGCGGCACCGTCACTGATTTGGCTCGAGTTGCCAGCAGTGTGGATACCCCCGGGTACAACCGGACTGAGGGAGGCCAACTTTTCAGCCGACGTTTCTCGTAGGCCGCCATCACGAGTCACAGTGGTGACCTTGCCCTCGGCATCAGTGACATCCAGAGCGATGATTTCCCGCTCGAAACGACCTTCGGCTGTGGCTTGTAGAGCTTTTTGTTGAGAGATCAGTCCGAGGTAGTCGACATCGGCGCGCGTGATGCCGCGTCGCTTGGCAATTCGTTCAGCTGCACCAAATTGATCGGGCATATCGAGACCGAAGTCGGCCGGTTTCGAACTGCCATTCACGAAGGTGACTTCGGCCCCCTCGCCGAGACGCGGCACGTTGGCCCCAAGCCAGACTTTGCTCATGTGCTCGACTCCGCAAGCCATACCGCTATCGATGACGCCGGCGGCAATCATGTTGTGGATCATGTGATTGGCCTGCTGGCTGCTCCCGCATTGGCAGTCGATGGTGGTGGCTGCAACCTGCCAAGGAAGCCCCTCATTCAGCCAGGCGGTTCGGGACACGTTGCTGGCTTGTTCGCCGGCCTGGGTCACACAGCCGCCAATCACCTGCCCCAGAGTCATTGGATCGATTCCCGCCCGTTGGAGCACTGCCGCTTGGACCTGGCCGAGCAGGGTGGCGGCATGAGTATCGGCAAAGAATCCGTTGCGCTTGCCGACTGCTGAACGACCGGCCTCGATGATGACGGGCTGACCCATGAGAACTCCTTGATGTGGGGATGGAAAATCTAGCGGTGGTCGTCAGCGAGGGCTGAGGGCCACCGGCAGAACTTTGATGCCGTGGATAAAACTAGAGCGCAACTTCTTCACTTCGCCAGTGAGATCAATGGTGTCGATGCGCTTAGCCATTTCTTCGAAGAGAATGCGCATTTCCAGGCGAGCCAAATTGGAACCGAGGCAGAAATGCGGTCCGCCACCACCAAAAGTGACGTGCGGGTTCGGGTTTCGCTCGATATCGAAAGTGAAGGAATCGGCGAAAACCTCTTCGTCGCGGTTGGCCGATGGATAGATCATGGCCACTGGATCGCCCTCTGCAATGTGCAC
>JBEIGJ010000015.1:0-22468 GCA_040381935.1 Acidimicrobiaceae bacterium | reverse complement strand
TTCTTCAATTTCCTGATTGAAACTCCTGATGAGGCGATTCACCGCATCGACGACATCGGTGGACCGCATAGTCATTCCAACTATCCGTGGGGCTGGGCCCAGGCGGGGAACACTCCGTTCAAGTGGTATAAACAAAATGTGCACGAAGGCGGAGTGCATGTTCCGCTGATCATTCGCTGGCCACAGGGCATCCAGGAGGCAGGTCGACGCGATCAATTCCATCACGTCACCGATCTTGTACCAACGATCTATGAATTATTGGGTGTGACACCGCCATCGACGTATCGGGGCTATGAGCAGATGCCAGTGACAGGAACATCTTTGGCCTACACGTTCACGGGCACTGATGCGCCGAGTCGAAAGACGGTTCAGTATTTCGAAATGGTCGGCCATCGTGCGATCTACCACCAAGGATGGAAGGCCGTCACCCGCCATCAACCAGGGACATCTTTTGATGACGATGTGTGGGAGTTGTATCACGTCGAAACTGACCGTTCCGAGGTCTTCGATCTGGCGGCGCAAGAGCCGGAACGTTTGCAGGCGCTCATCGAGCTGTGGTGGGAAGAGGCCGACCGAGAAGGGGTACTCCCTCTGGACGATCGGGGAGTGGAGCTCTTTGGAGCGCGTTTCGATGAACACACGGTGCATCCACCTTCGCGCCGATACGTCTATCGCCCGCCAATGTCGCCCCTTCCCGCCCAGGCCTCAGCAGCTATAGCTGGACGCAGTTGGGATCTGACCGCCTGGATATCTCGGGAGTCGGGCCAAGACGGGGTCATTTACGCCACGGGAACGGAAAACTCTGGTCTCAGCATTTTTCTCCTCGATGATCGACTCATCCTGGATTACAACTGTTTTGGCGAACATCAGATCTTGACGTCGAGCGAAACAATCCCAACCGGGGCTAGCCAGGTAGGAGTGCGATTTCGCCGTGAAGGCCGAGCCGGGCGCGCCAATGTTGTTGTGAACGGTCGAGATGTCGGAGAAATGGTGGTTCCCTTCGCCATGCGCATGATGTCCAGCGTCGGACCGAGCGTGGGATACGACCACGGTTCGCCGGTCAGCGAAATGTATCGCCACCGGCGTGACGGTTTCCCATTTTCCGGTGTGCTCGACCGGGTCGAGATCCTCTTGGTGTCACCCACGCCAGAGGTGGAAGCCGAAGTGCGAGAAGTTGAAAAGCGTTCGGGGTTCGGTCGCCAGTAGAACCAAAGGTGCACCAGTGGGGGCGGTGCGCGATAGTAGAGAAAGGGAAATATCGAGGAGGGGCCGATGAGTTTCACGGCTACGAATGAGCAGATCGAGCAGGCTTTGGGTGAGGCGCAGTTGCCGGCGTTGTTACCGGCAATTGCGCATTTGACCGGAGACATGAATTTGTTGCGTGACCATCTGCGCCCCGATCCTCTGCTTGCGGCGCAGGAACAAGGGGGACTCACACCGGAGCAACAAAGTGAGATTCGCTCTTTGGCCGCTGGAGCATTGCGGGCCTTCCGAGATGCGGGAGGGGTGCGCACATTTAGGGCATCGACCGAGGATCTTCAGGCTTTGATGTCATTTACGGTGGGTTCCGACGTCGGAGCCGAATATGTGCCCTTGATGCTGGAGGAACTCTCGGTCACCGGTGAAGATCTCCGGCGACCAACCTGGATCAAAGACGAACTTGCTCCCGAGCGGCCGTTCACGGTGGTCATAGTAGGTGCGGGTATGTCGGGGATACTGGTGGCGCACCGACTCGCGCAGGCTGGAGTAACGGTCCAAATCTTGGAAAAGAATGCCGACGTCGGTGGAACCTGGTTGGAAAATACCTATCCCGGCTGTCGTGTGGACTCGGCCAATCATGTCTACAGCTACTCCTTCGCCCAACGTCATGATTGGCCCCTGCACTTTTCTACCCAAGATGTACTTCTTGACTACTTCCGTTCCTGTGCCGACCGTTTCGGCGTACGCGACAAAGTCCGTTTCAATACCGAAGTTGATTCCATGCGCTGGGATACCCACGCCCAGGAGTGGAGTCTTGAGACTCATAACACCATCACGGGGAACAAAGAACAAATTCGCGCGCAGGCCGTTGTCAGCGCCGTTGGTCAATTGAATCGGCCCAAGATGCCCGCGATTGAGGGTGGGCAGGACTTCCTAGGACCGTCTTTCCACTCCGCCCGCTGGCCCGAAAACCTCTCACTGGCCGGCAAACGGGTGGCGGTCATTGGAACTGGTGCCAGCGCTGTGCAGTTGATCCCCGAAGTGGCCAAAGAGGCCGCATCGGTAGTGATTTTCCAGCGAACACCGAACTGGCTCTTTCCGGTGCCGCACTATCACGAGCGGATTGCCCCCGGATTTGGTTGGCTCTTGGAACACCTCCCGGGTTACGCACAGTGGTACCGCTTCTTGCTGTTTTGGCGGGCAACCGAGGGTGTGTTGCCATCGTGTGTGGTCGATCCGCAGTGGAACGATGGCGAGTTGTCGGTCAGTGCCGCCAATAGAGAGTTACGAGATCAGTTGACTCTGTATATCGAGTTCATGTTGGCTGATCGACCGGATCTTTTGGCCAAGTCGATTCCGCAATATGCTCCGGCCTCGAAGCGCATTGTCCTAGACAATGGATCCTGGCTCTCCACATTGAAACGTGACAACGTCGAGTTGGTCACCGACCACATTGAGCGCATCACGAGCCAAGCAGTGATTGCCCAAGGTGGCCAAGAGTACGGTGTCGATGTCATCATTTATGCCACTGGATTCGAAGCATCTCAATTTCTCACTCCTATGCAGGTGTATGGAGATCGTGGTCAGGAATTGCATGATGAATGGAAAGGTGATGCCCGAGCCTTCCTCGGCATCATGATTCCTGGTTTTCCGAACTTCTTTTGTATGTATGGACCCAACACCAACATCGTGGTCAACGGGAGCATCATCTACTTCTCTGAATGCGAGGCTCACTACATCACGGGATGTATCAGGGAACTCCTGTCCTCGAATCTGCAATCCCTCGATATTCGTTCTGACATCCACGACGCGTTCAACGAACGGGTGGATCAGGGGAACAAGTCCATGGCCTGGGGAGTGGCGACGGTGAATAGCTGGTACCGCAACGACTCTGGTCGGGTCGCCCAGAATTGGCCCTTCAGTCTGCTGGAGTACTGGGAACTGACGCGTCATCCCCAACTCGAACAGTTCGTCACGGTGTGATTCGTGAGTTCGCGACACAGCGTGCATTCTTCAGTGTTCATTCGTGACGATTGCCGATTCGCCTATGAGTGTCATGGGACTGGTCCGCGAGTGCTCTTTTTAAATGGGTCGGGAGCAACGATCGAGATGGTGCGACCACTTGTGGCCTTTCTCGCCCGACGATGCACTGTTGCCATTCACGATCAACGCGGTTTGGGAAGGTCGAGTATTTCCGATGGTCCCTACACCATGTCCGACTATGCCGAAGATGCTCGGGCCTTGCTCGACCACTTGGAGTGGGACACCTGTGCGCTGATTGGGATCAGCTTTGGAGGAATGGTGGCCCAGGAATGTGCAGTTACGTGGCCGGAGCGAGTTGATCGATTGCTGCTCGCCTGTACCAGTTCGGGCGGCGCGGGTGGAAGTTCGTATCCCCTTCATGAACTCTTCGACCTCGATGATGAACAGCGCCTTCAGCGACTGATTTCGGTGAGCGATCGTCGGTTCAACGAGGAGTGGTTTGCCGAACGGCCCCAGGATCGGGCTTTGTTCAATCGAGCGCAAAAGGCAGATGAGGGGGACGATCTTTTGGACCAAACGACAGCAAAGAAGGCTCGCCAAGGGGCTCGTTGGCAACTCGAAGCCCGTCGCCACCATGATGTGTGGGATCGCCTACCACGGATCACCTGCAGCACATTGGTGATGTCGGGCCAATACGACGGTATTGCTCCGGTCGAAAATGGCGCCGCTATCACGGGGCAGCTGAAGCGGGCTGAACATCGTATTTACGATGGAGGGCACCACTTCTTCATCCAAGATCCGCAGGCTTTGCCAGAGATGGCATTCTTTTTGTCCAATGCCGAAACCACCAGAGAGGCTGGGGAATAATGATGGCGCCCGTTGATTGTCGATTCGACGATGCAGTAGTTCTCGTCACCGGGGCCGGCCGGAATCTCGGGCGCGAATACGCTTTGGCTTTTGCCGAGCGCGGTGCACGGGTGATCGTCAATGATCTCGGTGTTGGTATCTCCGATACCGATGGCCGGGCAGATGCTCCGGAGCGCAACCCAGCAGATGAGGTCGTCGAGTTCATCCACTCCACCGGTGGACAGGCGGTGGCCAATCACGACTCGGTTTCTACCGTTGCCGGTGGTCGGGCAATGGTGGAGTGCGCACTCGATACCTTCGGACGTCTGGATGTGGTGGTCAACAACGCCGGCCAGGTTCGGATGGCTCCCTTCGATGAGTTTCCCGAAGAAAGTGTGGATGCGCTCATCGACTCACAATTACGCGGAGCATTGAATGTCAGTCGGCCGGCTTGGTCATGGATGAAATCCCACGGCGGCGGGCGATTCGTGAATGTCTCATCTGGTGCTGCATTCGGAGGAGTGCCCAATGGAGCCGTCTATGCCATGGCCAAGATGGGAGTGATTGGATTGACCCGGGGGATGGCCAGTGAAGGAAAGCCACTCGGGATCGCCACCAATGTTGTCGTTCCCTACGCCAAGACCCGCCGGGGGACCAGTTTTGGTCCCATTCCCTGGTCCGATGAGTTGGGCGAATGGCTGAGTCCGCAATTGGTGGCGCCCTTGGTGCTGTGGCTCGGACACACCACGTGTCCATTGAATGGTGAAGCGATTTGTGTGGGCGCAGGGTGGCAAGGTGGTGTGCAGATGAACTTGGCCGAAGGGTGGGGAGATCGGAACGTGACTCCAGAGATGATTGCCGACCATCACGATGAGATCATGTCGTCACCGACGTCCCCCCTGACGGCCTTTTCCTCTTTGGCGGTCCGCCATCTGATGATGGGTTTTCGTGGACCAGAAAGAGTGAACTGATGACTGCGCTCGCACTAATGAATGAACTGGGTTTTTACACTCTCCCCGGAGCGCCTCGTTCGCCCCGGGATCTCATTGATGAAGTCCGATCGGCTGAAGCCCTTGGTATTGGTTCTTGTTTCATCTCCGAGCGCTTCAACATCAAAGAAGCGGTCACCTTGTCTGGGGCCGTGGGAGCAGTGTCAGAACAGATCGGTATTGCCACCGCAGCGACTAATCACAACACCCGACATCCCTTGGTCACTGCGGCCTATGCCACCACAATGCATCGACTCACGGAGGGCCGTTTCTGTTTGGGTATTGGCCGCGGTATCGCCCCCATGTTTTCGGCGTTCGGCATTCCAGCCATCACGACTGCTCAAATGGAGGATTTTGCCGGAGTCATGCGTCGACTCTTTCGCGGTGAGGTCATCGTGGGGCATGATGGCCCACTTGGTTCGTACCCTGTTCTGGCCTTGGACTCCTCATTCGACGAGAACATCCCGTTGGGAATCACCGCTTTTGGACCCAACACCTTGGAGTTGGCTGGTCGGGCTTTCGATTGCGTCATCTTGCACACTTTTTTCACCGATGAAACCACCAAGCGTTGCGTCGAGACGGTGAAAGCCGCCGCAGAGCGGGCGGGACGCGATCCGACTACGGTGCGAGTTTGGTCGTGTTTCGCCACTATCGGCGACCACATTCCTCCCGATGTGCGGCTGAAGAAAACAGTGGGACGTTTGGCCACATATTTGCAGGGTTATGGGGACCTCATGGTCACGACAAATTCATGGGATCCGACAGTGTTGCAGCGCTTTCGTCAGGACGACTTCGTGCGTTCTTTTCGAGGCGCTCTCGATGCCACGGCCACGACAGCTGAACTCGAGTACGTATCCACACTCCTTCCTGCGGAATGGTTGGCTCCGGCAGCGACGGGATCGATCACGCAGTGTGTCAGCAAGATTCGCGCCCAATTCGATCTCGGAGTTGATGGCGTGATTTTGCATGGCGCCAGTCCCAATGATCTGGCCCCGATCGTCGAGGAGTACCGGCGGACCCGACCACCTGGCCGCTTCGACCATTTGGCCGCCAATCCGGGACGATGACATGCCATATTGCCAAGCTGGTGAAATCACTCTGTACTACGAGGTGTTTGGTGACCGAAACCGACCCACTTTGGTTCTGATCAATGGACTGAGCAATCAATGTATTCATTACCGCGACGAGCTCTGTGTCCTGTTCGTCGCAGCTGGTTTTCGGGTGATCCGTCTGGACAATCGTGATACCGGACTCTCGAGTGACGGTCCGGAAGGTTATGGCTTGTCCGATATGGCCGCCGATGTAGTGGCCGTTTTGGACGATGTCGGTTGCCAGCGGGCCCATGTATTTGGCGTATCCCTCGGTGGCATGATCGCTCAGACAATTGCCATCGAACATCCAAATCGCGTCGCCAGTTTGATTTCGGTGATGTCGACCACCGGTGACCCGGATGTGGGCCAACCGACACCCCAGGCCAAAGCACTTCTGCTCACCCCTGGAGCGACCGGGCGCGAAGAGGCAATCGCTCAGCATCTCGCCGGACAAAGAGTTTGGGGCAGCCCGGGGTACGTGGATGAAGAGTCGCAGGCTGCACTGGCCGGCTTGGCTTTCGATCGGGCCAGTCGTCCGGCCGGTGTGGCCCGTCAATATCGTGCGGCGCGCCGTGACGGTAGTCGGACCGCGCGTTTGGCGAGAGTGCAGGCTCCCACAGTGGTGATCCACGGGACCGCCGACACTTTGATCGACCCTTCTGGCGGACGTCGGACCGCAGAGGCGATCCCCGGCGCGAGATTGATACTGATTGAGGGTATGGGCCACGATTATCCTGAGCATTTCTGGCCTCGCCTGGTACTCGAGACTGCGACGCACGCTCTAGAGTCGGAGGCGGAAGGGACGACATGACTGACACGAAGCAGCCCGAGACGGGCCCCGCAGACCAGGCGCCAGTGACGGATTGGGCCTCGGATTACGACATTTTTGATCCGCAGTACGTGAATGATCCCTACGGCATTTGGGATGCACTTCGCGAAACCTGCCCCATTGCCCACACCGATCGGTGGGGAGGGTCATGGTTGCCCACCACTTACGAAGATGTCACGGCCATTGCCCGCGATATCGAGACCTTCCCATCGGGTCATGGCATTGCCGTCATGCCACCACCGGCGGCGGTGGTCAGTGGCGCTCAGCCGGCTCTTTTGCCCTATGGCGTTCCGCCCATTTCCTCCGACCCACCACTTCACACCTGGACGCGTCGACTGATCTTGCCTTGGATGAGTCCACAACGGACATTGTCCTATGAACCGATGACCCGTGATCTGTGCAATCGACTGATCGATGGGTTCATCGAGCGCGGCCAAGCAGACGCCGCTGCTGACTACGCCCAGCAGATTCCGGTTCGGGTCATCGCCCATATCCTCGGGGTGCCGGAGTCGATGAGCGATACCTTCACTGGCTGGGTTCGCGATGTTCTCGAATTTGCCTATGACGAAGAGCGCCGCACGCGCGGTATGACGGGAGTCATCAACTTCTTTGCTGAAGCGCTGGCCGAAAGGCGTGCTGTTCCGGGTGACGACTTGATTTCCGAGCTCTTGCACACTGAGGTCGAGGGCGAGAAAATCGAAGACTCGGTAATCATGGGTATGAGCGCCTTGCTACTGATTGCCGGAGTTGACACGACGTGGTCGTCGATCGGTTCATCGTTGTGGCACCTTGCTACGAATCCTGATGATCGAGACCGTCTGATCCGTGAGCCCGAACTGATGCCCACGGCGATTGAGGAATTATTGCGGGCGTATTCACCAGTGACCATGGCCCGTCGTTTGGGCGAGGATGTGGAGTACAAGGGTTGTCCGATGAAAGCCGGGGAGCGCGTGCTCATGAATTTCCCGGGAGCCAATCGGGATCCCGCAGTCTTCGAGAACCCGAATGAGATCGTTTTGGATCGAGCTATCAATCGCCATGTGGCTTTCGGTGCAGGTATTCACCGCTGTGCCGGATCGAACCTGGCCCGAATGGAACTGCGTATCTCACTGGAGACCTGGTTGCAAAGGATCCCCGACTTCGAAGTCTCGAATCCTGAAGGCGTCACCTGGGCCGGGGGACAGGTGCGCGGGCCGCGAACCATTCCGGTGCGATTCCCTTCCTCTGGTGGCTGATTCGGTCGGTCTGATCCGTTCGCCCCTACAGGGCACGGTGATCAGGGTCTCGTCGATTGGCGATGCTCTATCTGCTTCGTCGCCGGTCGTCGTTGTCGAGTCCATGAAAATGGAGCATGATATTTGCTCTGATGTCGACGCAGTCGTTGTGCGGATCGCCGTAGAGGTTGGACAGACCGTGATGCCCGGCGATGTCGTGGCCGAGGTCGATCCCCAGTTGGCGCGAACCGTGCGGCCGACTAGCAGTGATGATCCCAATAGCGATGATCCCAATAGCGATGATCCCAATAGCGATGATCACAGAGCGCCATCCTCAGTTCGTGCTGATCTGCAAGCAGTACTAGAACGCCATGAGGTAGGTCTGGACGCGGCGCGTCCTGAAGAGACGAATCGGCGCCAGGCACAAGGGCGACGTACAGCGCGTCAGAATATTGCCGATTTGGTCGATGAGGGAACCTTCGTCGAATACGGACCTTTGGTGATTGCCGCGCAACGGCGGCGGCGATCGCTCGATGATCTCATTCGTCGAACTCCGGCCGATGGGCTGGTCGGAGGTTTGGGCCGTGTCAATGGCGACCTCTTCAATGATCGTGCCAGCCGAGTCGTCGCCATGTCATATGACTACGCGGTCCTCGCTGGTACGCAAGGTCAACAAAATCATCGTAAGAAGGATCGGCTCTTCGACGTTGCTGAGCAATTGCAACTTCCTGTGGTCTTTTTCGCTGAAGGTGGAGGCGGCCGTCCAGGCGACACGGACGGATTGGGTGTATCGGGTCTGGACTGCTGGGCCTTCCATGATTTTGCTGAACTCTCGGGGTTGGTTCCCTTGATTGGCATCACTGGTGGATATGCCTTTGCCGGGAACGCGGCCATTCTCGGCTGCTGTGATGTGGTGATTGCCTGTGAAGACTCGAATATCGGCATGGGTGGCCCGGCAATGATCGAAGGCGGCGGGCTCGGTGTCTTTGCGCCGACCGATATTGGACCTCTGGATATTCAACGCCGCAATGGAGTCGTCGATCTGGTGGCGCACGATGATGCGCACGCAGTGGCTTTAGCCAAGAAGTATCTTTCGTATTTTCAAGGGCGCCTCGCGCAGTTCGAGGTTCCGGATCAAGAGGCGTTACGCCATGTGGTGCCGGAGAATCGAGTAAAGGCCTATGACGTGCGTGCTGCGCTCGACATCATGTTCGACTCCCAGTCAGTTCTTGAGTTGCGGCGAGACTTCGGCGTGGGCATGATTACCGCTCTGGCGCGTGTGGACGGCCGACCGGTCGGCGTGTTGGCCAATAATCCGTCGCATTTGGCTGGAGCGATCGATAGCGATGGCGCCGACAAGGCTGCTCGTTTCTTGCAGTTGTGCGATGCCTTCGATCTGCCGGTGATTTCGTTGGTGGACACTCCCGGGATGATGGTTGGCCCTGAAGTGGAAGCCACCGCTTTGGTACGACATTGCAGCCGTCTGTTCGTCACGGGTGCCAATCTTTCGGTACCAGTGATTTCGATCGTCTTGCGCAAGAGCTACGGCCTGGGAGCCCAAGCCATGATGGCTGGAAGTACCAAAGCGCCAGTGCTCTGTGTGGCTTGGCCCACGGGTGAGTTCGGCGGTATGGGCCTAGAAGGCGCAGTGCGCTTGGGGTACCGCAAGGAATTGGAAGCCGCCGATTCGGAAGAGGAAAGAGAGAAACTCTTTCACGACATGGTGAACCGGCTCTACGAGCACGGCAAAGCACTCTCGGTGGCCACTCATTTCGAAATCGACGATGTCATCGACCCAGCAGATTCGCGTCGCTGGATCACTGCCATCTTGGATTCCATTCCGGTTGCTGCACGTCAGGGGAAAAAGCGTCCCTTCATTGACGCGTGGTGAGAGAGTTCAGACTGGACGCAACGTATTCAGAAAGTCAACATTGTCAAGAAGAATGCGCTTTTGATCCTCATCGGAGAACGTTTTCAAGACTGGCACGTAATCAAGGGGAGAGGGCATCCCTTCGATATGTGGCCAATCTGATCCGAAGATGACGTGATCGGTGCCCATGAGTTCAGCCACGACATTGACATCGTCTTCCCAGAAGGGATTGATCCACCAGTTGTTGCGCATGGTTTCGCGCGGGTCATTGACGAAGTATCCGGGCATCTTGTGGGCCGTGGAGTCCAGTTTGGCGAAGGCATCGGCCAAGAAACTGGAGCCATTTTCAACTGAGGCCATGCGCACGTTTGGGAAGCGGTCGAAGAGCTTTTCGAAGACGGATGTGAGAATGAAGTCCTGGGCTGCCCGTTCGATGGCAAAACTCTTGATCGATGGTTTCCATCCACCGCCGCTGAACTGGGCCGAGAAGGAGTCGTTGGCGTACCCATTGCTCGAGTATCCGCTGTCACCGGCGTGAATGACCACCGTGATACCCGCTTCGTTGACTCGGGCCCAGAAAGGGTCGAACATTTCATCGTAAGGCGATCGGGGCCCATGAGCGGTGATCGGTGCCGCTGGTCGCATACACAAGACTCGCGCTCCTCGACTCAAGGCCCATTCCAATTCCTGGCAGGCCCAGTCGACGCTGGCCAGGGAAATGTACGGACCAGCAAAGATGCGGTTTTGATAGGCGAATCCCCAGTCTTCGTCCATCCAACGATTGAAGGCCGAAAACATGATGCCCACACCTTCGGGGTCATGTTTGAGCAACTCTTCGTACAACATGCCCAATGTGGGGAAGAGCCAGATCTTGTCCAAACCCTGTTGGTCCATAGCCGCCAGTCGGGCCTGGCGATCGCGGTATTCGGGTCGAATGGGTTCCCGAGCGGCGAGGAATTCGAGAGGGTGTTTACCTTCGGGATTCCCGCGGAAGTAATCATGCATGGCACCGGCGGGGGCGATGGGGTCGAAGGTGGGATTGGTCACGACCCTGCTGACCCGTCCGCCGACCACCTGATATTGACGACCGTCGATCGTGGCCCACTGCACACAACGCACGGCGTGGCGCGGATCTTGGTGGCGGGTGAAGGCATCGAGTGCTTCGTAGTAGTGGTTATCGCAGTCGAATGGGACGAAGCCCAAATCTTGATTCCCGGGAATGTGATTCACCAGACCATCGTATGACGAAGAATCGAACCTGCGTAGTGTTGGGGCGTGGTCGTATCGAAATCCCCAGTTCCGGAGACGTCAGGGGTCCACGATCGGTCGGTGGTCCGCAATGTGGTGGTGATTCTTCTCGACAGTCTGAGCCGCAACCTGTTGGGGGCCTATCGGGGCCAATATCCCTCCTGGGCAGATGAGGGCTGGGGAATCGAAACCCCACATCTGGACCGCTTTGCCGAGCAATCGCTGGTCTTCGATCGTCACCACTCGGGTTCCCTGCCCTGTATGCCAGCTCGTCACGACATCTTGGTGGGCGCCTTGGATTTCCCTTGGCGGCCTTGGGGTTCAATTGAAATGTGGGAAGACGCGATCACCGCGTCACTGCGGAGCAAAAATGTGACCACGATGTTGGTCTCTGACCACCCGCATCTCTTCGAGACGGGAGGGGAGAACTATCACGTGGATTTTTCGGCCTGGGACTATGTCCGAGGACATGAAAGCGATCCCTGGCGGACCCGCCCCGATCCGTCCTGGGTGGGTACTCCTGCTCTGCCAGTTGAACCGCCTCTGCGGGGTCATTTCGCGTATCAGGACTCACGCACCTGGTTTCGTTCCGAGGAGGATTTTCCTGGACCCCGCACAATGCGCGCTGCAGCCGACTGGATCAGCACGAGTGCCTCGGATCACGACTCATATTTCTTGTTTGTCGACGAATTCGATCCGCACGAACCCTTCGACACCCCGGAACCCTGGGCTTCGCGCTATCGCACCAGCGAATCTGATCCTTGGTTGATATGGCCTCCATACGCTGTAGGAGCTCGATCCAATGGTGTACTTGATGAGTCCCAAGAGCGGGCATTGCGGGCCGCCTATGCAGCCAAACTTTCCATGATTGATCACTGGTTCGGGCAAGTACTCAAAGCCATCGATCGATCACCAGGTGCGCCTGAAACTGCGGTCATCGTTTGCACCGATCACGGTCATTATCTGGGCGAGCGCGATGTCTGGGGTAAGCCCGGGTATCCAATTCACGATGCCTTGGGACATCTACCGTTGTTCATTCGCTGGCCCGGCCAAAAAGCGCGGCGCATCCCGGCTTTGACCACCTCGGTAGATCTGCACGCCACGTTGTGTGACGTCTTCGGTGTCGTCGCTGAACACGCCACACACGGACGATCGCTGGTTCCCTTGATCACCCAAGATGCGACATCGGTTCGTTCTTGGTCGCTCTCGGGGTACTGGGGGCGTGAAGTGCAATTGATGACCGAGTCGCACTCCTATACGCGTGCGTCGGTGGGTTCGGCATTTCCCTTGTCGATGTGGTCAAACCGGTGGAGCACGATGCCCGTTCACGGTCGCCCGGACCTTCGCTTACCTCGACCGGATCACCGAGCCTGGCTCGACCAGATGCCCGGCTCATCGGTCCCGGTCATCCGTCAACCTTTTCAACCGGGTGATCTCTTGCCCTTTTGGGCCTATGGCGGATTGGTCGATGAACACATTGTCTACAGTCGGTCCGAGGACCCATTGCAAGAACGCAATCTGGCTGCGCCGGCAGGATCGCCGATGTCGAGTGTGGAAAAAGGCCTTGCCGAACAACTCCGTGACGCGTTGCAATCCATTGCCGCACCGGACGATGTCGTGGAGCGTTTGGGACTTCGATAGTTGATTCGGCGGAAATATCCCCGTTGCGATGTTTCAGTGGAGAGCGATATCGAAAGGTCGGATGGGCACTCGTGGCAGGTCTCGGCCCACAGCCTGCCGAATGGCGTTAGCAATGGCTGGAGTCACCGAAATACAGGGCGGCTCTCCAACCCCTTTGGCCCCCAGTGGAGACTTCGGTTCGAATTCTTCGATGAGCACCATGTCCACAACCGGCATATCCAAAAACGTGGGCAAGAGATAGTCGGTAAAACTGGGGTTCCGGACTTTGCCGTCTTGCACCACGATTTCTTCCATCACCGCCAGACCAAGTCCTTGGGCGATACCGCCTTCGATCTGTCCTTGAACCGACAAAGGGTTAAGTGCTCGACCAATATCTTGGGCCGTGGCGATTTGCACCACCTTGATCAGACCGAGTTCAGGGTCGACATCGACGACGGCGCGATGAGCAACAAAGGCAAAGGCCACGTGACAGTTGCCCTGTCCATTTTCATCGAGATCCTCCGTGGCCGGATGATGGTATTCCTCGGTCCGTTCAAATTTCTGATGAGTTGTGGCATCGAGTACTGAGATTCGCTCACCAGTTGAACGATTGACGATGTCGGTGTCTTCCAGTTCAACGAACTGGCGCGACCAGGATTGCGTCGTTGCCACATGATCGAAAACATCTTCGAGGACTGATCGACAGGCAGCCTGCACCGCTCCACCACTCATCCAGGTCTGTCGGCTGGCCGATGTGGATCCCGCAGAGCCAACGCCGGTATCGATGGTCTCCAAGATGACCTCGTCAACTCCCAAAACGGAGCGGGCGATCTGTTGAGCCAACATGGTGAAACCCTGGCCGACTTCCGACGTGGCGAATTTGAGGTAGGCCACACCATCCTCGAGTCGACAGCGAGCAGTGGAGAAGTCATCGAATCCCTCGGAATACATGAGGTTCTTGATACTCACACCCCAGCCGATACCGCGACGGATATGACTGTGATCGGCAGTGAGCCCCGTCCCTCCAGGTAAGGCCAACACTGTGTCAGTGGCTGGTTCGGGGAGAGGTATGGCATCGGTAGCCCGAATGCACTCGGCAACGGGCGCCACACTGTCCATGATTTGTCCAGTGATGAGTCGATCGCCAGATTCCATGGCATTGATCAGGCGAATGTCGACCGGGGAGATTCCCACTGCGGTAGCAAGCTTTTCCATCTGACTCTCATGGGCATAACAGGCTTGCACCACGCCAAATCCCCGCATAGCGCCGCACGGTGGGTTATTGGTTCGTACGGCCCAACCATCGACAACTGCGTTCTCGCATTTATAGGGACCCTGTGCATGAGTGATGCCGTTGATCAGCACTGCCGGGGACGTACTGCAATAGGCGCCGCCATCGAAGACCATTCGACTTTCGATCTTGACAATGCGACCGGAGCGATCGGCGTGATGGCGCATCCAGATCTTGGCGGGGTGGCGGTGTACGTGACCGTAGAAACTTTCTTCTCGTCCGTAGGAGATGCGAACGGGGCGCGAGGTTGCCAAGGCCAGGAGGCAGGTATGGACCTGCAGGCTGATGTCTTCACGGGCACCAAAGGCACCACCGACTCCGCCGAGCACGAGACGCACTTTGTCTTGCGGCAATGCCAGGCACTCCGCTATCTGACGACGATCCTCGTGGAGCCATTGTGTGGCTACATAGAGTTCGATTCCGGTATTTCCAGAATCGGGAATGGCCAAAGCCGATTCCAAGCCGAGGAAGGCCTGATCTTGCATCCCGATCTCGTATTCACCCTCGACTTGAATTTCGCCGACCACTGATTGATCGCCACAGACGATGCGCTGGTGACGAAAGATGTTGCCCTCGGGATGGATTGACGGAGCGCGTCCAGCGATGCAATCCTCAGCGTCGGTCACAGGTGTCTTGATCTCATAGACCACTTTGATGGCCGCCAACGCGCGTCGACAGGTTTCGGGATGGTCGGCCGCCACTGCAGCAATCGGTTCCCCGGCGTAGCGCACATCATCGCCGACGGCAGCAAAGACTGGCTGGTCCGCCATGATCAGTCCGTAGGTTGCTTTACCCGGAACGTCTTGGGCCGTGATGATGGCTTCGACGCCGCTGATTTTCCAAGCTTCGGTGAGGTCGATCGACTTCACCGTGGCGAAGGGGTGTGGACTCCGTAAGGTGGCGCCAAAGAGCATGTTCTCAGCCCACATGTCATTGGAAAAAGCGAAGCCACCTTGCACTTTGGCCACGCCGTCCGGACGAGTGGCGTTGGTGCCAAGCACACCTTGGCGGCGTGTGCTGTCGATCACCGACGTACTAGCCGTCACCGCCGTATCGGAACTGCTGTTTTCAGCTGATGAGGTCATCACGACTCCCGTCGTTGTACTGCGACGGTTTGTACTGCCTCGAGTATCCGTCCATATCCGGTGCATCGACAGATATTGCCCGAGAGGGCTTCGCGAATAGCCTCTTCACTGGGATCAGGATCGCGCTCAAGGAGATGATGAACAGCGACGATGAAACCGGGCGTGCAAAATCCGCATTGCACTCCACCGGCTGCGAGGAAAGCGGCTTGAACATCGGTGAGCGAGCCATCAGGTGAGAGACCTTCGACTGTACGAATATCAGCTCCCGTGGCACTGGCAGCCAGAACCAAACAGGAACAAACTGCTTCACCGTCAACGATGACGGTGCAACTTCCGCATTCCCCTTGTTCGCAGGCGCCTTTGGCCCCCGGCAGACCAAGCCTCTCGCGCAAAACATAGAGCAGGCTTTCGCCGATCCAAGCATCTTGGACATTGTGATCGCGACCGTTGACACGCAATGTGTAGATCTCGTTGGCGGGGATTTCGGCGGTGCTCATGCAAATGACCTCATCAGGAGTCGGGTGGCCAAGACGCCCACTGCGTGACGTCGGTATTCGGCAGTGGATCGATGGTCATCGATGGGAAGGGCCTCGGAGCGAACGCGCTGACCGAACTCATCGGCAACACCAGCAGGAAGTGATGCCCCTTGGCGAAGATCAGTGGTGGAGGCCAGCCATTTTTCCGCGCCACGACAGCGAATAACCGTCGGCCCCACTGCGCCGAGGGCCACGGTGACCAATCCCTCGTCGCTATCGCGCACCAGACACGCTGAGGCCGTGGCGATCACCATGGCGTTTCGCGTCCCAACTTTGGCATAACCCTGCCATCCCGAAACGATGGGCAGGCTGACCGAGTGCACGAATTCGCCGGGCTGAAGGGCGTTCTTCTTGACTCCCACCATGAACTCGGCCCATTCGATGTCCCGGGTTCCTTGCGGCCCGATGACATGAATGACGGCGTCCAGAGCCGCCAGTACGGGAAGCCCATCTCCGGCCGGGGAACACGTGCCGAGGTTGCCGCCCAATGTTCCAGCAGCACGAATTTGCGGTGATCCCACGGTGCGGGCGGCTTGAGCCAATGCCGGAACCAGACGGGCAATGTCCCCGGACTCCATTTGGGCATACGGAACGCCGGCGCCGATAGTGAGGCGTGAGATCGTGGGTCGATATTGCCATTCACGCAGTTCTGACACGTGGCGCAGACTGATCACCGTCGACAATGGCCGACCGTGCAAGTTGACCTCCACCATGAGGTCAGTTCCTCCTGATAACAGACTGGCCTGTGGGTTGGCGGCGAGAACTGAAATCAGCTCATCGACGCTGGAAGGATGGAGAACAGGCACGGGCGAAGTTTACAAATTGTCAAAGCACCCGAGGCTCTGGTCAGCACATTTTCACTGATTGGCTGAGGTTCAGTCCTGAGACGGATCCCAATGGGCAAAGGTATCGATCATGGCCTCGACATCGCCGAGTGGGTACAAGATGGGGCAGGTACATCCGTGATCGATGTAGTGCTTGACCTTGGCTCGGGCTTCGGTGGGAGTGCCACTGGCGGTGAGCATCTGCACGATTTCATCGGGCACCAATTTGCTAGCGGCTTCGACTTGCTCGTGGGTGGCAGGCCAGGTGAGTACTTCTCCAACTTTGTCCAGGAGCGACTGAGGGACTCCGGATGCTTTCATGATGTGGGGTTGTTGACCGAGATACTGGGTGACCATCATTCGTGCCATGTCCAGAGCAATTTCACGATCTTCGTGCACACTGCACACCACTAGTTGTGGGCGATCGATATCGGCCAATGAACGGCCGGATTTCGCCGCGCCGCGCTCCAGGGCTTCAATGGCTTGATCGTTGTATTCCGGTGAGACGAGATAGTTCAACACCGCACCATCGGCGATCTCGCCGGTCAATTCCATCATTTGCATTCCCGTTGCACCGATATAGATGGGGACATTCTTTGGACGACGCTCTTGGTAGACGTAATCCAATTCGACGCCATCGAGGTGTACGTATTCGCCATCGAAAGTTACCGACTCATTGTTCAACAGCGAACGCACCACGGTGACGATCTCCCGCATCACGCGTAAGGGCTTGTTGCGTTCGATGCCAACTTTTTGCGCCAACGGATCCCACCAGGCCCCGATACCCAGAATGACTCGACCCGGAGCCAGATCATCCAGGGTCGAAAATGTGGCGGCGAGGCGCGCTGGATTGCGACTCCAACAGTCGACCACACCGCTTCCGACTTTGATGCGCTCGGTGACACTGGCAAAAGCGGCCATGGGCACCGTTGCCTCGCGCACCAGACGGCTTTCGGCTTGCCAGACCGCATCGAACCCGCGAGATTCGGCATATTTGGTGAATTCCATACCTTGACGGATGGGGTGAGCATCTTGAAGGTACAGGGCCACTGGCTGGGTGGGAGCCGAATTCGTCATGGCCGAATCGTACTCTCGGACTCAGAGTTTGGCGAAGAGGCGCTGGGCGGCTTCAGCGGCCCGGGCCCGCACCTCATCGAGATCAACGCGCGTCGGACGTCCATCAGACACCAGGATTTCCCCGTCACCAGCGATCACTTCTGTGGCACGGATACCCGGTGTGAAAGCCACATGCCAGGCGCTTTCGACATGGTCATAATTCCAATGCACACGATCGTTACGACATTCCGGAATCAGCAGATAGCCGCTCTCCAACCAGGACCAGGCTGTCTCGGGTGATGCTCCGACATCGTCTTGGCGATGTGCGACGTACGCCAGACGGAATTCCTCCAACATGTCGGCTCCAATGCCATCAGTTCCCAACATCACGGGCTGGGTCCACTTGGCAGGACGGGCATAGCCCACGGCGTTATTCATGTTGCTGCGCGGATTGTGAACCACCACTCCAGCAAGCGGGCGATCCAAATGAACACAGTGCACCAAAAGCCAATTGTCACGGGCCATGTTTTCCAGCCGTCGACCGGCCTCGAGATCATCAGGACCTTCAGCGACGTGGATATGTACTCCAACTCCCAGGTCGTCGGCTAAGCCGGCGACATCGTGCAAGAGTTCATCGGAGCAGGTGAAAGCGGCATGGACGCCGACCAATCCGCGACCACCGGCCCGTATGAAGCGTTCGTTTTCGGCCAGTCCTCGTCGACCCCCATCACGACCATGACGTTCGGTGACTCCGTAGGAGCAGACGACGCGCACACCGACTTCTTCGCATGCCTGCGTGATGACATCCAAACTTCCTTCGATCGCCGAAGGGCTTTCGTGGTGATCGACAATGCCTGTTGTCCCGCTGAGCAATGCTTCGAGAGCGCCAAGTTTGGCCGACCAATAGATCGTGTCGAGGTCGAGGGCTGTATCGAGCCTCCACCAAATTTGCTGCAGGATCGAAAGGAAATCCGTGGGCTGTCGGGGCGGTGCTGGCATGCCGCGCGCCAAGGCCGAATAGAGATGGTGATGTGCGCAGACCAAACCGGGGGAGATCGAAGTCATGGGCCGTCTCTCCCGACACGACATCCGTTGCTGCGAGCGGAATCACTCATCGTCAGTGGAGGGCTGCATCGGCAGACGGTGACGCCATTGTCCATCGAGATCATGGAGAGCTGCCGCTACTGCTCCGGCGGTGGGGACCAATCCAATTTCGCCAACGCCCTTGATGCCATAGGGGGCATTTGGTTCGGGTGACTCGATGAGTTTCACTGTGATGGTGGGAACATCTTTGGCCCGGAGAATGCCCAGTGACCGCAAGGTCATATTGGTCGGGAAACCCGTCTCGGGATCGGCGGGGAAGTCTTCGCTCAAGGCGTACCCCAATCCCATGTGCACACTGCCCTCGATCTGGCCTTCACACAAAGTCGGGTTGACTGCTCGTCCAACATCATGGGCCGCCACGACTTCGGAGATACGACCGGTCGAGCGATCCATGATCACTAATTGAGCGGCATATCCAAAGGTCGAATGGATGGTCGGGTTTTCGACTTCGCCCAACTTCTGAGTCCAATCGACGCGATATTCGCCGTAATGGTCCACGCCGACCGTGCACCCGGCGGCCCGAGCAGTTTCACAGGCGGCTTTCACGGCTCCGGCTCCCATGAGCGTGCCGCGCGAGCCAGTCGTCTGACCGAAGCCCAATTCGCGCGTGGTATCAACAATGACGCGAATTCGCTCTGGGTCGATTCCCAATTCCTCGACGACCACTTGGAGAGCAACGGTGTGAATGCCTTGTCCCATTTCGGTCCAGCCGTGGCGAACTTCAACGGTGCCGTCGGGTTCGAAGCGGACTACTGCTCCTGTCACCTCTTTGAACCCGTTACCGAGACCGCTGTTCTTCAAACCAAGGCCTAGGCCAATCGCAGCACCTGCGGCACGAGCCTGGTCGTAGAAGGGTTTGATCTCATCGAGACACCGTTCGGCTCCGAGACAGCCGTCATCCATGATCTGACCAGGACCCCACACCATGCCGGGTTTGATGACATTGCGATGTCGGATCTCCCAGCCGGTCAGACCAATGCGCTCGGCCAGGCGATCGAGCGATCCCTCCATGGCAAATTGGGCTTGATTGGCGCCGAATCCGCGAAAGGCACCACAAATCGGATTGTTGGTACGCACCGCTATGGCTTCAACGTCAATTGCCGGAAGATGGTACGGGCCACTGGCGTGACCGGCCATGCGCTCGAGCACTTTCATGCCGACGCTGGCATAGGCGCCGCTGTCGCCAACGGCGCGCACTTTCAAAGCGGTGAGCATTCCAACTTCGTTGCACCCGAGCGTGTACTCCATTCGAATGGGATGTCGTTTGGCGTGCATTCGTAACGATTCCTCGCGCGACAATGTGCACTTCACGGGCTGGTCCAAGAGCCACGCAGCGAGAGCGGCATGAGCCTGATTGCTCATATCTTCCTTACCGCCGAATGCTCCGCCATTACTCACCAACTCCACGGTGACTTGATCGCGATCGATGCCAAGGACGCGGGCAATGTCGTTGCGATCATCCCAGACTCCTTGGCCCCCCGAATACACGTGTAGGTGACGTCGACCTTCGATATGTGATGGAACGGCAAGTGAACTCTCCGGTTCCAAAAAGGCGTGCTCGATTCTCTGGGTTTCAAAGACCTCATGAACGACATGGGCGCTGTCTTTGAGGGCACTGTCAATATCGCCGCGACTGTAGGCACTGACGCTGAGCACATTGGACTCAGTGCCCCAGACGGCAATATCAGAACTCGCTATCGCTGAGATGGGGTCCGTCATTGGTGCAAGTACGTCATAATCCACCTGGACTGATTCGGCGGCACGACGGGCTTGGATCCGAGTGTTGGCCACCACGACGGCCAGCACATCACCGGCGTAGCTGGTGCGTCCGCCGACGGGAATCATGACCGGCCAGTCCTTATAGATCAATCCGACTTTGAGTTCCGCCGGAATATCAGCCGCTGTGAAGACGGCGACGACGCCATCGAGGGATTCTGCGCGGGTGGTGTCAATGGCTCGAATATCGGCACGGACGTGTTCAGTCAGAACCAGAGCGGCATGGACCATACCGGGAAGGACGATGTCATCGACATAATGACGATCACCAAGGGCCAGTGCAGCGGCTTCAAACTTGACCCCGCGCGATCCGATACCGCCGTTGGGTGTCAGCGGTGGAATGTTGCCAGTCGCAACCGCTTCGATGGCGTCAAGGACCTTGACGTACCCGGTGCAGCGGCACAAATTCGCGCCAAGGTGACGGGACATGTCGCTGCGGGTGAGGGCTGCTCCTTTCTTGTCGATCTGACCTTTGGCCCGCATGACGATGCCGGGGATACAAAACCCGCACTGCAGCCCTCCACAGGCAGCAAATGCTGTGGCGTAGCGATTTCGTTCCTCCTCGGGCAGTCCTTCCAAGGTGAGAATCGATTTGCCAGCGACCTTGTCAAGAGGCTGTTGGCAACTGACTACTGCCTTGCCGTCGATGATCACGGTGCAACAACCACATTGACCCGATGGCGAGCAACCATCTTTGGCCGCTGTGAGACCGAGATCATCCCGCAAAGCGGAAAGGAGATGGGGATGTTCCGATGAGACTTCGACCATGCGTTCGTTCACGCGCAATGTCACTCGAGTTGTGGTCTCGTTCGAGGCGTTTGAACTCATATCGATACTCCGTTGTTTTCTCGCAAGACAGTTTTCAATCCTGCGGCTCGATCACACCTCGTTGAGACGTGATGCGTTGGTAGACCTCGGGTCGTCGGTAGCGGTCGAAGTCGAAAAGTGTTCCTTTGTAGCGGCGACACCAGTCGAGATCGCAGGAAGCCACGATCAGCTCATCATCGGTGGTCAGCGTTTGTGCCACGATCTGGCCGCTTGGAGCGATGATGCAACTTTGTCCTAGGGAGTCGACACCTTCTTCGACTCCCGCTTTGGCCACACCGATGACCCAGCTGCCGTTTTGGTAGGCGCCAGATTGCATGACCAGGGCATTGTGGAAACCTTGAAGAATGTCTTGTGACGGATCTGGTACGTAGTGGATAGGGGTGTTGTACCCACACAAGATCAATTCCACTCCTTGTAAACCCATTTCGCGATACGACTCGGGCCAACGGCGGTCATTGCAAATCATCATTCCCACCAAGCCACCAAAGGCTCGCCACACGCCGAATCCTTCAGGCCCAGGTTCGAAGTAGTAGCGCTCGGCATGTTGAAACGGTCGACCAGGTTCATGATGCTCGTGTCCTGGGATGTGGACTTTGTGGTACCGGGCCACGATGGATCCATCGCGCTCGACCAGGATCTGCGTGTTGTAGCGGTGGCGGACGCCATTGCTGTCCGGTGGTGTCAGTTCGGCATAGCCGAGACAAAAACCGATACCGAGACGTTTGGCTTCATCGAAGAGCGGTTGCGTCTCATCGGAAGGCATGCTGGTTTCGTAATAGTGGTCAGCCTCAGTGATGTCTTCGACGAACCACCGAGGGAAGAATGTCGTCAGGGCCAATTCCGGGAAGACGACCAGATCACATCCACGCTCTGCGGCCTCTTGCAGCAAAGTGATGAGGCGCTGGACGACATCCCCACGACTGTGATGACGTTGAATCGGGCCGAGTTGAGCCGCTCCAATCACGACTTGTCGCGCCGCGGTCATTTCGGGTTCACCGGAAAGTCGGAGTGCGCCAGGCGCCACATGACGTCCAAAAGCACATTTGATCCCGCGACGAGATCATCAGCGGCGGTGAAT
>JBEIGJ010000014.1:0-23510 GCA_040381935.1 Acidimicrobiaceae bacterium | reverse complement strand
GATGGAGCGGCGATTGAAGTCGTTGATTTCCTGGAGGAGAGCAGTTGATGGTGCGACGATCGGCAATATTTCTGACGTGAGTCGATAGATCTGGGCACTACTAGGGAGGCCTGGAGCCATTGCTTCGAGGTTGATCCCACCGGGTGACAGTTCTGGTGGGTTGAGTCGAACGCATTGGGGGTCGATCCAAAAGTGCGGTGTGCTGCCGAGGACGTCATTGAGATCGTGGCCCCACGGTGAAATATCGGCGATGATTGGCAGTTGAATCATCCACTGGGCTCCGGTCAGACAATGTTGATGAGTTCCGATTGTGGGCTGATGCACGGTGATCTCACCAATGCGCGCTGCATGGACGGGATCGCGCAGTGAGTGGATGATTGCCTGATGGAAGAGATTGAAGGCTGTGAAGGCCGAGTTATCTGTACCTTTTGTCGGTGGGAAGTTGGGGGTTGCTGAGAGTCGATAGCTGGCGTATCCCAGTGTGGGGTGACCCCAGTGAGGCGTTAGCACGAGTAGTCGACAGTCGGGATCGAATGTGCAGGTGATGAGGGGATCGTGATCTGGTGGGGTTCCACCTCCAGGCCATAGGGCAGCGGTTGTGAGCATGGTGAACAAGTCAGAGGCATTCACCGTCACACCGATGGGTGATGGTGAACACGGATGTGAGGGCGGTAGACGCTGACGGTCGATTTGAGGAATGACGACGTCGTGGTGGGTCGTGACCAGACGAATGTGATCATCAGAGATGGAAAGATGAACCTCGTCGTTGGTGGCGAACAATCTTCCGAGGAGAATTAAGGCTTGCTCGGCAATGGGGTACGCCCAGATGTGAGATGACGCCAGGGGAGAATGGTCAAGGCCCGACTCATCGACGACGGCGGTGACTTTTCCACTCGTGGCAATCCAACGTCGGGTGCCGTCAGCCCCACCGGTCACCCACACCGATTCGCCGACGCTTTCATCAAGGCCCAAGGGAGCCATAAAGGTGGCTAGCAAAGTGAACTCGCTGGCATTCATGCTGAAGGTCACAGTTTCAGACGAAGCCGAAGGCATCGAGGGAGCAGGGTGAAAGCTCATGCTGATATCAGAGACATGTGCGTTCCAAAGTGTGCAGTTGCGCTTGGAGTGGTGCGAAGAGGACCAACGACTTGGGTAGGGAGGCGTCGACCTCGGCCGGCTTGATCGAGAGCTTGAAAGGCGTGATCCAGGTCGGCAACGTGATGGATGCGGTTTTGGATCACCGTTTGAGCGCACTGTTCAGCCAGATTATTGGAGAAATTGTCGTGCTCATCGGTGACGTATCCATCACAGACCCAGATGAACGGTTCACCCCGCCGATGGCGTTGGAGAGCGAAGTGCAAAGCCGGACCGTCGACGCCGTTACCGCCATTGCCGAGAGGAATGTTGCTTACTGCCCGACCCCGTTGCGCCAAAATCCAGATATTCGGCTGATCTCGTGAACCCGCCAAGTGGCTGTAGCCAATGACCGTACAGCCGGGAGCTGCAGCAACGATCTTCCACAAGTCGGCATCGGAAAGGTGCATGGAACCTGATTGATCGATGAGCACCGTGCCTCCCGCCGATTGACGTCGTCCGGCAAAGACCCGCTGTTCGGGATCGGTGAGAAGACGATTGATGTAGCGCGGGTGGCGTCCGGTTGAACGGGGGGTCGACCGCTGGCCGAGGTAACCGGCGATCCGTAGGGGCTGGGGCAGATGATCTTGGATGAGGGGAGCGAATCGACGAAGCCGACCTTGTGCCAAGAGGCGGAGGTCATCGCCAGTCATGGCATCGGAGTCACCGTCATTGATGAGCGAACGCTGCACAATCGAGGCCACGCGCAAGGTGAAACGCCAGCCGTGGGTGGCTTCCATCCAAGGTGCACTTGAGGCCACTGCAGAGATGCCGTTGCGAGTGGAGTTTCGCCACTGCCGCTGCAACTGAGTCGTTATTTCCCGCAGGGCAGGAATCCACTCGGGGCGGGTGGAGCGAATACCCGACGTCAAAAGGCGCGCCGATTTTGTGCCGACGACTGCGGCCAGCATGAGAACCGCACCATTCCAGTCGCCATTCGCGCCGAGGCGCTCTCCCGTTCTTTTCTCGCTACCGTCAGATAATGATCGGTCAACGGGAAACCCTGCAGCCTTGGTGAGCATGTTGATGCGAAATTCTTCAGCCGCAATCACCGAGGGATGTTGGAGGTGATCGAACTCATCGGGAATCCAGATCTGTGTTGGACTGACCTTGGCGTGCATCATTTCATGGGCTCGTATACAACGTGAGGTTTCATCGTTGCCGAGGGGAACTTGCATCCTGTGTCCGAGGAGGTCGGTGAAGGCTTCGCCGCGTTGCATCGATCCGGGAAGTACGGTCCAGGGGGCGGTAGGTCGATCAAGACGTTCAAGCCATTCAGGCATTGCTCGCCGGCAGTGCGTCATGTCAGTCATGGACCAGAGCCGATGGCATCGAGTGACGGTCAATGTCATTGACCAAAAGGGCATCAAAGACATCGCTGGATTGCGCCCCGAAGACCAAGTGAGCAGCCCGTTCGAAGGCCAGGCCGGCTTGGCAGAGTTGATCAAAGGTGTAAAAGGCCCGCAAACTGAATCGGCGTGACTCATCAGCATCGGCGCTGGCGGCAGCTGGACGGCGCAAGTTCGGTGATAGACGCAAAAGAGCACTGGGATGTGGACGATCGATGCGAATAGCCACCGGAAATCGATCGCGTAGGGCCGCAGGAATGAGCCGTAATTCTTCGATATTGGTCGTCATGACCACTGAGAAACCGGGTCGCGGGGAGTGCACTTGGCCATTTTCGGGATGTTGCCAACTGGCACTGTCGTGGGTGTCGAACATGTTCAACAACAAGGCCAGGACGTCTCCCGACGCCCGATCGATTTCATCAGCCACCACGCGGCCACCTCGGAGGCCGTTGCCGTTCCAGGCTCGCAGCACAGATCCGCTCACCCACGTCCAGGTTCCACCAGATGTGGGCATGAAATGACCAGTTACATCGGCTGCGGTCATCTCTTCATTGCAGATCAGGCGAAAGGCCCCGGCTTGAATGTCGCCCAAGGTCAAGCCGGCAAAGGTCTTGCCGGTACCTGGTGGTCCGTACAGGATCAACCGGTCAATACCGGCGGCGAGGGCATCATCGACATCGCGCCAGCAAGCTGGTGTATCGGATGGGGAGCAGTCTGGATGTGGGGGGCAAGGAGCGGTCATGGTCCTGTTCATCTGCACATTGGAGGCGAAAGGTGAAATATCGATGATGTTGGTAACACCGCAGTGTGGGAAATCCTTGGTGAGTCGGGGAGAGTGGGGAATCAAAGAGATACTCACCACACTGTTTCCGCTCGGTGGGCACACTTCGGCGTCTGGTGCCGTTGACTAAGTTGATGTCAGTGAGGTCGATGCCGGTGCAGTGGATGCCAATGGGTTCATATCGATGGTGAGCGTTTCGGGAAATTCCGGCTCGGAAAAGATGCGGTCATCGACCAGCGGATCGGGACTGAGGGTCTTGCACGGCGTTGCTTTGGAAGAACTCACCAGCGCATTGGCCGAGAGTCTCTATCCCTTTCCAGAGGATCCTTTCGCGCCCGAAGTGATTGTCATTCCGAATATTGGTATCGGAGACTGGATCCAGCGCGAAGTTCCAGAGGCACTGGGTCGTCATGTTTCTGCGGTGACGGGTCGTGATACCCCGGGAGTACTGGCCAACTTTCAACTTCTCACAACGCATGCTTTCAGCAATCTCATCGTGCACGGGAATCAGCGGGAATTTGACAGTCGGTGGAGTCGGAATCGCCTGTTGTGGTTCATTCATCGCGCCATCGACAAAATCGGCCGAGACACCATTCCCGGTGCAGTCGACAAGCGGCTCCATACTGCAGACGCCATTGCCGACCTTTTCGATCGCTATGCCACTCATCGACCGTCCATGTTGCAGTACTGGCGCGAAGGACGGCCCACAGATGGAGTTGATCCGTCGACACATCTGCCGGCGTCGATGCACTGGCAAGTCGCGGTGTACCGCGAAGTGTGCACCATGATCAATAGCGATTCATTGACCGAGGCATTAGCGCGATTACGCTCCGCTCTTGAGGCGGGAAATGTGCCCGCACATGTACCTCTTCGGGTCAGCGTCTTTGGTTTCACCACTCTCAATCCGACTTTGCGTATCTTGCTCGAGTCCTTGGCCACCCGTTTGACGGTCAATGTCTTCATGTTGCATCCGATAGCCGGCCAGTGGCAGCCGGCGAGCAGCCAGGTGAAGTTGGATCGCCTCATGGTGCGATCCCAAGATGTTCCACCAACGCAGGTACATCCACTTATCGCCCGTTGGGGTCGGATGGCCCTGGAAACACGGGAACTCGTGGGAACAGCCGCAGTAGAGGAAATCGTTAGTCCGTGGTTGAAAACTTCACTGTTGGCCACGATGCAGAGAGCGCTGATCACTTCACAGTCCGTCGAGTTGCTATCGATCGAGGGGCCAAAAGGTGAGGCCGCCCTTGAAAAGGGTGACGGAACGATTCAGGTGCATGCTTGCTACGGGCGTGCCAGACAAGTCGAGGCTTTGCGAGACGCTCTGCTTCATCGTCTCAATCTTGATCCCACCCTTCGACTGGATGAAATTCTGGTCGTCTGCCCCGAGATCGAGGATTTCGCTTCGATCATCCCAGCGATTTTCCGATCGGAAGAGGCATCGGTAGACGGGTTGATGCGACCTTGGGCCGATCAGAGCGCGCCACCGCTAGAAGTACGTTTGGCGGAACTCGATGTGGCCGATGATGCCCCAGTCATCGATGCGTTTCTCGCCATTGTGGATTTGGTGTCAACTCGGTGTGGAGTGGCCGATATTTTGGGTTTGCTGTCGCGAGCGGTGGTGATGCGCAGATTCAACCTCGATGAGGAGTCCGTAGGTCGGATCATGGACGTGGCCGAACGCTTGCGAGTCAGTTTTGGTCTCGACAGCCAACAGCGGACAGCCTGGGACATTCCCGCTGATATTGAAGAGGGCACCTGGCAGTTCGCCCTCACTCGACTGATGATGGGTTTGGCGGTTGCGGCTCCCCATCCACTCATCGGTCCAGGAGGTGTTGTTCCGTATGACGATCTGTCGGTGACGGATGCCCCAATGCTGGGAGCAGTGGCGGAGTACGTGGCCCGACTATCGAATTTTCTGGAATTCGCCGAACGATCCCACACCTTGGGTCAGTGGATGGATTCATTGGCGGCAACTATCGATGCGCTCACCTTGTCGCTTGATCCCGATAGTGGACGTACGGAGTTGCTGGCGGTTTTCGACGAGGTGGAGTCTCAGGTCATGGATGCCGGCGTGGATCAATCAGAGTTGTTCAGTCTTGATGAAGTGCTCTTCGTCGTACAAGAACATCTCAGACGGCGTCCTCGCCGACCACTCTTTCGTACCGGGGCCATCACAGTGACCCGAGTCCCACCGGTTCAGGGAGTGCCGTATCGCATCGTGGCTCTCCTGGGTGCCGATGAAGCGATGTTCTCTTCTGGAGGGGTGAGTGGTGACGATGTCTTGATGCTGCGACCCTGTCTCGGAGAGCCCAGTCCGTCTGTTGCGGGACGGTCGGCATTTTTGAACCTGTTGCTCGCTGCTCGTGATGCCTTCATTGTCACCTGCGATGGTGCCGATCTGAATTCAAATCAACCCATTCCATTGGCCGTGCCCGTACAAGAGCTTCTTGAAGTCTGCGCAGAGCTGGTGAATCGCATGGCAGATCACGACAAACCGGGCAACTATCGGCTTTTGGCGCGTCATCCCCGCCAAAACTTTCATCCGTCGACCATGCAGCCTGGTCTGGTGTTGGCTGACGGACCGTTCACCTTTGACCGAGGTTCGCAAAAAGCCATCGAACATAAACTCGGCGGCTCTTCAATTGGACAGCCTTTTGAACACGGTGACGTTCCCATCGGTGATCTCAGTACTGGACAGGGTGATCAAGTAGCGATCGAGGATCTGATCGGAGCGACAACCGATCCAATTCGGTGGTTCGTCAAAAATGTGGCCAATGTGAGAATCGAATCCGACAGTAATGCCGACGCCGCTGAAGTTGTCGAAGTCCGGGCCAACCCACTCTTCGTGAGCCAGGAGTCGCGGCAGCTGTTCGAATATCTACGCCAGTCACCGGAGTTTCGTACCGGCGGTGATCTCGACGCGGTCATCCATCAATGGCAAGAAGCGATGCTCGAGTCCGGCCTCTTCCCACCAGGTCGGCTTGGACATGATGAAGTCACCTCGATATCGCAAGAGGTCGCCGCTTTCCTTCGGGCCCTACCGGTGTCGTATTTTGATACGTCCAGTTATCGCAGTATCGATATCGATATCGATCTCGATATCGATCTCGACCTTGACGAAGTGCGTCGGGGGGATAGCGAGGCGGCGTCCGAGAAAGGTGTCCATCCTCGCCGGATCTCGGGATCTATCGAAAACATTTCGGGGACCGATCTGATTCGGGTGTATTACCGACGCCCGAAAGAATCCTTGTACCTCGGTCCCGCGCTGGAACTGGCACTTCTCGGTCTGTTGGAACCCGATGTTGGCTACAGAGCATTGGTCGTTTTTCGTGATCTCGATAAATCAGGACATATTGCTCCCGTTGCGATCACCGTCAGGGGTGGACATGCGCAACAGCGCCGAGAGAGCGCTGTTCGCTTTGCGAGTATGGCCCTTGACATGTGGCGATGTGCGAGCAAGGGACTGTTGCCAATGTTTCCGCAAGCGTCTGCTGAACTTGGTCGGGGGAATACCAAGAAGGCCCGTGATGCCTTTGAAAGGGACCGACTTTCAGCAGTGGAAATCGGGTACTTCTTCGGTGACATGTCCTGGGATGACATCATGAGCGAGCTGGTACGAGATTTCGACCCGCCAGGGGCTGCTCCTGGTCGAGCTCGCCGCTATGCGGAATATCTCTGGCGGACCTTTGATGAAACCATGGTGTTGTCCACTGCTGTGCTCGACGAGGACTCCCCATGAGTTCCGCACGGGCGACGAATCTACCGGTGTTGCATTTGGACGGCGATCTCCCACGAGGCCGTTTTGCGATCGAGGCCAGTGCTGGTACCGGCAAGACGTATTCGCTGACTGCACTGGTAGCCCGACACATTGCCGAATGGGGTCTACAACCAAGCCAGTTACTGATGGTGACCTTCACACGCGTCGCGGCCACTGATATGCGCCACCGGACCCGATCTCAGGTTCGCGCCATAGCCACCGCCTTGAAAGAGATCCTGAACGGTACGGGCGAAGTGATGAGCGAGGGATTGGATCCCTGGATGAAAGCAATCATCACCGGCGACCAGACTGAGGATCGCCGGCGTTTGCAGCACTTGGAAGCATTTTTGGCTACGTACGACGAGGCCACGATCACCACCTTGCACGGCTTTTTTCACATAGTGCTGAATCGCGTCGGGTTGGGGGGACCAGTTCCGGGTGATGTCTCGTTGATCGAGGATCTCAGCGATCTGATTCGTGAGGTCGTAGCCGATATCTCGGTGGGAGTTCTTGCTGAAGACCCAGAGATTCTCGGTACCGGTCGGACAGGCAAGGATGCCTTGACTGTGACTTCGGTGCAAAAGGAACTTGCCGCCTCCGCTCAGGCATTCTTCAACAATTTGGGCTCGCTGATCGTGCCCGAATTGCAACCCGGAGACATTGATGCACCGCTCGTCGATCTGCCGCGTGAAAAAAGATGGGCGGTATTGGTGACCAAGGTGATAACTGCGGTTCAGGAACGCTTGGAGCGCCAAGACCTACTGGGCTTTGACAGTTTGGTGACTGCAGTACGTGATTTGGTCGATGGACCTCATGGAGAAGCGCTCGTTGCCGCTCTTCGGGCCCAATTCAAAGTGGTACTCGTGGATGAGTTCCAGGACACTGATCACGTTCAGTGGAGCATTTTGTCCCGAGTCTTCGCATCAACTGATAGTGCGCATCATGAGCCAACCATCTTTGGAACCGTCGGTGATCCCAAGCAGGCCATTTATCGATTCCGAGGAGCTGATATCGATGCTTATCGCGAGGCAGTTGCTGGTGTCGAGCAGACCTCGGCCCTCACCACCAATTATCGAAGTAACCAACAACTGATTGCCGGAGTCAATGCCCTCTTCGAAGGTGTGCATTTTGGATCTGAGGATATTGAATACCGACAAGTGACCAGCCGATCTGGTCCGCCCGATGAAGGGGTAGTGAACTCGGCCGCACTCGAGATCCGCTGGATGGCCTTTAGTGAAGCGGCGGGCGGAGGAGTCTTACAATCCGGATTACGTAAAGCTGAAAAGGAAGCCTTGGCCGCGGGCACTCTGGATAAGTGGAAGTGGAACGGCAATCAGGCGGTGGAGGCGATTTATGCCGATGTGGCGCGTGAGATCCGCACCCTCCTCGATGGCAAACAGCTGATCGACAAACGGGGTATTCGTCAGGAGATGCGACCCGGAGATATTGCGATCTTGGTGTCCTCGCACCGGAACGCCGAGCGAATGCAGGAGATCTTGTCCCTCGCTGGGATCCCTGCAATGCGCTACCGCACACAAAGTGTCTTTGAATCACTTGCGGCCAAGAATTGGCAGATTTTGCTGGAAGCCTTGGGTCAACCGACCAACTCAGGGTCAGTGCGAGCGCTGGTGGTCAGCGCCTTTGGCGATCTGACGGTGGAAGAGTTAGCGGCTCTGAACTCTGAGACGGCTTCCATTGTTGTTGGGGAGTGGCAGCGCCGCTGTGCCAAGTGGGCTGAACGACTGCAAAGGAATGGACTCGCGGGCTTTTACCACTATGTGCGTGCGCATCGAGGCCTGGAGGCAGCCATCGTAAGTCGAGTCGGGGGAGAGCGACTCCTGACCGACCTCGACCACATTGCTGAAGTTTTGACTGGTCGACCCGGTTTGGGCCGTGGTGCGACCGCCGCGGATTTTCGCCGAGAATTGGCGGCGTTATGTCAGGATACGAATCGTGTCAATGAATACGAACGACGTATCGAAAGTGATGACGCGGCAGTACATGTAGCTACCGTGCATTTCAGTAAGGGTCTGGAGTTTCCAATAGTTTTTCTCCCCACTATGTTCACCCGTGGGAAGCCTCAGACTCCTTGGGTGTTCAACGTTGGTAGCCAACGCTTTGTCGATGTAGCCCACAAAGTTGAGTGGTCGGATTCGTCTTTTGCCGGCGACCAAAGCACCCGTCAGGAATTATCACACCACGCCGATCTCGGTGATGAAATGAGGAAGTTCTATGTAGCGGCGACGCGTGCTGAACAGAAACTCATCGTGTATTGGTCGCCGAATAGTGGTGCGATGGAAAGTGCACTGGGACGAGTGCTATTGGGTCGTGATGAATCGGGCCGGATCGTGAATGATCCAGTTACGCAGACACCCCTAGCCGTTGAAATTCGGTCCAACCAAGTTATGGAGCAGATGTTGCAGACTGTGACGCAGTCGCATTCATCCATTGAATTGATCGCTCTCGATTCGGAGATCGAATCGTTGGTTGCCGAGCGCCGCCAAACACCACTCACTGGAGAATTGTCAGTAGCGGTTATGAATCGCCAAGAACCTCTTCGGCGACCCGATTGGCGCAAATGGTCGTATTCGGCCCTCGTCAAGGGGAAGAACGATGCCAAGTTTGCGAACCCCAACGACGGAGCAGTTGCTCATGATGAAAATGTGGCTGAAGGCGATCAAGACCATATGAGTGGTTCGGAGGTCCGTAGCGACGTTCTCGGGACAACCCGTCCGATTCTGTTTCCTGATGGTCTGCGGGGAACGGGATTCGGATCTCTCGTTCATTCCCTTTTCGAGCATCTGGATCCGTCAACCGATGATTTCGTGGAAAGCCTGAGTCGCGAACTTCGTCAGCGCTCGCGAACGCTTTCACCCCAGGCAGTCGCGATCCTCGGCAAAGCAATGGCACACGTGGCACAAACCCCGCTGGGCTCGAACTTTGCCCATCGAAAACTCTCATCCATTCCGGGAAAGGATCGACTGGCGGAGGTCAAATTCGACTTTCGACTTCCCCACGATGATGGCGTCAGTATGGCCGAGATTGGTCATCTCATGGAGAGACACCTCCCAGAGGGTGATCCCTTCGTGAGCTACGCCCGTTCTTGGTCCGGGAATACGTCGACTCAGCGTTTAGCGGGCTATCTGTACGGAGAAATCGACGCGGTCTTTCGGGTGGATACCGCCCAAGGTCCCGATTCAAGAAACGAAACCAAGTATGTCGTCTGTGATTACAAGACCAATCGATTGCACGCGGTTGGTTCACGTGACCCCCTCGAGGCTTACAGTCACCAAAATATGGCCGTCGAGATGGCCCAGAGCAACTATGTGTTGCAGGCGCTCTTGTATTCAGTGGCCCTTCACCGTTATTTGGGTCTCCGACTCCCTGGCTATGAGCCGGATCGACACCTCGGTGGAATTGCCTATCTCTTTGTCCGAGGAATGATCGGGACTGATTCCTACCGGGAGGCGGACAATTTTTCCTATGGTGTGTTCACCTGGATGCCCCCGATCGCCCTCATCACCGACTTGGATGCTCGTTTTGCTCGATCGTCGAACGGCGGTGGGTCATGAACTCGGTGCACTATGACCGTGTCAGTGCTCCCTTGTCTCCCTTTGTCGAAGCTGGTGTCTTTGGCCCTGTCGAGGTACACGGGGCGTCATACATTTGCCGGGCGATTCTTCAGTCGCCGTCCTTTTTCGATCTCCTCAGTGTGGCCACGGCAATCTGGGCCACACAACAAGGGCATATCTGCGCCGATTTGCATTCACTCGATAATGCTCGAAATACCACGGCTCGTGGATCCAACGAAGAACTCGGTGCCACTGGCCACTCGCCGGTGCCCTGGCCTTCGATAGCGGAGTGGGAACAGGCACTGCATGGTTCACCACTCGTGCATTGTCCCATTTCATGGTTGGATGCCGCAGCCATCGATCGGCCCTTGGTCTATTTTGGCCGGCGCTTGTACTCGGCTCGGCAATGGGAGGATGAACGTACGGTTGCCCGTCTACTGGGCGGGAGATTCCAGCAGCCGGTGCAAGAGGTGGACCGGTCGCTGTTCGAGGGACTCTTTGTTTCACCAGCGGCTGATGATCGACAAGTCGAAGCCGTTCGCAAAAGTCTGGCCAGTCGAACCTCGGTTTTGATGGGGGGACCCGGAACGGGAAAGACCTACACCATCGCCCGTATCTTGTCGGCCAACCTCAATGCCCATCGTGACGAGTCGACTCTTCCTCTCAAGGTAGCCCTCGCTGCTCCGACAGCCAAGGCCGCTGCTCGGATGCGTGAAAGTTTGATCGAGGCGATATCTCAAAACGGGCATCCATTCCCTTCTGTTCACGTTGAGCGCTTCGTCCACCTTGAACCATTGACCATTCACCGCCTTTTGGGATATCGATCGGGGTCTGGTACGCGTTTCGCCCACGATGAAAGCCGACCCTTGGATTGTGACTTGGTCATCATCGACGAGATGTCCATGGTTTCTATGCCTCTCATGGCTCGGCTGTTGGAGGCGCTTGATCCGACAACACGACTCGTGTTGGTGGGCGATCCCGGACAGTTGGCCAGTGTCGAAAACGGTTCGATTCTTCCCGATCTCAGCCACCTGGAGACTCGGTTTGGCCCTTCGATGACTACTTTGGAGATTTCCAGGAGAAATCGCCAAACTTCGAGTAGCGAATTCACATCTGCGGTTCGCCAGGGAAACAGTGAAAGAGCACTGGGCATCATCGATGCGATGTCTGATGGAACTGTGAAGCTGATTGAGAGCAATGACGGTTTCAGCGGCGCAGAGTCCCACCTCGGCGAGATCATCGCCGCTTTTCAGTCGGTGCGCGATTTGGCGAGTAAGAACCACGTCGAAAAAGCCCTGGAGGCGACAAACCGTCTTCGCGTGGTTTGTGCCCACCGCATTGGCAACTATGGCGTAGCGACGTGGAACGCAGAAATTGCTCGATTGATTCACAAGAAGCGCCTGACCTGGAATGTCGGCGACATCGTGGTGAAAACTCGAAATGATGTCGTCAATGGCTTGGCCAATGGTGAAAACGGGGTGGTTGTCGGACAAGGTAATGATCTGGTTTTCGCTTTCCGTCGCGGATCCGAGATCATCGAACGGCCGATTTCCTCGGTTGACGATGTGGAGTTGGCGTACGCCACCACCGTGCACAAAGCACAAGGATCAGAGTTTGAAACGGTGGTTGTTGTCGTACCACCCAAAGAATCACCCCTGTGCACCCGAGAACTTCTCTACACAGCAGCGACGCGAGCCAAGCCCAATTTGATCGTCATTGGTTCTCGGTCCGATATCGATCATGCGATTACCAACCAGCGTCCCCGGTTTTCTGGATTAGTGGATCGACTAATTGCGCTTTAGTTCATTTCACATGACCAAGTTGACCATGCGACCCGGGACAACGATGATCTTTTTTGGCTCGTTGCCCTCGAGTGCGGTGACGACCTTTTCATCAGCTAGAGCCATCGCTTGCACAGTGGCCATATCGGCATCGGCAGGAACAACAATGCGTGTCCGAACTTTGCCGTTGATTTGAACGGGGTATTCGATCGAGTCCTCGACCAAGAGAGCCGCATCGGCTACCGGAAAGTGGACATACGTCACCGACTCGCGGTGGCCGAGACGAGACCACAATTCCTCGCCGAGGTGTGGGCACAAGGGTGAAAGCATCTGAACCAGTGGTTCGGCAATGTCTCGCGGAGTGCCCCCGAGGGAAGCCGCTTCTTGGGTCAGGGCATTATTCAATTCGATGAGTTTGGCGATAGCCGTATTGAAGCGAAGGGCGTCCATATCGGAGCGAACACCTTCAATGGTGCGGTGCAGAAGTTTTCGCAGGGCGTCAGAGCAAGGAGTTTCGATGACTCGCGATGCTCCTGAGTTTTCATCTACCAGATTGCGCCAAAGTCGCTGCAAAAAACGTTGCATGCCAACCACGTCACGCGTGTTCCAAGGACGACTGGCCTCGAGTGGTCCCATTCCCATCTCGTAGAGCCGGAAAGTGTCGGCACCGAATTCGTCGTACATTTCGTCTGGTGTGACGATGTTCTTCAAACTCTTGCCCATTTTGCCGTATTCGCGGGCCACCTGTTCGCCCTCATGCCAATAGGCGCCATCGCGTTCTTGCACCTCATTGGCCGGAACCGGCTGCCCGCGTGGATCGCGATAGGCGTAGGCCTGGATGTAGCCCTGATTGAAAAGGCGATGAAAGGGTTCGGAACTGGATACGTGTCCGAGATCGAAGAGAACTTTGTGCCAAAAGCGGGAATAGAGAAGATGGAGGACGGCATGTTCCACTCCGCCGACGTAGAGATCCACGCCACCGGTGTGACCAGTGCGTCCATCGCCTCCGTCGGCCGGGCCCATCCAGTACTTTTCGACGTCCCGATCGACGAGAGCGTCGTTATTCGTGGGGTCAAGATAACGAAGTTCATACCAGCATGAGCCTGCCCATTGGGGCATGACATTGATCTCGCGTCGGTATTGTCTGGGTCCGTCACCAAGGTCCAAGGTGACTGTCCGCCAGGCCTCACTTCTGGCAAGGGGCGGAATGGGATCGGTGACATCGTCATTGGGATCGAGTGCCTGAGGTTTGAAATCCTCAAGTTCTGGCAACAGCACCGGCAACATGGATTCCGGAATCCCGATCGGCTGATCATCTTCGTCATAAACAATAGGGAACGGTTCCCCCCAGTAGCGCTGGCGGCTGAAGAGCCAATCGCGCAACTTGAAGTTCACCGTTTGCTCGCCGACACCATTGGCGGCCAACCATTCGATGACCACTCGCTTGCCTGTATCGACCGAGACCAATCCATCGATGCTGAAGGCCGACGATGCTGAATTGATATACGTGCCGTCACCGACGAAAGCTTCGGGCCAGGTAGCGATATCGATCGTGTTACCAACTTGTGGTTCGAGTCCGCGTTCGACAAACCATTCACTGGGTGGCTGCTGAATGGGAACGATGGGCAAGGCGAATTGGCGAGCAAATTCGAAGTCGCGCTGATCGCCACAGGGAACAGCCATGATGGCCCCAGTGCCGTAGCCCATCAAGACGTAGTCGGCAATCCACACCGGAACGGGTTCACCATTCACTGGATTGGTGGCGTAGGAGCCGACAAAGACGCCTGTTTTCTCCCGGCTGTCATCGGTCCGATCCATCTGCGTTTTCATTGCGGCATCACGCTGATATGCGGCGACGGCCACACGTTGTTCAGGTGTCGTGAGGGTTTCGACGAGTGGGTGTTCGGGGGCCAGGACCATGAAGGTGGCACCAAAAAGAGTGTCGGGCCGTGTTGTGAACACTGTGATGCCACCCGCCGAGGATGCAAAGGTGACGCGGGCCCCTTCGCTGCGACCAATCCAATTGCGTTGCATCAACTTGATCGGTTCGGGCCAGTCCAATCGTTCAAGATCCGCGAGGAGGCGGTCGGCATAGGAAGTGATGCGCATCATCCATTGACGCATCGCCTTTTTAAAGACCGGATAATTACCGATATCACTACGACCATCGGCAGTGACTTCTTCATTGGCCAATATTGTCCCGAGACCGGGACACCAATTCACCGGCGCCTCAGACAAGTAGGCCAGTCGTCGATCGTCGATGGCTGATCGTTGTTCGGCTGGAGTCAACTCATTCCATGAGCGACCATCGGCAACGTGACGATGTCCAGTGGCAAACTCATCGATCAATTCGCTGATCGGACGAGCGCGTTGGAGGTCTTCGTCGTACCAGCTGTTGAAAATCTGTAGAAAGATCCATTGAGTCCAACGATAGAAATCTTCATCGGTGGTGCTGACACTGCGACGCATATCGTGGCCCAGTCCGAGGCGACGCAATTGTCGGCGCATGTTCGCCACGTTCGACTCGGTGTTCACGCGAGGGTGGACTCCGGTGGCGATGGCATGTTGTTCGGCGGGAAGGCCAAAACTGTCGTACCCGAGGGTGTGGAGTACGTTGAAGCCAGTCATACGTTTGAAACGCGCGTAAACATCGGTGGCGATGTACCCGAGGGGGTGCCCGACATGGAGTCCGGTCCCGCTGGGGTAGGGGAACATGTCCATGATGAACAGTTTTGGTCGGCCTGCGACTTTCTCGGGATCGCCGAGGGGACCAGCAGGATTGGGGGATTCGAAGGTCCCGGCGCGATCCCAGTAATCCTGCCACCGCTGTTCGATTTCGCTGGCCAATGGTGCGCTGTAGCGCACAGCCGGGGTGTCGTCACCGGGGGTTTGGGGCGGAGTGGACATCGGTCCCAGGGTAATGGCTGAGTACCCAGGGTGGACTAGTTCCGGAATGGGATCAGTCCGGGAAAAGGAGTAAGTTTTCCTGGCTTTCTCAGAGTGTGTGATGCTCTCTTGGATTGCCTTTTGTCTCAGTCCTTCTGAGACCGTCACCGGAACGCCATACCTTCTGATCGGATGTCAAGATGTCTGTACTTCGTTTTTCCGAGGTCATCGCTGAGGAGCCTCGACAGTGACCGGGGGCTCGGTACGCGAACGCCTTGAACGATCTGCAGTAGTCGATCACGGGGTGCGTTTCGTCGGGCGCAGCGTCATGTCGGATCACGGTTCATCCTTGGTGTCGTGGGCCCAAGTGCACGAGGAAGCCCGGCAAATCGGAGCGGTGTTACAAGCCCGTGGCATCGAAGCCGGACATCATGTCGCTTTGTTGGGGCCGACTAGTCGCGACTTGATGACCGCAATTCGCGGCTGCTGGTTGGCGGGTGCTGCCAGTATGGTTCTGCCACTGCCGATGCGGATGGCATCACTCGACGCTTTCGTAGAAGGAACACGAGCCAGAATCCAACATGGACAAGCGCGACTAACGATCATCGATGATCAATTGGCGGGCTTCTATCAGCCGGCACCGGGCGATCCGCCCACACTTCTTCTCTCAGAACTCGTCGAGACGGCACGTTCTCTTTCCGGGGAGAGATTGGTGGTGCCAGCCGATGACCCCGAGCGATTGGTGATTCTGCAGTACACCAGCGGATCCACGTCAGAGCCCAAAGGGGTCATGATCCCTGAACGTGTTCTCTTGGCCAATGTGGATGCCTGTTGCGAGGCGGCCCAACTCGGACCGGGTGAGGTCATGGTTTCGTGGTTGCCCTTGTATCACGATATGGGTTTGGTGGGGTTCTTGTCATTGCCGATGTTGACCGGAGTCGATTTGGTGCAAGCCGGGCCGCAGGATTTCATGGCCCATCCGGGACATTGGATGCAGTGGATCAGTGACTGGAAGGGTACGGCCACAGCCGGGCCCAATTTCGCTTGGGTTCTGGCTACTCGAGCGTTGAATCGAATGACTGATATCGACTTGTCCTCGCTGACTCTGGCGTTGTCCGGGGCCGAACCAGTCGACCCTGCAGCTGTTGAAGCTTTCGTCGAGGCCGCTAGGCCATTCGGTTTTTCGGCAGGCAGTGTCTTTCCGGCTTTTGGCATGGCTGAGGTAGCTATTGGTGGTGCATTCCCGCCGCGGCATCGTGGTTTGGTTTGCGACACGGTTGATCGCGTCATTTTGGAGCGAGAGAAGATTGCCAAGCCGATTGATGCCGATGTCGGGCCCGCAGATCGTTCCTTGCACGGCGTGTCCCGTGATGACGAAATCGCTGTGCGGAGATTGCCGCTACTCGGTCGGGCAGTTCCTGGTTTGGAGATGAAAGTTGTCGACCCTGAAACAAAAGAGACTTTGCCTGATCGGCATGTGGGGGAATTGCTCCTGCGGGGAACGAGTGTGACCCCGGGATACTTCAAGCGTCCCGAAGCGACGGAGGCCATGTTTCACGAAGGGTGGCTCTGCACCGGCGATCTCGCGTATTTGTTAAATGGCGAATTGGTGATTTGCGGCCGAATCAAAGATGTCATCATCGTTGGCGGTCGCAATGTCTTTCCCGAAGATATCGAACGGGCAGTTGGCCGTTTGGATGGAGTGCGAGCTGGGAACGTCATCGCCTTTGGTGTCGATGGATACAAGGGTAAAGAAACCGTCGTGGTCGTTGCCGAGGTGAAGTCAGATGATCTTGAGGCGATACGGCAGAGCGTGCACTCGGCGGCACTCGAGGTGTCGGGTCTACCACCGCGCGATGTGATGTTGGTGCGCCCGAGCTCCTTGCCCAAGACCAGTAGTGGCAAATTACAACGTGCTCGTTGTCGGGACCTTTACTTGGCAGGTGAGTTGGACATGGTCAGCGGGTCGGATCGGTAGTTCATTGCCGCAACCTGTTGTTCGATCACCAAAAGATCGAGGGTGAGTTGTTCCTGCTGATATTTGGGGTCATTTTCTGATGTGTTGAATCGTGTGGCTGACAGCGTCCACATCAACAAACCAAGAACCAGATTTGCCGTTAGCCATTGTGCACTTTGGCCCCACTGGTGATTTCGATGTCGTTCCAAAGCGATGAGTTCCATGGCCACCTTTGCTGTCATCCGATCCCGACAGGTGGTACTACTCGCTGTCATGCAGATTGTGAAGTGCTCGGGGGGAATCGCTTTGAATCTTGAAAACTCTCTAGGCGGCTTGTAAGGCGCTGAGTACCTTGCTCCAACGTTCAGGGTCACTCTTGTAGGGAGCATAGAAAGAGATGCGTTGGATGACGTCGCCGTATCTCGCGGTGAGTTCCGGGGCGATCTGTTCGGGTTCGCCAACAACGGCAAACGTTTCCAAAACTTCATCGGTGATCAGTTTGCCCATCTCAACCCACTGTCCTTGTTTCGACAAGGTATTGAGCCGATCCTGCAAATCTCCCCATCCGTGGAGATCCAAGACGGGCCGATAGGCGGGAGTGGATCCATAGAAGGCGATTTGCTGGCGGGTTCCCGCGGAAGCCTGCTGTAGTTCCTCGGCCGTGTTACCGGTGACTACGAAACTGGGCCCCACAATTTCGAATCCTTCCATGGTCTTACCGGCTTTGGCCCGGCCCCTTTGTAGAGCAGGGATGGTCACTTCGCGGAGATATTTCTCGGTGGTGAAACCATGGCAGATGAAGCCATCGCACACTTCTCCGGCTACTTCGGTCATGAGTTCACCGACTCCTGCGAGGAAGATTTTCGGAGGACCGAAACCCGTGAGGTCCGAAGCAGATGGGGTGAAGAAAGGAGTCATCAAGGTGTGGGTGTAGAACTCCCCGCGAAAATCCAACGGGGTGCCATTTTCCCAGGTGTCCCAGATGGCACGAATAGCCAAGACCATTTCCCGCATACGGGCCGCAGGTTTGCTCCAGGGCATACTGAATCGCTTGGTGATATGAGGTTTGATCTGACTTCCGAGCCCGAGAATGAATCGACCTTTTGAATAGGCCTGCAGGTCCCAGGCGGTGTTGGCCAAGGTCATCGGGCTACGGGCGAAAGCCACAGCGATCGAGGTTCCCAACTCCACGGTCGTGGTGTGTTCGGCGGCCAAAAGCAGGGGAAGGAATGGATCATGATTGGTCTCTGCGGTCCATGCACCGGTATATCCGGCGGTCTCGGCCTCTCGCGCCGAGTTCACGGTCTCATGCAGATTGATGCTGATTCCTCCGTCTACTTTCATGGCCCTCTCCGTTTCATTGTTAATTTGGTTCATTGTCAATTTGGTTCATTGTCAATTTGGTTCATCGTCAATTTGGGATCATTATGAACTACACGAACTTAACGAATCTCACGAGTAGTGGCACGTATCGGGGGTGATCACTCCCTGGCCGAACACTCATCGTCATCGGACGTCGTTATCGGAAGTCGAAGAACTTTTGACCTGGGCTCAGAGCAATCGATACTCGGGAGGACCCTAATACCGGTTCGGTCTACACCTCGGGATTGGCGTCGCGGAGAAACGCTTCCAACTCTGCAGCCAATTCGTCGGCTGACGGGATATCGCTTTCGGTCATGGGCTGAATCTGATGTGCGGTGGGATGAGGGGAAGCCATGAGGGCGTCGTAAGCGACCTCGAGTTTGGTAACCATTTCGGCATGTTCGGCGTTGCGCGCCACTAAGCGATTCAGTCGTTCACTTTGAATGACTGCTTCATGTTCCAGGGATCCGGTGTCGAAATGCAACGAGGCCACTGTGCGCAGTCCGTCGAGGAGAGACATCGATGCTGCCGGATACGTCATGCCCGGCAGGTATTGGGGAACCTGAGCCCAGATGCTGATCGAGGGAATACCGCAGTCGTGAAGTACCTGTTCGAGGACGGCTGTCATCCCGGCGGGGACATCGACGGTACTGCGGATGAAGGGAACCTTCGCCAGCAAGTCAAGAGTTGGTGTGGTGCAGGAAAGATTGCTCGGACGCGTATGAGGAGTGGGGAATGGATACGCCCCCATTCCCACCATCATCGAAACGTCAAGTTTTTGGGCCATGGTGCGCCCCGCGGTAGAAAAACGATTCCACGCCGAGTCAGGCTCATGGCCGCGCAAAATGACCACATCTTTGCCCTGTAAATCCTTACCGGCGTACAAATCGATAGAAGGCCAATCGATACTGTTGTTGCGACCATCGCGAATTTCCATCGTTGGTCGACGCGCTCGATAGTCCATGAAAACATCCGGGTTGAATGTGGCCAACGGGAGAGGATCGATTTGGCTTTCGATGGCCGACATCGCGTCGTTGGCGGCACCGGCAGCATCGATCCAGCCCTGCAACATGACAATCAGCACTGGATGGTCGAGATGGGGAATCGGCCCGTGGAGTTCGATATCTCTCACTGATTCACTCACGACAACCGCTCCAACATTTCCTCGGCCCGAGCGGCCGCCCCCAACACTTGAATGTTGAAAGGTTCGAGTTCTGCTGGATCTCGTTGTCCGAGCGCCCCACCCAGATAGCGAGCGTAGACACCTTCAAGGATGCAGGTCAGTTTCCAGTAGGCGAAGGTGACATAGAAATCCAATTGCGAAATATCACGTCCACTCACGGTGGCATACCGCGCTGCCATATCTGCTCGATCCAAAAAGCCAGGAGCAGTACAGGCTTGTCCGGTCCACGCCGACATGTCGTCACCCGGTCCAGTCCAGTAGACCATCAAGAGTCCAAGGTCAGCCAGAGGATCGCCGAGGGTGCAGATCTCCCAGTCGAGAACGGCAATGACCTGTCCCGAGGAGTCGACCATGCAATTATCGAGTCGATAGTCGCCGTGGACGAGCGAGGCGGGGCCTTGGTCGGGAATGCGCGCCAGTAATGCATCGTGAACGCGATCGACGCTCGGGAGGTCACGCGTTTTTTGCTGATTCCATTGTCCGTACCAGCGCTTCAGTTGTCGGGCTATGTAGCCCTCATGACGACCCAGATCATCGAGACCGACATCAGCTGGTCTGACTGCGTGAATAGCAGCCATGGTGTCGACAATGGATTCACTGGCTCGTCGTCGGGCAGCGGGAGTGAGTTCGCGTTCTGCGGCTTCTCGATCACGGATGACCAGACCGGGCACGAACTTCATCACATAGAACGGCGAGCCATTGACCATTGGGTCGTTACAGAATCCAAGGGCCGGTGCGACGGGAACGGGAGTGGAGCGCAAGGCAGCGATGATGCGATGTTCGCGACCCATATCGTGGGCACTGGCGAGAACATGTCCAAGCGGCGGACGACGGAGGACGAATTCGGTGCCGTTGGATCCGGTGACCTTGAATGTCAGATTGGAGTGCCCACCGGCAATGACATCGAAAGCAAAGGGCCCGAGCGCGCCATCGATATTTTCCTCGAGCCATGATGTGACTTGGGGTATTTCGATTCCGGGGATACCGGAAGTCGACGATGCGTTCACCACCTGGCGTACGGTATCCCAAAATTCCGGACTTTCGATCCGAGATAGATCACCGCACGGATGGTGCTGTCTCATGGCGGGTGAGGGCCGATAACGTCCCGTTCATGGTCATCGACGTCACTGATGCCACTTTCGAGTCGGAGGTCATCAATCGCTCACAGGCGGTGCCGGTGATCGTTGATCTCTGGGCGCCGTGGTGCGGCCCGTGCAAGAGTCTGACTCCGATTCTGGAAAAGGTCATCGGAGCAAGCGGGGGCAAGGTAATTCTCGCCAAAGTCAATATCGACGAAAACCCAGGTATTGCCCAGGCGTTTCGCGTGCAATCCATTCCGATGGTCGTCGCTATCAAAGACGGCGCACCAGTAAATGCCTTCCAGGGCGCTCAGCCAGAGCAGGTCGTGCAGCAATTCGTCGATGAGCTTCTGCCATCCGCTCAAGACGAACGAGTGTCGGTTCTCTTGCGTGCCGGAGATGAAGCCAGTCTGTGGGCGGTGCTGGATATCGAACCGGGCAATGAGCAAGCCATTGTGGCGTTGGCTCATTTGATGACGGCTCGCGCCGAAGGGGCCTCGGCACTGAGTTTGTTGGCTCGCATCCCCGAAACCGATGAAGTGCGAAAGGCAGCGGCTGCCGCTCGGCTGTCGATGCGTCCACCTGATGACTTCGATGCCCAACTCGAAGAGCTTCTAGCAGTTGTCAAAGTCGATGATGAGGCTCGTCAAAGGTTCTTGGATATTTTGGAAGTAATGGGCCCAGACGATACGCGCACCAGCCAGTGGCGCAAAAAGCTCACGACCCGTCTCTACTGAGGGAAAGTTCGGTGTCCTTGAATCCATATCGCATCAATCGTGATGTGGATGGAGCGCTGGCTTCGCAACAATTCGATCTGGCCATTATTGGCGGCGGCATCACCGGAATCTCTTTAGCCCGCGAAGCAGCGGGGCGTGGATTACGAACCGTTCTGCTTGAGGCTGCTGATTTTGGTTCGGGAACCAGCGCGGCGACAACGAAGTACATTCATGGCGGGATCCGCTATCTCGAGCAGTACGACGTAGGCGTTGTTCGCGAGAGTTTGCGCGAACGACGAATTCTGGCTCTCGGCGCACCCCACTTGGTAGAGCAGACTCGATTCATCATGCCGGCTTGGCGCTGGAGTAAACCTCCCACTGCACTTATCGGTGCTGGGGTGTTGCTGTACGACTTTTTAGCCTTCGATCGGAATCGGCATGCTCCGTCCAGTCTTCGCATTCCTCATCCACGTTGGATGAGTCGTCGAAAACTGCTGGCTGCAGTGCCATGGCTCGACGCCGCCGGGCTACAAGGAGCGTTCGCCTATCACGACACTTTGAATGTTCATCCTGAGCGACTCTTGCTGGCTTATGCCAAATCAGCCGTTGCTGCCGGGGCAGTATTGCTGAATCATGTCCAGGTCGATGGTTTCATCTTCGAGGAGCCCGATACCGGAATGAACCGCGACCGATCGCGTTTGACGGTGAGCGGTGTGCGTGTGACTGATCGTTTGAGTCATCGGACCGGTGAGATTCGGGCCACAGTGGTCGTCAATGCTGCTGGCCCCTGGATCGATCGGGTACTTGGGATTTTGGAGCGATCAACCGGAGTCGGCGTGGAGCGATCCAAAGGTGTTCATGTTTTGACGCGACCCCTTGGGGGAGTCGGGCGGGTGAATGACGCCGTCTTTGCTCGGGCCCGTTCAGGGCGTCATGTCATCGTCTCGCCTTGGCAAGGACGATCATTCATCGGCCCAACTGACACGCCGATCGATGGCAACGATTCGTCGGTCGCCGTTGATCCTGATGACGTGACGCTGATTTTGGACACCGTGAATTCGACCATGTCCGATGTCGAGACTCCGTTGACGGTGGACGATGTGGAATTGACCACGGTGGGAGTGAGGCCACTGATTCGCACTGACCGACCAGTGGATGAAACCGATAGCCACACTCCAAAGTCCACGTATTCGGCCAGTAGAGCGCACGAGTTTTATCATCACTCTGAGCGGGGCATCGATAATTTGTGGACGATCGGTGGCGGAAAGTGGACAACGGCCCGAGCAACAGCCGAGCAGATGGTGGACAAGCTTCTCCGACACGAATTACATGGGGCAAGCGCCCGATCGACGTCCACTCGCCGTGCTGCAGTTGCCGGATCCTTCGCGTGGGCCGAGGACGCCGAGCCGTATCTCCTGGATGTGGTGAATGGATTGAGTCGGCGTTCGATACCTGGACCAGTTGCTGAACACGTGGCACGTCTCTATGGAACTGAATGGCGATTACTGGCTGATTTGGTGGAAACCGATAGCGCTTTGGCGGAGCGAATCAGTAGTTCCAGCAAAGATATTGCCGCCCAGGTGGTGTTCGCCGTTACTCATGAGAGTGCGTACACATTGTCAGACATCGTGGACCGGCGATTGGTGTTGGGAACAGTTGGAGGGGTGACTATTGCCGATCTCCGCCGAGTTGCAGCTATTGCTGGTCCGCTCTGGGGTTGGGATGGTCAGCAGATCGATCAAGAGGTGCAACGGGAGTTCAACCGTCGCTCGGTTATCGAGGCTCACTGGAAGACGCCGGTACCGAATCGCATTCTGTCTCGTGCACCAGCAGGTTGAGGAGCGTTCTTTTCTCAGTCGACCAGCATTCCGACAGCATTTCGCATGGACGAACGGGGAGTGGGGACGAGGTGGAACAGTGGCGACCGATACCACCGGTACCAACACTGTC
>JBEIGJ010000013.1:0-23990 GCA_040381935.1 Acidimicrobiaceae bacterium | reverse complement strand
CGGACCACCGGAATTCGCTGCCGTTGAACTGGCAGTAGCGGAAATCAACGACGCTGGCGGCGTTCTTGGCCAGCCCGTGACCCACATTCGTGGCGACTCCGGAGACACCTCCACTGACATTGCCAACCAGACCGTAGATGCCGGCATTGCCGCTGGCGTCGACGCCTTCATCGGCGCGGCCTCCTCTGGTGTGTCATTCACCTTCATCGACAAGCTCGTCGAAGCCTGCAAGATTCATTTCTCGCCGGCCAACACTTCACCTGACTTCACCGACTATGCCGATGGTGGCCTGTACTTCCGTACTGCTCCTTCGGACGTGTTGCAGGGTCGAGTTCTTGCCGACCTGATGATCGCCGAAGGCGCCACCAGCGCCGTGTTCATGGCGCTCCAGGATCCTTACGGTGAAGGCCTCTTGAAGTACTCGAGTGAGCCATACGCCGAGCAGGGTGGAGAAGTCCTCGACTCGTTCACCTACGACCCGACCCAGGCCAACTTCAGCGCCGAAGTCGACAAGGTTGTCGCTGCCGATCCGGATGCCGTCGTCATCATCGGCTTCTCCGAAACCGCTCAGATCTTGACGGGTCTCTTCGAAAACGGCATCACGCCGGACGTGAAGAAGATCTACCTGGTCGACGGCAACATCGGTGATGCTTTGGCTGAGGGCTTTGCTCCCGGCGCTTTCCTCGGCATCAAGGGCACCTTGCCCGCCGCTGAGGCCCGCGCTGACTTCCAGGCTCGTTTGCTTGAAGTCGATCCGGAGCTCAAGGACTACAGCTACGCCCCCGAGGCGTACGATGCAGTCATCATCACGGCGCTTGCAGCAGCTATCGCTGGCTCGGATAACCCGGGTCTGGTTGCCACTGAAATCGTTGGGGTGACCCGTGACGGTGAGACGTGCGAAACCTTCGCCGACTGCATGGCTTTGATTGAGGCCGGCACCGACATCGACTACGACGGTCCTTCGGGCCCGCAGAACATGAGTGAAGCTGGTGAGCCCACCGAGGCTTCGTTCCAGATTCTGTCGTTCGATGCCAACAACACGTTGTACGGAGAAATTGCAATCGAATACCGATTCGCCAAGCTTTCCTGAGCGACTCAATGACGTGGAAGGGGACCCGCAAGGGTCCCCTTCTTCGCGTCTGGGGTCAGGTACCAATGACCCGACAATGACTACCCGTCGACGGAAGGGGCGACTCTCAGCGAGCGCGAGCCAAAGTGCCGAGGTACAACTCGATCACTTTGGGATCGGACATGAGTTCTTGGCCCGTCCCGGTGTACGCATTACGACCTTGGTCCAAAACATAGGCCCGATCACAGATCTGCAGACACCGGGCAGCGTTTTGTTCCACCATGATGATGCCGACGCCGGACTGGTTGACCTCTTTGACCCGGTCGAAGACCTGATCTTGTAGCAACGGCGACAAACCCGCAGATGGCTCGTCGAGGAGCAACACCGAAGGTTCCATCATCAGGGCTCGACCCATGGCCAACATCTGACGTTCGCCACCCGAAAGGGAACCCGCCTTGGAGTTGATTCGTTCGGCGAGCCGAGGAAAAATCCCGAGTACAAAATCCTTTCGATCCGAAAACCGCTTGGGCGTCTGATAACAACCCACTTCGAGATTTTCGAGCACCGTCAAACTGGGAAAGACGTTGTTGATCTGGGGCACGTATCCGATCCCCTTGGACACCAGCACATTGGCTTTGCTCCCGGTGATCTCCTCACCGCGCAAATACACCGAACCTCCAAAGACCTGAACCAGGCCAAAGAGCGCCTTCAAGACCGTGGACTTGCCGGCGCCGTTGGGGCCGATGATGCCCACCAACTCTCCGGCTGCCAACTCAATCGAGACGCCGTTCAGAATATTGATTCCCGGCACATAGCCCGCGATCAATTCACGCACTTCGACCAGGTGTTCACTGGACTGGGTCATGACTCCTCCGAGAGTGCGCCGCTGGAGCGACCGAGATACGCCTCGATCACCCTTTCATTCGATCCAATAGAGGCCGAGCGACCTTCAGCAATGACCGATCCCTCGGCCATCACCACCACCCAGTCGCTGATCTCTCGCACCACATCCATATCGTGTTCCACGAAAACCACCGAAATCCCCATAGCCCGCATTCGCTTCACGTGACCGAGCAATGACTGAGTCAAAGCCGGATTCACTCCAGCCATGGGTTCATCCAACATGATGACCTTGGGCTCGGCCATCAAGCTGCGGGCCATCTCCAAGAGCTTTCTCTGTCCACCAGAGAGCGCTCCGGCGAATTCGTCCTTCATATGCAGCATGTTGAATTCGTCCAAGGTGCGCAACGCTCGTTCTCGCACCTCGTCTTCTTGCCCCTTCCACATTTTCGGAAAGAGGGATTTGAAAACATTTTCACCCGTCTGCTGTCCGGCCCCCAGCATCATGTTCTGAAGAACCGACATGCGCCCCAAGACTTTGGTCAATTGGAATGTTCGCACCATGCCCTGGCGCGCCAACTGATGCGGCTGAACTCCCCCGATATCAGAGCCGTCGTAGAACGTCTCGCCCGCATCGGGTTTGTCGAATCCACAGAGGAGATTGAAAAAAGTGGTCTTGCCCGCACCATTGGGCCCGATGAGGGCGGTCACCGCTCCCCTTTGAATTTCCAAATGTTCGACGTCGACAGCGACCAAGCCGCCAAATGTGCGACGAACGCCATGGGCTTTCAGGATCGGATCGGGTTTGACCGAACCAGGGATTTCTTCGACCGGGTCAAAGACGTGAGCGGCTGGGTTATCCCAGACGGTGTCATTGATCAACCTGGCCGCGCCACCGCCAGCGGTAGTACCCAACTGGGGCTCGAGCTGTTCACTTGCGGACATCGATTGCGATCTCCCGTTTATCGCCGAACACACCTTGGGGTCGGAACACCATCAACAACATCAAACCAATGCCCACCATCATGAATCGCACTTGACCGACCTGTACGCCATCGATGATGGACGTCGGGAGATGCTCGTTCGCTACCGCCTGCCGCAAGACATTTTCCACGCCTTGGAGCAGAACCCAAAAGATCACTCCGCCCACGACTGGGCCCCACACTCGGCCGAGACCGCCGATGATGGCAATGGTCAGGGCAAAGAATGTCACCGGACGGCCGTAGTTGTCTGGTTGGACCGAGTTGTTGGACAAAGCGAAGAACATTCCGGCCACCGTCCCGAAAAGTCCGCCGATGATCAAACTCTGAATCTTGAAGCTAAAAACGCTCTTACCCAATGCCCGCGCTGCGTCCTCGTCTTCACGAATGCTCTTGATGACCCGTCCCCACGGACTGTTGGTGATCCGCCACATCAATGCCACCCCGAGCAAGATCAGGACCCAGCCGATGGCAATTTCCCAGATATCTCCACCGGAGAACTTGAGGTCGAGAGGACCGATTTGGAATCCGTAACGCTTGGAACTGGGTAGAGGGTTCCATTCCTGGAAGTCGTTGGCGAATCCATTGAGGCCGTTGGTGCCACCAGACCAGTCACGCCATCCCTGATAGCGAACCATGAGTCGGATGATTTCGGCCGCCGCGATGGTGACGATGGCCAGGTAGTCCGATCGGAGTCGCAATGTCGGAATACCGAGCAAAAGAGCGAACAAGGCGCCAGCGAGAAGGCCAACGATGATGCCGATCCACAAGGGAAGGTCATAGGTGTAGGTGGAAATGCCCAATCCGTAGGCGCCGACCGCCATGAACCCGACCTGGCCAAAGTTCAACAGGCCGGTGTAGCCGATATGCAGATTCAAGCCGATGGCCGCCAGGATGTAGATGATCGCAGTCTGCGAAAAGCCAGCGCGCACGGTATTGCTCAAGATCAACGACCAATCCACGACTCAGCCCACCCTTTCCCGACGACCGAAAATCCCCTGCGGACGAACCATCAAGATGATGATCATCATGAACAGGGCCGGAACCGTCTGCAATTCGGACGGCCACACCACTGTGCTCGAAAGAATGGCCACACCCACGATGACGCTGCCGGTCATGGCGCCAAAGGACGTTCCCAAACCACCCAGGGTGACTGCAGCAAACGTCAACAGCAGTAGTTGCTGACCCATGGTCCACGACACTGTTTGAGTGATGCCCTGGAAGACAGCACCGAGGGAGACGAGTGCTCCACCGAGCATCCACACCAAATTGATGGTCCGGTTGACATCCACTCCCGACGAAGCCGCCAGATCAGGATTATCGCTCACTGCGCGCATGGCGCGCCCGACACGGGTGTAGCGCAATCCGAGACCCACAGCCACCAAGAGCCCGGCGCTCAGCACCATGACGATGATTTCTTTGGGGCTCAATGAGATCGGTCCCAGGGTGATGGACTTGCGCTGCACGCTGTAATCGGCGTACTTGGCCGGACGATCTCCGAATTGGTAGAGAATGGCGTACTGCATGAACATCGACAAGCCGATGGAGATGATGGACATGGCCACCAAACCGGTGACCCTCTTTCGCAATGGTCGCCACAGCACTCGATCCAGACCCATACCGGCTCCCGCACCTAGAACCGTGGCCAAAAATGCCGCCAGGAAGATGCTCAAACCAAAGGTGACATTGAACATCCAGGCCAGAACTGCACCCAGGGTGATCATTTCACCGTGGGCATAGTTGACCAATCCGGTAGTCCCGTAGATCATCGACAGACCGATGGCGCACATGCCAATGATCAGACCGAATTGCAAACCATTGACCGAAAGCCGAGCCAGGCGCTCGTACCACGGGTCGCTGGAGTTCGACGTGTCGGTCAGAGATTCGCCTTCTATCAAGTTGAAGAGCAGGGATTTTTCCTGACTCGTCACCACGCGGACCGGAAGAACCTCACGGCTTGCATCTTTGAGAGAAACCCCCTCTGGAAGCGTGTCAACCCGCAACTGCGCCGCATAATCACCCGCTACATCCAGATCTAGTCGGAAGAACCCGGTGTCATCGGACGCACTGACACCGACCGACTCTCCCAATTCCTCGACCGCACCGCCATCAACCGACAAGGTGGCCGAAAAAACTTCGATTTCGACACCTGCGAGTGGAATTCGATCCCCGCCGTCAGCCGGGGCGTACTGGAGCGTGCCCTTGATCGCCTCGCCCTCGGCCCGTGCCATCCCCGGAGCCACCAGGCCCACGAGAACGAAGGCACCAACCAGGGTCAACAAGGCATCTCTAGCCCGTGACGTGCTGGACTCTTGTCCCCCGCTCCTGCCTAGCGCCATCGGGGAAGACTATACCGCGAGGCCGGTCCACCATGAATGGAAACTTCCGGCATGATGAATTCCGCATGCGTGGCCCCTCGACTCGAACCTTGACCCCCCACTCGTCATCACCGATCGATGGGCGCGCCAGGGCGACCATCTCGGTCCTTGCTGCTGCCACTCTTTTTGGTACCACCGGCACGGCGTTGGCCCTGGGCCCGGATTCGGTGAGCGCCATTTCGGCGGGGACTCTGCGTTTGCTCATCGGCGGTCTCGGCCTTATCGCTTTGGCATTGGTCTCTCGATCCTCATTCACAAGTCTGCGATCTGCAATTGGCCCGATGCTTCTTGGTGCCATTGCAGTGGCTTCGTACCAATTGAGTTTCTTCTTCGCCACCACATCGACTGGCGTCGCCTTGGCCACCGTGCTCACCATCGGAAGCAGTCCCCTTGCCGCTCGACTCATCGGCTCCCGTCGCGGTCGGCCAACACCTGGCTCATGGTGGGCAGTGGCCGCGACGTTGCTGCTCGGAGGATTGATTCTTTTGATCATTGGTAGCGGAATCATCGACAGCGAAGACGGAGCCACCTTTTCCTTTGTCGGTGTCCTTGCTGCTCTCTTGGCCGGTATCTCCTATGCCGCCTACACCGAATGTGGTTCGATCGCTCTCAACCTTGGCGCTAGCCCCACTGCCACTATGGCCGCCATGTTCTTCCTCGCCGGCGTCCTGGCTAGTCCCCTCCTTGGTGCCGAAGATCTCTCCTGGTTGGGAGAGGGCGCTGGAATCTCCATGATCCTGTATCTCTCACTCGTCACTTTGTCCTTGGCCTATGTCTGGTTCGGCTGGGGTCTGCAACATCTCCCGCCGACCTCAGTCGTCATGCTGACCATGTTCGAGCCCGTCGTGGCCGCCATCTTGGCCATCGTGGTCCTGGATGAAAACCTCGGTCTCCTTTCTTGGGCTGGGATCGGCGTCGTCATCATCGGTCTGATGGTGGTCGGCCGTGGCAATCGCCAGCCCGTCGCCGAGCCCACTACGGTCGCCACATGACATTTCGCGATGCACCCGCCAAAACAGCGACACTTGGCCAGGAGGCTCCTGCCCCAATCGTCAACCGACTGACCCAGATGCTGGGTATCGACTATCCCATCGTGCAAGCCCCGATGGGATGGATTGCTCGTTCGCAATTGGCGAGTGCAGTAAGCAATGCCGGAGCACTCGGCATCATTGAAACATCATCAGGTGAATTGGATGTCATTCGTACCGAAATCACCCGGATGCGCGAACTCACCACCAAACCTTTCGGGGTGAATATCGCCCAACTCTTCGTCCGCGATCCGGGCATTGTGGACTTCGTTGTCGAACAGGGAGTTCGCTTCGTCACCACATCTGCTGGCGATCCCCGTCAATACACGGCCACTTTGAAGGCCGCCGGTCTGACGGTTTTCCATGTGGTACCGACTCTGGCAGCGGCGCTCAAAGCCGTCGATGCCGGTGTCGACGGCTTGGTGGTCGAAGGTGGCGAGGGCGGCGGATTCAAGAATCCTCGAGACGTCTCGACCATGGTTCTCGTACCTCTCGTTGCTTCACGAGTTGATGTACCGATCATTGCCGCCGGCGGAATCTGCGATGGAGTGTCGATGGCTGCTGCCTTGGCCCTCGGTGCCGACGGAGTTCAAATGGGCACGCGCATGGTCTCCGCTGTCGAATCTCCGATACATGGCAACTGGAAACAAGCAATCATCGATGGCAGTGAAACCGACACAGTCTTTCTGAACCGCTTCTCCCGACCCGGATTACGCGCCCTCCGTACCGAAAGAACCACCCTGTTGGAAAAGCAGGAGCATGTCCCCCTCACCGAAATGGCCAATGCCATGGATCTCTATTTCGGCGGAGATATGGAAGCTGCCATTGCCTTGACCGGCCAAGTCATGGGCAGGATCGATGCGGTGCGACCGGTTCGAGAGATCATCCAAGAATCAGTGCGTGATTACCGGGCTGCCATCTCCAGACTCGGCTCGACTCTGTGAGCACGAGGGGACCGAGTTGCCAGAACAAGTTGCATCAGGCTGGCAAAAAAGGCCGTTGCTCCGGCGATATGTACACCAACCAACAGTGCAGGCACGTCATTGAAATACTGCACATAACCAACGGTGGCCTGTAGGACTCCGACTGCTAGCACCGTCTCCAAAGCCGACTGAACCGAACGGACTTCAAGACTGACCCGCCGGAATTGCACCGCCAAGGCCAAACATAAAAGCAATGTCGCAATCACCGTGACGCCATGGATACGTGACACCGTAACGATGGAAAAATCGAAACGTTGAGCTCTCTCATCGCCAGCATGAGGACCGGTACCAGTCACCACAGTTCCCGTGACCAGAGCCAAAGTGCCCATCACCATCAGCGCCCACACCATTCGTTCTTGAATCGCTGACACCACCGGCAACCGCTTACCGTCGTCCTCCTGAGAGCGACGCACCAAAACAAGAGCGTTGGCAATGAGCACCATTGACAAGATGAAGTGACCTTGATTGGCCAATGGATGCAGGTCGGTCAGCACCACGATGCCACCAAGCACGATCTGACCAATCACACCGGCCACGAGCCCCCAGGCCAAAAGAGTCAGGTCACGCCGCCGCGGTCGGCGGATCATGGCAGCTAACACCGCAAGCACCACAGCGGCGGCTACCAACCCAGTGAAGAGTCGGTTCACTTGTTCAATCGCCCCGTGGGTGGATGAGACATCGATGAAACGTTCACTATTGCAGCGGGGCCAATCGGTACAACCCAAACCGGACCCCGTTAACCGAACGGCAGCTCCGGTCACCACAATGACGCACAGTAGGGCCAAGGCCACCCGACAGATACGGGTATAGGCCTGCGGGGAAATGGAACGGCCAGCCATGAGATTTGGTTTATCACCTGTTGCGTCACTCAACTCACCGGACGACTACGGTCACATCATGATTACCGCCTTCGATGATTTCCCGATCCACGCCGGCAGTCGTCCCGTCAATGAGACGGAATCCAGCGACCCCAACCACTACGACCGCTACTTCTTCAACGGCTACCGGTCGGATGCCTCGCTGTATTTCGCCGTGGCTTTAGGCCTCTACCCGAACCGCCACATTGCCGACGCTTCATTTTCCGTCATCGTCGATGGTGGCGAACAGATCTCGCTACACGCATCACGACGCGCGCCGGTCGATCGCGCCGAGGCCAATGAAGTGGGACCGATCAAAGTTGTGGTTCTCGAACCCCTGCGTCGGCATCGAATTGTGGTGGAGAGTCCGGAAAACGGCCTTCGCGCCGATCTCCTTTTGACGGCGCGTAGCGGCCCAGTTGAGGAGCCTCATTTCTTGGTGAAAGCCGGTCAACGGACGCTGTTCGACTACACCCGTTTGACCCAATTCGGACATTGGTCCGGTTGGATCGAAGTGGATGGTCAACGCCACCTTCTCGACAGCGCTCCGGGATCACGCGATCGATCCTGGGGTGTACGCCCCGTGGGGCCAGCTGCCGATCTAGGTGCTCCCGTGGGCGAGAGTCAGTTCTTCTGGCTCTGGGCGCCGATCAACTTTCCCACCTTCGCCACCCATTTCGACGTCAACGAATATGCCTCTGGAAAAAGATGGCATCAGACCGGCTTCATCATTCCAGACTTTGGTAGCACCATCCCCGGAATCTCTCACTCCGATGAAACGCGTTCTTTCGATACTGTCGAGTACGCCGTGAACTGGCGGCGCGGTACGCGCTGGGCTGAATCGTTCACCCTCGATTTTCACGATCCCCCGGGCGACGCGCACACCAACAACTCTCCCGCGATCGACCCACAGGCGATCGACCCCCTCACGATAGACCCCCTCACGATAGAGATGACTCCGCTCTACGAATTTCAGATGTTGGGGCTCGGATACGGCCATCCCGAATGGGGTCATGGCATGTGGAAAGGCGACCTAGCAGTGGCCTGCGAGCGCTGGTCTCTTCCCGTTGCGCAACCGTGCGATCCTCGGCACATTCACATCCAGGCTCTTTGTCGAGCCCGGATGGGCGAACATGAGGGCATCGGTATTCTCGAACAACTCGTTATCGGTCCCCATGAGCCGACCGGCATCACCGGCATCGTCGATCCATTTGGATGAGTCCACCCACCTGAGGTGATTGATCTGTGCGGATCAACGCCGGTTTCACGTGTGGCGAATAGTCATGCCACCATCGACCACGATCGTGGCACCGGTCAGGTAGCCCATCGCCGGCAGAGAAATGTTGAGCGTCATATGGGCCACCTCTTCGGGCTCGCCATAACGACGCAACGGGACTCGTCGTCGAGCGTAGGTGGCTTTGAGATCGCTGGGGATCGCCTCTGTCATACCGGTATTGATCGGACCTGGACAAATGCAATTCACGGTGATTCCCTCACGACCCAGCTCCACCGCCAAACTGCGCGTCAAACCAGTCACGCCAGCTTTCGATGCCGAGTACGCCGACAATGTCGGGGTAGCCACAATCGACTCAGTCGAGGCGATGTTCACGATGCGCGCCGCGTCACTGCGCCGCAAGAACGGCACTGCGGCCCGAATCACATGAACGTACGCCGAAAGATTGACTGCCAACGTTCGATCCCACGCCAAGGCAAATCCATCCTCATCGAGATCGATAGCCGAACCCATCGAAACCCCAGCGTTATTGACAATGATGTCCAGGCGTCCGAATCGGTCGTGAACTGCCTGCACCATTGCTTGCACCGCGGCGATGTCAGTCACATCGAGTGCATATCCCATGACGCCTGCAGCACCGTGAACTGCCACGATCTCGTCGACGACCGCGTCCACTCGCTCTTGGCCTATATCAACGACGGCCACTGAGGCTCCCTCATCCGCAAAAAGATGCGCGGTGGCTCGGCCCATTCCACTGGCAGCACCGGTCACGATCACTACCCGACCGACAACTGACCGTTGCAGACGGGTGAGTCGACTCATGACGACGTGGCCGTCGTCCGCTTCCACGTTTCTCGCCCCCCAAGCCCATAGGCCCGTAAAACCGTGGCTCGATCGGGGCGGATACGGAAGAAAAGATGGTTATCGCTTTCCGGCCCACCCGGTTCGAAAGCTGAAAGGTCGTAGCCCATCTTGTCCCAAAGATTGCGTCGCCCCTCAATGGTCTCGATGAGATCAACATCCCCCCAGACGATGCAACTATCCCACTCGGTCGTTGGACCAACGGAAAAATGCACGGTAGCTCGGCGGTAAGCGCGAGCATTGCGGACCTTCACACTGGAGGAGAGCACAAAGGCATAAATATCGTCCTCGAACCACGACACTGCCACCGGCGCAAGATGCGGGTCACCATTGCTGCTCACCGTGGCGATATAGGCAATAGGTCCAAAGCGCACACTTTCAACGCGCACCTGATCGAGTGAAAAACTCACCTGGGTCCTCCTTTTTCCAGCCCGTTAGGGGCGTACCTCATAAAAGGCATTCAACGAATGCTCGATATCCAACCGTCGAAAGCGCGTGAAACCAGCATCGGCAGCCATCTGGCGCGCCTTGGACTCTGGCAAACCGAGAGTTCCCAATCCTGCTCCGTCCGGAAGCGACATGGCTGATGACATACAACTCATCACGCTGATGCCATACATCAAAGAAGCCATCGGATTCTTCGCCATGTTTTCGGCAAAGGTGTCGAGCGCTTTAATGTCGACCAGTAACCAGACTCCATCTGGTTTCAGCGATCGCCGGATAGCAGCCATGACATCGCCGGGATGAGTCATGTCGTGAATGCAGTCGAAGGCTGTCACAAGGTCTAGTGACTCGTCATCGGGAAGAGGATCACGTCGCGGATCAACGAAGGTGACATTCCCCGCGGCCTCCTCTTGTCGTTTGGCCTCGGCTCGTTCCAAGGCGAAACGGGAGATGTCGTAGCCGACCACGGAACTCTTCGGAAAAGCCTTAGCAATGCGAAGAGCGGCCCCACCGGCGCCACAGCCGATATCGGCAACCCTGGCTCCTTGATTCAGACGCTCGACCATTCCATCCAACGTCGGCAGAACCACAGGGAGCAGATAACTCCGACTCCACGGCTCAAAACTACGCTCAATCCCCACGGCACCTTCTGGTCCATGACTGTCATAGTCGCGGCCGAGTCCGGTCCGGAATGACTCTGGCAGATCCCCAAGAGCATCCATGGTCTGCGGTAAGCGATGGAACATCCCCATACCAAAAGCAGGGTGACTCTCATCAGCGAGCACGATGGCCGCCTCGGCGCTCAGCCCGAACGATTCTTCACCGTCCTCGGAAAATGACACCTGCACCAATTGAGCGGCAGCTTGATTATGCAACCACTCCTGGATCCAGCGTGGATGCAATTTCGTACTGGCGGCCAACGCCTCACAGGTGATCGGCACATCGGCCGCGGCCAAGGCACGGTACAAACCGAGCCGATCTCCCAGGTGAATCATGCCCGAGGTGACTGCACCCTCCAATTTGGTGAAGACCAAAAACTGGTACATCTTCAAGGCCATCGGGTCCGGTCCAGTTTCCGAACTGTCAGGAGCGTTGTCGTCAGCCATTATCAAAACGTCCTTTCAGTGAATGCCAAGTGTTCCACATCACTGAGTTTGGTCAGTCCAAAAGTATGGCCATCTCCGAGTTCATAGGACACTAGACGGCTGATCGAGGCATGGCCGATAACGAAACGTTCCCATTCCCACGGAGTTGGCGGTAATCCCAGAATATGCCCGATGAAGACGCTGTTCGTACCGGCGTGAGCGATCATCAGAATTCTCCGGTCAGGATCTTTGATGTTCCACACCGGGAGGTCGTGACCGGTGGGCTCGACACCGCGCTGGCTAAGAAACTCTGAAGCCCCAAGATGGATTCGTTTCACGAAATCTCGTACCGGCTCTCCCTCTTGGAGCCCCTCCCAACGAGCCGCTGCGGGTCGGGAACGTTCTTCGCGATAGGCCGCATCGGCCTTTTCCCGCGGCGTTCCGTGCCATAGAGGATTACGAATCTCCTCCAGCCACGCCTGTGTTACATCAGGACCAAGAGCCATGCCGCGATCGAGCAAGAGAGGCTCTGCGGTCTGTTGGGCACGCACCAGTGGTGACACCCAAACTTCATCGAAATGTTCCTCAGTCAAGGCCCGAGCGACTTGTTCTGCTTGCCGATGCCCCAGTTCAGTCAACGGCGGATTATCGACATTCAAATCCTCACGGACCCATTCGGGTTGACCATGACGCACCAACACGATTTCCATGTAATTCATCTCTTTCTTCTCGGCTACGGGCTGAAAATACTTCTCTACGACTCGCCACTCCGTGTCGCTTGTAACCAGGCGGCGAAAAGTGAGCGATAGACACCACCACCGTTTTCCGTCGAGACCGCGGCGAGCAGAGATGCATGAGTTCCGTCTTCCACGACGCGGCCGTGATCGAAAACCAAAATACGGTCAGCCCGCGCCGCGGTGGAAAGACGATGGGCAATGGCGATCGTGGTTCGACCGCGCGCCAAGTTTTCCAAAGCGCGTCCCATGCGCACCTCCGTCAGGGCGTCCACTGAGGAGGTCGCCTCATCGAGAACCAAAATTGCCGGATTCACCAGTGCAGCCCGCGCCAGGGCCACGAGTTGACGTTCGCCGGCCGAAAGATGGGCTCCTCGTTGGCCGACTGGTGTTTCAAGGCCGGCACTCAATGATTCGTACCAATCGGACAAACCCAGTTCATTGAAGATCTCGACGAGTTCAGCATCTGATACGCCGGGTCGAGCGAATCGAAGATTGGATCCGATGGTGTCACCGAAGAGGAATGGCTCTTGTGGCACCACCACCAGACGACGGCGCAGATCGTCATTGTCCACTTGGGTCAGCGGAACCCCTCCCACAGTCACCACACCGCTGGTCGGGTCAGTGAAGCGAGCCACGAGACGACCAAAAGTCGTCTTACCAGATCCAGTGCGGCCCACGATCGCCACGTAGGTTCCAAAAGCAATGGTGAGGTCGACATCACGCAGGGCCGGACCCTCATCAGCCTGGCTCTCATCGCCTTGTTCACTGAATCCATCAACACTCTGACGCGCTCGATATCGAAACGTGACTTGATCGAAACGGATATCGAGCGGCCCGGGGGGCAATGAAACTGGGTTCACGGCTGGTGGCGGTCCAATCGGTATCGCAAGAACACCGAGCACCCGTCGTAATCCGGCAACCGCAGTCTGCGTTTGATCGATGACTTCGGTCAGTTCGGCAATGGGTTCCAAGAATCGGTACGTCAGAAAAATGAAGCCCACCAACGCCCCGGCGGTGATACCCGCCGTTGGACCACGCCCAATGCCAACGCTGATGACTCCGCTGATGGCCAACACACCAAACAATTCCCCAGAAGGAAAAAGGAGAGCACCGATGAAGGATGCTCGCACCTGGGCTCTGGCTCGAAGCCCCGCTGCCTCCCGGGCCCTCGACGCGAACTCCGGTCCGCTGTGGTAGGCCCGGATCGTCTCAGCGCCCGTCACTAGTTCAGCCGTCGACGCTAAAAGATCGGCATTGGCGACTCGTGTCTTGTCGTAGGCCGCGACCAATCGCTCTTGTACCTTGCGCAACACCACGACAAGGGGTGTTGAAACAGCAAAGACGACCAATGCCAAGAGCCAGTTGTAGGAGAGCATGACTGCCGCCACGATGACCATCAACGCGCCATTCAAGAGGAAGGCCAAACCGCCCCACGAGAAGAACTGGGACAGCGTCTCGACATCAGAGGTGACCCGAGCGACTAATGCACCACGTTTTTCGTCATTGTGATCCTCCAGGCTCAAACGGTGGATATGTTCGAAAATTCGGACCCGCAAGTCATACAACGCCCGTTCGCTGCGCCGACCCAATCGCGCCACTGCAGTACGTTGAGAAAAACCGGCGACCAATAACCAGATCACGCCAAAAATGCACAAGGTGGTGACGCGATCAATGTCAACTTGTGGAGTTGCACTGTGCGTTGTACGGGCGATGCCCGTGTCGATGGCTTGTTGAAGAATTATCGGTACGACCACACGGCCACTGGCTCCGATCAAAGCCAAAAAGATGGTCAGGCCAATACCAACCCGTAACGCCGGCGCAGCACGAACACCTGCTCCGATCGTGGCCAGCGCCCCGGGTGGTTCGAGGTCATTCATGGCGGTCCTCTTCATAGGCCGCCATCAGTGCCGCATAGGGTGCGCAGGTGGTCATCAAAATGTCGTGGCTTCCCTGAGACATCAAGCGGCCGTTTTCCAGGTAGAGAACATCGTCGGCCATCCGAATCAGACTCGGCCGCGACGCAACGGAAACCACCGTCACCTCGGGCAATGCCGAACGAAGATTGGCCAGAACCCGAGCCTCGGTCCGGGGATCGAGGGCACTCGTCGTGTCATCGAGCAAGAGCACCCGCGGCCGTCCGAGCAATGCTCGGGCCAGGGCCAGTCGCTGGCGTTGCCCTCCAGAGAGACCGACACCGCGCTCACCGACGAGAGTGAAGACACCTTGAGGTAACTCGTGAATGAATTCGGCATCGGCAATAGCCAAGACCGACATCACCTCTTCAATACTCACCTTTTTTCCCATCGTGACATTGTCGAGAACGGAGGCTCCAAGAAGAAAGGGTTCCTGAAAGACGAGCGAGACCCCCTCCCGAGGTGCCCGAATACTTCCCTCTTCGAGAGGAATCAATCCCGCCAAAGCTTCGAGGAGTGTGGTTTTTCCCGATCCGGTCGGACCCACTATGGCCACGGTGGAACCAGCTCGAATACACGTCGAGAAGTCCGAGATGACCCGCCCGCCTCCGGCGTGGGCTACCGCCAGTCCATCAGCGCGGATGATGCACCCTTCCCCTGATCGCCCGGCGCTATCGATCACCGCATCCAATGGATCTCTTTCCACGTCTTGCCCGGTCAGACTGCGGATTCGCGACTGTCCGGCCAGGGATCGCGGCAACTCCGAAAGCGCGTATCCCAAGATGCGCAGGGGAAATACCAAGAGCGTGAACAGATAGATGAAACTTGCCAAGCCGCCAATCGTCAGGTCGCCGGAATTCACTCGATGGGCTCCCACAGCAACAATGCCGACGTTGGCAACATTGGGCACCACATCAAGAACACTCTCGAAGAGACTCCGTAATTTGATGGCCTCTACTCGCGCTGCCTGAACTCGCGCCGCGATGGTTGCCAAATGCTGTGTCTCTCGATTCTCGGCGCCGAAAGCCTTGACTACCGAGACTCCCTCAAAACTCTCGTGAGCAGCAGCCGAAAGAGATCCCAGTTCTTTTTGAGCCAAGTCGTACCATCGATCGACGCGGCGTTGGTACATGACGTTGGCAAAAATGAGCACCGGAAAGACGGCAATCGCCAGAACTCCCAAAACCGGGTCGTTGAGCACCAAGCCAATCCCAGCCACCACCATCATCAGAAATACGCTGCTGGCATAGGGCAACGGCGCCATGACCGAGACCGTTGCCTCGACATCGACGCCAGCACGCGCCACCAAATCGCCAGTTGACTGCCGCCGATGCCATTGCACCGGCTGCTCAACCAATACATCGACTACTTCTCCGGTGATGCTCTCCGCCGTACGCCATTGAGCCTTACCGGCCCACGTTCGCCGCAGAATCACTCCTGCGGCGCGAACCACTGCCAAAACCATCAGGATCACGATGCCCACCACAACGGTGGCCGTCGAAACAGACCCTTCGTCGAATCGCGGCAAAATGATGCGATCGATGACCCACTGCAAAGCCCAGGACGAGGCCACCGTGCACAAGGCATAGATAGCGGCGCCAACCATCGAAGTGATGAACAGTCCGGGGTGATAGCGGACCAATTCAACGATCAGGTTCACCGCCCGCCGAAAACGATGATCGAGTGCTAGGTCGACAGTGAGGTCCAAGTCAGTGCCCACAGTGCATTCACCGTATCGCCCTCCATTGACTCGCCCCAGTACCCGATGCCGAGGAGAGACCGAACACCTGTCACGGACCAGTAAGAAGGACCCGACTAGATTGGTAGTCAATGACTTCAGCAGCGTCTTTTTCCGCAATCTTCATGATGGACAACGCCTCGGCATCCCTGGCTGACCAAACCAATTTTGGGCTTTTGATTCTTCGCCTGTGCTTGGGGCTCTTTTTGGCGTATCACGGATACAACAAGGTTTTTGGCTCCGGGGGCCTGAAGGGCACTGCTTCCTGGTTCGGAAGTATTGGATTCAAATGGCCCACATGGCAGGCCCGTCTAGGGGCCTCGACCGAGATTGGCGCCGGTCTCTTACTGGCCCTTGGACTTCTGACTCCTTTGGCCGCCGCCGGAGTGATTGGGGTGATGGTGGTCGCCATCATCGTCGCCCATTGGAAGGTCGGTTTTTTCGTTTTCCTTCCCAACCAGGGGTGGGAATATTGCGCCACTATTGCCATCGGTGCCCTGGCCATCGGGACGATGGGACCCGGTCAGTGGTCCCTCGACCATGCCATTGACTTCGGGGTCGAGGGTTGGAACGGCCTCATCGCCACGGCCGTCATCGGAATTGGTGGAGCGCTTCTACAACTTCTGATTTGCTACCGACCAGCGCGACCATCGACGTCTCCGACATCTACATGAGCGATCGCGACACTCAACTCGATGCCGCTCGGCGTTGGCGGCGTCGGGCTGTGCGTTCTCTCCTGACGGTCATTTCCCTCGGCATCGCAGTGTTTTGGGTCTGGGCGCTGTTCTTCCCGCAAACCAAACAATCCATCGCCAAACTCGATGACGAGCAATGGGCCGTCCGGGCCACGGCTATTTGCCGGGAGGCAAATGTGGCCCGCGATGAACTCTCCGACCTGCGTCGCATCGATGACGTTGGTGAAGGTGCATTGGACGTGCGGGCAGATCTCATCGACCAGGCGACTGACATCATCGAGCAGATGGTGAATGACGTCGTATCTCAACGCCCAACGGCAGAGGACGACATCGCCATTTTGGATACGTGGACTCGCTACTACCGCGTCTGGATCGTCGATCGCCGCGCCTATACCGATGTCCTTCGCGAGGGACGTAATCCTCCCTTCCCCGAATCCACGGTGGACGGAGCACCGATCAGCGAGTACATCAACGACTTCACCGTGGCCAACCGCATGAAGCCCTGCTCGGCACCAACCGACCTAGCCGTCTGATCAGCCAGCGATCATCTGCACATCGCCGATCTACTCGCCGTTCACGGCCTCCCAACGACCGTCCACATAGCGTTTGACCACCTTGGCGGGAACGCCAACGGCAACGCTGAAAGAGGGGATCACTCCAGTCACCACGCTGTTGGCCCCGATGACAACATGCTCACCAATATCGGAACCCGGAAGAATCACGGAACCGTGACCGATCCACGAGCCATTGCCAATCCGTACAGCCCGCTCTGGCATCGACTGCACCGAAATCGGCTGTGTGACGTCTTCGTACCCGTGGTTTTGGTCGGTGATGTAAATGTGATGCCCCGTCCATACATCGTCGCCGATCGTGATCGAGAGATGTCCGACAATTCCGCTTCCCTTACCAATCAGACATCGGTCCCCAATCGAAATCACCGGATCCACAATGCAGACCTGTCCAGGAACCATGCCCGCTGACAACGTGCACTGCGGTCCGATCATGGTGTTCCGGCCAATGCGGATATACCGCTCATTGAAGATGGTGTTCACTGGAAAGCAGATCACGCTGTTCAAGCCAAAAGACCCAAAATCACGTGACCGCCGGCTTGACGGCCCGATCGCCCCAGACTCCACAACGATTGGCCACACCCGATGAATCATTCGTCCCATCAAACGGTTGCGCACGGCCCGCCACCTTCCAATGGGAACCGGCCGCAAAGCAGGACGATCCTCCACCATGGGCACGTTAGCGGCGACAGCCTCGGAGGGAAATTCTGATCGGCTGTGACATCACGATCGTGGGAAAGAGCACCGATCTGAAAACATGCTGGTATGACTCACGCGGGCTCCGCCCCTTCGCCCGTACTCTCTGGACATCTCCTCGATGTTCCTGGCTTGCGGCTCGGGAATTTTCACCGGCACACGAAAACGTGGCGTACCGGCACCACAGTGATCGTGGCGGAACATGGTGCAGTTGCCGGAGTGGACGTACGCGGTGGTGGGCCGGGTACTCGCGAGACCGATCTCTTGCGACCCGAAAATCTGGTCCAGAAAATCCAGGCCATCTGTTTGACCGGTGGGAGTGCCTTTGGACTCGCAGCGGCCGATGGCGTGATGGAGGTGCTTGAGGAGCGGGGTCTGGGGTTTCCTGTTGGTGGGAATTCCACTTTCGTCGTGCCAATTGTTCCCACCGCCGTGATCTTCGATCTGGGTCGTGGCGGCCCGGTCACCCATCGTCCGGACGCAGATTTTGGACGTCGAGCAACGCAAGCAGCCTTTAGACGGTCCACCCCAACGTTGTCCCATAGTGCCTACGGTGCGGGGATCGGGGCGCGCGCCGGTGGTCTCCAGGGAGGAATCGGAATGGCCAGCCGCATTCTCGATCTGACCACTCTCCCCGGTGCCGGCGCTTTCGTCTCCGCAGCTGGGCCAATCATCGTTTCGGCATTAGCCGTAGTCAACGCCGTGGGCTCGGTGATCGATCCCCACAGCGCACTGCCATGGGACCACTCATCGTTGACATCCGCAGATCACCTTCGTCCACCATCGGCCGTTGATAGGAGACGCTTTGGGGCGTATCTCGCCTCGCTCGCCGCCCAGACCCCTGCCCCCCTTAACACCACGGTCGGAGTCGTGGCCACCAATCTCTCGTTGAACAAAGCCGAGTGCACCAAATTCGCCTCGGTGGCCCACGATGGTTTAGCGCGGGCGATTCGCCCCGCCCATTTGATGCATGACGGCGACACCATTTTTGGTCTGTCCACTGGTGGTCACACCTCCTGGCCCGTTCACCGTGCAACGGCGGGCAATCCACCCCCTACGATGGCCTCTGCCCTTTGGCCGCTCGTGATGAACGCTCTCTTACAGGCCGGAGCCGATGTCTTCGCCACGGCCTGTACCCGTGCTGTCATCCATGCCCACACAGTGGGCGGACCGCCTAGCTATCGCGACTTGTGTCCGAGCGCATTTGTGACCCGTCGCTCGCCACGATGATCCCGCCGTCATGCCGATTTCCTGGAGACTCAGACAACGTCCATGGCAAAAATCACAAAACCCTGCTGCTGAATCGACCGGCCAAAGGCAAGTTTCCTATACGACCTCGCTAGGTTGCTCTTTCTAGACGTCCTGTTGTCGCCCGTCGCTGTCTCATCGTTCCTCTGTTTTTGAATCGAGGTGAATCCATGACTTCCAGTCCAATTGCACCAAAACCCAGCACCGGATCGTCACCCACCGAGTCGCGCAAGAAAGTCACCGTTCCCGATCTCATGCGTTGGAAGAATGAGGGACGTCGCATTTCGATGATTACTGCCTACGACGTGACCATGGCGCGGCTGGTCGACGAAGCAGGAGTGGATCTGATTCTCGTTGGGGATTCAGTGGGCATGGTCGTACAGGGAACGGATAACACCATCCCGGTAGATCTGGAAGACATGCTGTACCACGTTCGCTCTGTAGCCCGCGCCCAGACCAAAGCACTCGTGGTCGGAGATCTTCCTTTTGGTTCGTACCAGGTCAGCCCGCAGCAAGGAGTTCAATCCTCGATTGCTTTGATGAAGGCCGGTGCACAGTGTGTGAAGTTGGAAGGCGGTTTGCCCATGGCAGCCACCATCGCCGCCATCACCGGAGTCGACATCCCAGTCATCGGCCATATCGGCCTAACTCCACAGAGTTACCACCGCATGGGAGGATTTCGTATCCAAGGCCGCTCGGAAGGTTTTGAAGCTGGCGGCCGGGAACGAATTCTGGAAGACGCCCACGCCGTGGAACAAGCCGGAGCCAGCGCGGTAGTCATCGAAGGAGTACCGATGGACTTGGCTGCCGAGATCACCGCCAAAATCAGCATCCCCACCATCGGTATCGGTGCCGGCCCCTCATGTGATGGCCAAGTACTGGTCATCAACGATGTCATCGGCCTCAGCGAATCGAAGTACCGCTTCGTCAAGGCCTACGCTGATGTGCGCTCACCCATCATCCAAGCCGTGCGCTCATATGTTGGCGAGGTCAGAGACGGAACTTGGCCCGATGAGGACCATTCCTTCCACTGATCCCCAGTGATCATCGCTCCCACTGCACAAGAACTGGCGACCGCTACCGCTCCATGCCGCCGACAAGGGCGGCCAATTGCTCTGGTCCCCACAATGGGTGCTTTGCATCGAGGTCACACCTCGCTATTCGATGCGGCACATCGGGATTCAGCCTTCGTGGTTGCCAGCATCTTCGTCAATCCCTTGCAGTTCAGCGAACCTTCCGACCTTCTCGCCTATCCCGCGCCACTTGAATCAGACCTCGAACTATGTCGCCTGCACGAAGTCGACGCGGTCTACACGCCGACTGCTCGCGCCATGTATCCCACGGGTTTTGCCACCACTGTCCACATTGATGGACTCACCGACAAGTTGGAAGGTCAATCACGACCCGGACACTTTGATGGTGTCACCACGGTGGTGACGAAACTTTTCAATGCCTGTCGACCGGATATCGCGATCTTTGGTCAAAAGGATTTCCAACAGGCTGCGGTCATTCGTCGGCTGATCACTGATTTGGATTTTCCTTTGGAAATCGTTGTCGCTCCAACTTGTCGCGACGATGACGGATTGGCTCTCTCCAGTCGCAATATTCGACTAACCCCCGAGGCACGTACCCGCGCTACAAAGTTGTGGCGCGGGTTGACAGCTGCCAAAGAGCAATTCGATTCCGGTGAACGTCACTCCGAGCAACTCATCGAAACCATCCGCATCATCTGCTCCATTGATGGGATGGAACTCGATTATGTAGAGGTTGCAGACACTGAAACTCTGGAAGTAAAACCTCTCGCCGATGAACGATCAGTCATCTTGTTGGCCGCAGTCGTCGACGGCGTTCGACTCATCGACAACGTACTCCTGGGCTAGTTGCTTCCCAGCCAATTCGTTATCGACGTTGTTGGGCGTCGTCGTGGCGGGCCAAATAGCGAACGGAGAACACTCCATCACCCGAAAGAATGCCTCCCCGGGCGAAGAGGCGTCCGGTTTGCCAATTCGAAAGACCGAGTTCGGGTCGGCCCAAGGCGTATTGGCCATCAACCCAGCGGGTGAAACCATCTCCGACAAAGGGAGCATTCGCACGACGGAAAACTACGTCCAGATCTTCAGGTGACTCGGATATGACCGAGACGATGAATTGAGGACTCCAGCGGTTGAACAGGTCGATGCCCTCGTTCCAGGTGTCCACCATTCGTACCGTGAATTCCGGTTGCTGCTCCCATTCCCATTCATGGGCTAACAGGGCATCGTCATCTGCTTCCTCGATCACGATTAGGCACTCCTGCAAACCAGCAGCCGAAACCAGCTCGCGCACTACTTGAGTCGCCGCCGTTCCAATGACGTGTAATCGCACGGATTCCTTTCGGCCTTCACCGGCACGTCGAGCCCCATCCACCAGGGCCTCGAGAAGATCCGCTCGTCCACTCGGGAGACAGCACACATTCAACGTATTGCAGACTTTGCGATCGAGTGATGCTTCGACGCAGTGCGCAAGCCGTGAACGATCAGCCGAATCAGCCACCAGTATCCACGCTCCACCGGTCCCGTGCAGACTCACCGGAATTCCCGATTGACGGGCCACCGCGCCTAATTGGGCAACGGCGGTCCCACTCCCCCGTGCCACTGCGAGTGCCAGTCCGCGATGAGCAAAGAGTGCATGCCCGGCCGAACGTTCCGGCGAGTCGAGTAGGACCACACTGTCCATCGGTAACTCGTGCTCTATCAAACTGGGGACGAGAGCATGTTCCATCATTGCTCGAGCAGTACCCAAGGCGTCACTGCCGATACGGAAGACCACCGCATTCCCCGAGCGCAAAACCCCCGTGGCATCAGCGAAAACATTGGGACGACCTTCAAAGACGAATCCAACGACCCCAAGGGGTGCCCGGACTTCTTCCACCGACCAACGGCTCTGCGTGGTCTCACCTGGTGTGCCGCCGTGATCGAGACGTTCAACGATTCGATGACGCGTATCGGGTAGATCACGCCACATGATGAGCGCTTCAATCATTGATCGACGCGTCTTTTCATCAAGCGCCAATCGCGTTGTTGATCGCTCCCGTCGTTGCGCCGACTCGACATCTTGGGCATTGGCTTGCGCAATGGCGGCAAAAATTCGGTCATCAGCCAGACGGCGAGCAAAAGATTCGTAGAAACCGGAAATGGATTCGTGCGACACATCCTGGAGACCAACGAATCCTTCGATGGCGGCAGCAACCGCTGTATCGGTGATGGCCACCACCGCTCGAGGAATGTGCAACAGGTCGCCACTGTCCTGCACCACGACCAAGTGATCACCGGCTTCGAAGGCTGCAGCCAGTTCAGCGGACACCTCCACCCAGGATGAACCGCCGAAGGGGATCTTTTGGCCAACTTCCAAAGATGTCAGCCGCGGCCGAGCCAAAGTCTCCGCCCCGCCATGATGTGAAACCTGATGCGAATTCGTCACGGCTCCAGCGTAGGTGTTGGCCGCTTCGTTAGCCTGACGTTATGCCTGAACGTGACGACGACCGCTTGTATTTTCGCCAGTTGAAGTCCGGGGTCGATTTTGCCGCCGGAGATCCCCTGGCGGCTCAAATGGCCAACTTCGTCTATCTGATCGGTGATCGTCAGAGTGGAAAGTGCGTGGTCGTGGACCCGGCGTATGCCGTCGACGAGCTGGTCAATGTAGCCCTGGCCGACGAGATGACGGTGAGTGGTGTTTTGGCGACTCACTATCACCCCGATCATGTCGGTGGATCGATGATGGGCTACCGCATCGAAGGAATATCGCGCCTACTCGAACTTGCCGACGTGCCCATTCATATCAATCGTCATGAGCAACCGTGGGTGGAGCGGACCACTGGAGTTTCGGGCGACCACCTCGTAGCCCACGATGGAGGGGATTCCATCTCCATTGGAGACATCTCGATCACCTTCGTGCACACTCCCGGTCATACACCCGGATCGCAGTGCTTTTTGGTCGATGGTTGTCTGGTATCGGGTGACACCTTGTTTCTTGATGGATGTGGACGTACCGATCTACCGGGCAGTGATCCTGCACTGATGTACGACAGCCTCTCCACCTTGAACCAACTGCCAAGCGACACTGTGATCTTTCCCGGCCATCATTACTCGCCACCAGTTTCGGAGACCTTGGATCACATCAGGCAACACAACTTCGTACTCAAACCCATGAGTCGCGAACAGTGGCTGAGTATTTTCTCCTAATCAGCATTTTTCAATGACAAGGAGTCATCCCGTCACAGGATCGCTGTCAGAATTGACATCGTTCCTGCAAGACCCAGGAGAACGAACACTGCCGTCTTTGCTCGCGCATCATTGATGTGCGGACGAACCTTCAGGCCCGCTCCAACACCCAGCAGGAGTGCTGGCACCGCCAAGACCATCCCGGCCACCGCTTGGCTACGCACTTCATCGGTGATGATGAAACCCGACATGGCCATGAGCCCGGACATCACGAAGACGAAACTGATCGTGGAACGAAAGACGTCGATGGGAAGATTGCGACCCATGAGGGCGAAGACCAACGGTGGCCCATTGGTCGATAACGATGATGCCAATGCCCCACTCAAGAGACCTGCTGACCATTCCAGCCCCGGACCAAGATGGACGAGATTGACTT
>JBEIGJ010000012.1:0-25015 GCA_040381935.1 Acidimicrobiaceae bacterium | reverse complement strand
TTTGACGCTTTATGGTGGTCGGCGGCAACGATTACCACTGTTGGCTATGGCGACATCGTCCCGACGACGACTATCGGACGCGTTGTAGGAATCTTTTGCATGGTGCTGGGAATTTCAATGTTTGGCATTGCAACGGCGCGTTTGGCTGCCGCATTTTCCACTGATGTTGGTCCGTCCAACGTAGGCCGCGGGGAGTAGCTGTCATCGGCAAACGCCATGAGTGGGGGCTCCGTGGGAGGTGCACATCAGCTGCCATTTCTGTTCGAACCTTTCCCTGACAGCCTCAGCGGGCATTATCTCCGAATCGATATTCATAGGTGAGGGTGTCGATGCGTTGTTTCAGTTCGGCATCGATCGGGGATCCGACAGCGGCCACGACATCGGCCAGTTGTTCGGGTCGACTGGCGCCGATGATGGGTGATGTGATGACTGGATTGGCCAAGACCCACTGCATAGCCAAAGTAGGCAAGGACACCCCAGCCTCGATAGCCATGTCCCGCAGGGAGTCCACGGTGTCGAACATTCGGTCGTGCCAATAACGCTCTTGATATCGCCCAGCGGCATACCCAAGTGTGAAGCGTCCACCGGGTGTGGGTTCGCCTCGGAGATGTTTGCCCGACAGAAAGCCACCAGCGAGAGGGTTATAAGGAATCACCGCGATGCCTTCTTCTTGGCAGAGTGGCAAGAGTTCACGTTCATTTTCCCGAAAGAGCATGTTGTAGCGCGGCTGCACTGATGCGAATTTTGCCGTTCGCAAGACTTCGGAGCGTCCAATGGATCGCGCCAGTTGATAGGCGAGGAAATTCGAACAGCCGAGATAGCGCACCTTGCCTGAATGGACGAGATCATCGAGCGCCGACATTGTCTCATCGATTGGTGTTTCTGAGTCCCATGAGTGCACTTGGTAGAGGTCGATGTAGTCCGTACCGAGACGTCGTAGTGATGCCTCGACGGCGCGCATGATGTTGTGTCGCGAGTTGCCGCCGTTCCATGGTTTGGGACCAGTAGGGAAGAAACACTTAGTAGCCAGGATGAACTCCTGCCGTCGACCTTGTATCCAGCGACCCACGATCTCTTCAGTTCGACCGAATACATCTGGTGGGGCACCAAGGGGATAGACATCGGCGGTGTCGATGAAGTCGATACCGGCGTCGACTGCTGCGTCCATGATGGCCCGTGAGGTTTCTTCGTCACTTTGGTACCCAAAAGTCATGGTGCCCAAACACAGGCGGGAAACTTTGAGACCCGTCGAGCCGAACTGTACGTGATGCATAGCGAATCAACTTTCAGTTATCAGTTGTCGAAGACTCGACAACGGCTTGGGATTCTTTGGCGGCACCCAGGAAGATGCCTTTGGCCATGAGCGAGGTCTCTGCCTTGCGCCGGCTGAGGTAGATCTGGGATCGCTTCTCGTGGATCATCGGATCCTCAGGGGCGGCCCAGGCGGCAAGATCGGCGAAATGTCCGGCCAAACGAAAGTCTCCGTCGGACTGGGCTTGTTCGGCCCGTTCGATGAGGCGATGGGCGCCGCCAACCAATTCAGCAATGGCCGTTGCCAAATGCGCATCGGGAGAGGGTTTCAGGCGTGATGGGGCTCCATCCCACCAGCCTCCGTAACGACGCCAAATATTGTGAATGACGAACTCTGGTTCATCGTAAAAAGGCCGTAAGTACGGTTTGGCCAAGGTGTCTTCGGGCATTTTCACCGAATGAACGATGGTGTCCAAGGTCTCGCCAGCGTTCATCATGGCCAGGACCGCGTTCTCGAGATCTTCGAGAGCGGTGGCGATGTCATCGAGTACGCGGGCGATGCGGTCCCCTCCTGCGATGGGGAGGCCATGAGCAGGAATCAGCAACTCGGGTCCAACGGCAATCATCTTGCGCAATGCAGCAGCCCACTCTCGGGGGTAGCGCTGTACTTTTTGCGGATTGCCCGCATTGGGAAAATTCCAGATCATGAAGTCGCCAGAGAAGATCCACTTCTGCTCGGGAAACCAAGCCCAGAGATGGTCATCGGTTTCACCCCGGTCGTGGAAGAGATCGACCCGGTGATCGCCAATAGCCAATGTGGCGTGATCCTCGATCTCAGTACTTGGTCGCAGAACCGATGCCGGCAAGAATCGCCGCGCCGATGGCGGAACCGACACGGCTAGGGCACCATCGTCTTCTCCGCCCACTCGAAGATTCATTTCACTGCGCAGACCACCGAACTGGCGGGCGTTGATGTAGAGATTCCATAAACCGGTGAGTTCATAGCGATCGAGGCGCACAGCAACATTGGCATGACCAATGACATCGGGCTGGGGGTCACGACGGGCTTGGGCATCAGCGGCGAAAAATCCTGATCCGCCGACATGGTCGGCGTGCCCGTGGGTATACACCAGGTGGCTGAACGGGGTTGCTGGTCGCCAGGAACGAATAGAGGCAACAACGGCCGCTCCGGTGTGTACTCCAGAGGTATCAAAACTCACCAGTCCTGCCCCTGAATCCCAAACAGCCGCGTGGCTGAAACTTTCCACCAGGGCCAAATCAGGGGCGATTTCCGAAAGTTCATTGGTGACCCGATTGACCGGTTGATCGGCGTGGCCGGAGTCGATGATCTGGGCGGAAAGGGTGAGCAAGTCGTCCATATCCCGACCCTAACCGCCGAGTTTTCTGGGCGGTCGTGTCGGTCAGGTTCCCGGGTGACTAATGTGGACAAGTACAATACAAGTGCTTCAAAGACTGCTCCCGAAAGGACGCATACGCAAATGGCCGAGACCAAGGTTTCCAAGATCAAAGTCGACAATCCGGTGGTCGAACTGGACGGGGACGAGATGACCCGCATCATTTGGCAGTTCATCAAGGATCGTCTGATTCTGCCGTATCTGGATATCGAACTCGAGTACTACGACTTGGGTATGGAATACCGGGATGCCACGGACGATCAAGTGACCATCGATGCAGCGCATGCGATTCTGAAACACGGAGTCGGAGTGAAGTGCGCGACCATCACCCCAGACGAGGATCGGGTGGAGGAGTTCGGTCTCAAGAAGATGTGGAAGTCCCCTAACGGCACCATTCGCAACATTCTGGGAGGCGTGGTATTCCGAGAACCCATCATCTGCAGCAATATCCCGCGTCTGGTTCCCGGTTGGACCAAGCCAATCATCATCGGGCGTCATGCTCACGGCGATCAGTACAAGGCCACCGACTTCAAGGTGCCGGGTGCCGGCAAGGTGACCATCACCTACACGCCGGCCGATGGCAGCGCACCGATGGAAATGGAAATCGCCACATTTGGTAAAGACGGCGGTGTGGCCATGGGTATGTACAACTTCAATGACAGCATTCGGGATTTTGCTCGGGCCTCGATGCGTTACGGGTTGGCTCGTAATTACCCGGTCTATATGAGCACCAAGAACACCATCCTCAAGGCCTACGACGGGCAGTTCAAGGATCTCTTCCAGGAAATCTTCGATAATGAATTCAAGGCCGAATTCGAAGCCCAAGGTCTGACCTACGAGCATCGACTCATTGACGACATGGTGGCGTGCGCCATGAAATGGGAAGGTGGATACGTCTGGGCATGTAAGAACTATGACGGCGACGTCCAGAGCGACACCGTGGCGCAGGGTTATGGTTCGCTCGGATTGATGACCTCGGTGTTGTTGACTCCCGATGGCAAGACCGTTGAAGCCGAAGCCGCTCATGGAACAGTGACTCGTCACTACCGCGAGCATCAAAAGGGAAACAAGACATCCACCAACCCAGTGGCTTCGATCTATGCCTGGACCGGCGGACTCAAGCACCGTGGCAAGTTGGATAACAATCCAAAGCTGATCGACTTCGCTGAAAAGTTGGAGAGGGTATGTGTAGAAAGTATCGAACAAGGTGAGATGACCAAGGATTTGGCCATTCTCATTTCCAAGGATCAGCCGTGGTTGACCACTGAGGATTACTTGGCGGCGCTCGACCGTCGTCTTCAGCAGATGATGAAGTGAGGTAGCGACTCCGTGCGCGCTGTCGTTCTCCGCAGTCATGGTGGCCCGGAGGTTCTGGGTATCGAAGACGTTCCTGAACCCATCCCCGGGCCCGATGAGGTGCGGGTGCGCATACGCACGACCGCTCTCAATCGGGCCGACGTTCTGCAACGGATGGGCGGCTATGCCGATCCGCGGCCCAATGTCAGTCTCGAGATTCCGGGTCTGGAGTATTCGGGAATCGTGGAGTCAGTTGGCGACCGCGTCACCATGTGGAAACCAGGAGACCGAGTCATGGCGATCGAAGCGGGTGGGGCCTACGCCGAAATGATCTGCACGCATGAACGTCAGTTGATGCCCGTGCCGGACAATGTGGACCTTGCTGATGCTGCAGCGATACCGGAAGTGTTTTTGACGGCTTGGGACGCACTGGTCCGCCAGGGAGGACTGACGTCTGGTCGATGGGCGCTGGTACATGCCGGAGCATCGGGTGTGGGCACCGCAGCCATTCAGATTGCCAAGGCCATCGGAGCGCGGATCGCCGTGACGTGTTCGGCGCCGAAGATGACGGTGTGTCGTGAGTTGGGAGCCGATGTGGTGATCGAACGTTCGCCTCATGACTGGTTGTCCGAAGTACGCGCTGCAGTGCCTTTGGGCTTCGACGTCATTGTCGATGTCATCGGTGGCGACGAAGTGGATCGCAATTTGCAGGCAGCCGCGCTTCGTGGTCGCATCATTCAGGTGGGCCTCATGGGTGGAGCCGCTACGTCGATGAACGTGGCACTGCTCTTGATGAAACGTCTGACTTGGGTGGGAACTACTTTGCGCGCACGACCACTCGAGGAAAAAGTGGCGGTGACTCAACAATTCATTGCCGAAGTTTTGCCCTTGGTAGCAACAGGTGTCCTGCGACCGGTGATTGACAGTCGGTACTCACTCGATGACATCGCCGAGGCCCATCGCGCCATGGGAGACAATCGAAATAGCGGCAAAATTCTCATTGACATTGCCGCCACCTGATCGCATGGCGCGGGCATCGGCTTACTATCCCGGGCTCGATGGCCTGCGGGGAGTAGCTGTGGTCATGGTTTTGCTCTTCCATTCGGGATTGGGATGGTTGAGTGGCGGCTTTCTCGGCGTATCAGTATTTTTCACCTTGTCGGGCTATCTGATTACTGCTTTGCTCCTTGCAGAAGTTGAAGAACATCACAGAATCGACTTTCGAACATTTTGGGGCCGCCGACTCCGACGGCTTCTACCCGCATCGTTGGTGGTGATCGCGGCGGTCGTGATCGTGGCTCCACTATTTGCTTCCGCAGTTGAGGAATCGCGCATTCGCGGTGACGCTGTCTTTGGCGTTCTGTACCTGAGCAACTGGCGCTATGTGCAAGCTGGCATGTCGTATGAGGAACTTTTCGCATCGATGAGCCCACTTCTTCATCTGTGGTCATTGTCGATTGAAGCCCAGATGTATCTGGTGGTGCCATTGGTCGTGATTGCTGGATCGGCGCTTGGTCTTCGTCGACGCGGACTCGCGCTGGTCTTTGCTGGTGGTGTGGTCGGCAGTGCTTTGGTATCCATCGTCTTGCTCGATGGTGATCGCCTCTATTACGGAACTGACGCCCGGGCCGCAGAGTTGCTGATTGGTTCACTGGTGGCCAGCCTCGAGCGTGAATCCTGGTTCCGACGTGTGTTGTCGTCCGCTTCGAAATATGTGCGGTCGGTGATACCACTCGGGGCACTACTTGCGGTCATCGTGATTGCCCGGATGACGACCGCCGGTTCACAGTGGGTGTATTCGGGGGGATTGGTGGCCTTCAGCCTTCTGTCTGCGGTGCTCGTGATCGGCGCGATGCAACCTGGACCGTTGCGGGCTGTTCTCGTTTGGAGGCCACTGGTGCTCACTGGTCGGGTGAGTTATGGCCTGTATCTCTTTCATTGGCCAGTATTCGTATGGCTCACCTCGGATCGGATGAATATCGACGGTGTGGCGCTCTTTGGTGTGCAGATGCTCGTCACCGTGGCTGTGACTGGGTTGAGCTATGTATTCCTCGAGACACCTATCCGTCGTCGGCGGGTGCTCACTACATCGCAATCGACGCGCGCCGCAGTCGGGGTTGGCGTCTTGGGCGTACTGCTCTTACCGCTGGTGTTTTTGAGCCCCTATCGCACTCGGGTACAAAGCGATCAAGAGATCTTGACCACGGTTGCGCCGTCTCGAACAACTCTGGCGCTTGGTTCGGAATCTCGAACCTTGCGGATTGTGGTGCTGGGAGATTCAACGGCTAAAAACTGGGCGCGCGCCTTGGCTGATGTTGCTGATCCGAACGTAGGAGTCGTGAGCGCCGGCGTCATTGGTTGTCCATTGATACCCGCCTCACGGGTCTATGACCGTCCGGGAGCCAGTCGGGACGCCAGCTATTGCCCAGACACCATCGAGATCATCGAGCAGTACCGAAACCAGGTAGATGTCGTGGTCATTGTGGCTGGTGTTGCTAATCAGTGGGACTTCGAACGACGCGACCTGCCCGGCATTGTGAAAGTGGGAAGCGCAGAGTACTCCCAAGTTTTCCAGCAGTGGATGGACGACGTGCATGAAGTTCTGTCGGATGTGGGAATTCCGATTGTGATATTCGACGCCCCGATCACCCGGCAAAGCGACACCGTGCTAGGTGATGAACCCGATGCGGTGGCGGCGTGGAACGCTGTCATTGCCGCCCTCGATGAGGGATTCGTATCGGTCGGCCGTCTTCCTATGAGCCAGTTCCTGAGTGATCCAGATTCTGAGAGAGGCCGTACCGAACGACCCGATGGGGTGCATCTGGATCGTGCCTTTGCAGCTGATCTGGCTGGTGAGCGAATTATTCCTCTGCTGCGAGAACTTTATGATGCGATCATCGTCGCCATGGATGACGCTGAGTGTCGAATTCCCCATTCACTGGACGACGGCCGCTCGACATTGGATATCGAGCGCTGCCGAAGCGGTATCAGGTGACGGTGATTCGGCGCGTGTGCCAACCAGTTGCGCCATCAGGGGCGACTGACTGGACAACTTCGGTCTGGGTGTAGCCACTCTTGTCTGTCGCACGTACTTGCACGGTGTAGGTCCCCGGTCGGGCATCCCAGTTGTAGCGCCAAATCCGCCAGGCATCGTCGGTGACATCATCAGTGAGTTCGGCACTGTGCCACTCGCCGTCGTCGATCCGAAGTTCAACGCCGGCGACACCAGTCTTTGGAGCCCAGGCCACACCGGCCACGACCACCGTCCCGGCCGCTACGGCTTGACGGGGGACGTCGATCCGAGACTGGGTCTTGACGGGGGCATCGCGTGACCAACCGCGCGGTATCCAAAAGCCTTGGTCATCATCCCAACGGTTGATTTCAATCTCATCCAGCCATTTGGTGGCCGAGACGTAGCCGTACAGTCCAGGAACGATGAGTCGAGCAGGAAAACCATGGCGAAGGGGGAGTGGCGATCCGTTCATACCAATGGCAATCAGAGCGTCCCGCCCGTCGAGGGCGGCGTCAATCGGGAATCCGCAGGTCCAACCATCGACGCTACGGCTGAACACTTGCTCGGCCGATTCCTGAATCCCGGCCTCGCGCAATATCTCGGCCAGTGACACCCCTTGCCAGATGGCGTTGCCGACATATGGTCCGCCCACCTCATTGGAAACACAGCAGATGGTGATGGTCCGTTCAATGTGTGGACGTTGCAGCAGGTCCTCGTAGGTCAATGCAATCTCCCGGTCCACGAGTCCCTTGATCTTCAGCGACCACGTATCGAGATTGACCGATGGATACGACAGTGCAGTGTCGATCCGAAAAAATGACTCGGTTGGGGTCACATAGGGTGGATCGCTGACGATCAGATCAGGGATGGGTCGCGCTTTTTGAGCAGCATCGACCCTGGGCAGTTGGTCGGGTATTTGCGCCATGGTGCGTCGAGTACGACGACGCTCGGAAACAAGACTTGTGGTGCCAGCCACCACGGTGATGCCTCCGACAGCACTGGCGGTGCGGATGAAACGTCGTCGATCCCAGCCACGTGGAACCTGCGATGGGCCAGGAGTGTTGTTCTTCCACCACCAGATCGACCACTGTGCATGTAAACCCCGAAGCAATGACAACGTCGCTACGGTGCCAATGAGGCCACCGATGAGAGGGGCAATGATCGCGACGAATTGGATCGTGGGACCATCAGCTGCCGCTCCAGCGGCAAGAAAGCCTGCTACAGCCAAACCGGCGATCAAGGGTGTAGGCGAAGAGAGACTTTTGGCCCCCAACACCAAGGCGATGACCACGATCACAATGACAATGCCGATCTGTAGGGCCGCTTTATTGGAGGTGCCGAAAAGACTGATGGCCAAGTCCTTCAGCCATATTGGCGCACGATCGATGACAGAGTTACCAATGACTCGCACTGGTGTCGTGGCATCACCCAATGAAGCAATCGCTGACGCCACCGACACTGCCAGGCCACTGACCAGCAAGCCAATGAGTGATCCGATCCAATGTGGAGGCGGCGGCGAGGATGGGTTTTCATTCCTCGGTGCTGTGGGATCAGTCTCCGTTATCACATCAACGTGATGACACGGGGATGTAGTCCCGAACATCAGAGCCTGTATACCACTGACGGGGACGGCTGATCTTTTGTTCTTTGTCGGCCAGCAACTCCTGCCAGTGGGCAAGCCATCCAGCGGTACGCGGGATGGCAAAGAGCACCGTGAACATTTCGACGGGGAAACCCATGGCCTGATAGATCAAACCTGAGTAGAAGTCGACATTGGGATACAACTTGCGACTGACAAAGTACTCATCGCTCAAAGCCACCTCTTCGAGTTTCAAGGCGATATCGAGCAGAGGGTTCTTGCCGGTCACCTCGAAAACTTCATAGGCGACTTGCTTGATTATCTTGGCGCGCGGGTCGTAGTTCTTGTACACCCGGTGTCCAAAGCCCATCAGCCGACCTTGACCGGCTTTGACCGATTCGATGAATGCCGGCACATTCTCCAGGGAGCCGATTTCCTCGAGCATGCGCACCACGGCCTCGTTGGCACCACCGTGCAAAGGACCGTACAGCGCTGCTGCGGCGGCTGAGCATGCCGAGTAGGGATCGGCATGACTTGATCCGACGACCCGCATGGCGGTGGTGCCGCAGTTCTGTTCGTGATCGGCGTGGAGAATGAACAAAATGTCCATGGCCCGTTCCAAAACGGGATGGACTTCATAGCCACCGACCTTCCACATCATGTTCAAAAAGTTGGCAGGAAAAGAAAGATCATTATCGGGATAGACGAACGGGAGGCCAACCGAGAATCGATGACACATAGCGGCCAAGGTGGGCATCTTGGCGATCAAGCGCAAGATCTGCTTGTCGCGGCTGTCCTTGTTGTCAATATCTTTGGCGTCGTTATAAAAAGTGCCCAGTGCGGCCACGGCTGATGTGAACATGCCCATGGGGTGAGCGTCGTAATGGAAACCATCAACGAATCGCTTGCGCATATTTTCATGAATGAACGTGTGGTGGGTCACGTCATGGGACCATTGGGCTGCTTGGGCCTCGTTGGGAAGTTCGCCGTTGAGGAGAAGGTATGCGACCTCGAGGAAGGTACTTTTCGCGGCCAATTGTTCAATTGGATAACCGCGATAGCGCAGCACGCCATTGTCACCATCGAGATAGGTAATCGCCGATCGACAGGCGGCGGTACTGAGATAGGCCGGGTCGTAGACGAAAAGGTTGGGGTCCAATTCGCGTAGAGCCGAAGAGGGAATAACCCCGCCGACGATCGGAACGGTCACTTTCTTGCCACTGCGGTCGTCAATGATCGTGATGGTGTCCGGCACCGTGATCGTCCCCTTTATGTCACACCCGTTGTTCGGGTTGTTCTCTTCTTTGGAGGCTTTCTCCTCCGTTGAGCAGGATAATCAACACCGGGCACGAACCCTGTATTCATGCGTCTCAAAGAGGCATGTTGTCGTGTTTGCGACCGGGAAATGTCTCGCGTTTGTCAACCAGGCTTGTGAGGGCCGAACAGATCACCGTCCGAGTGTGGGCGGGATCAATGACCGCGTCGACAAATCCCCGTTCGGCTCCGATATAGGGATTCAGGAGCCGTTCGGCATAGTCGGCTTCGAAAGCGGCGCGTTGGTCGGGTGTGGCACGTCTCTGCAAGATGGCTGCGGCTTGTCCAGCACCCATCACCGCAAGTTCGGCCCAAGGCCAGGCCAAACAGAGATCGTTGCCCATCTTCTTGGAATCCATGACGATGTAGGCCCCTCCGTAGCTCTTGCGCAAAATGACACAGATCCGTGGCACCGAGGCGCGTCCATAGGCGAAGACCAGTTGGGCGCCATGTCGAATCATGCCCCGCCACTCCAAGTCCTTGCCGGGATAAAAGCCCGGAGTATCGACCAAAGTCAGTAGGGGGATATTGAAAGCGTCGCAAAAAGAGACGAAGCGCGCTCCTTTTTGGGAAGCGGGGATATCTAGGGTGCCGGCGAGAACGACTGGCTGATTGGCCACAATGCCCACGGGACGGCCACCGAAGGTGGCAAGGGCGGTCACCAGATTGGCGGCCCAATGGGGTTTCAGTTCCACGTAGTCGCCGTCGTCGCATAGCGAGGCGATGACCTGACGAACGTCATAACCGCCCGACGACGTCGTTGGGATCAGTGCGCCAGCCTCCGGGGTGGGTCGGAGCGGATCATCGTCGGTTGCCCACAAGGGGGGCTCGGCATCGAGGTGATCGGGGAAATACGAGAGTAAGTTTTCGGCGAATTGGATGGCGGCTGCCACATCTTTGACGACTGTCGTCGCCGCTCCCGAAAAACGAGCGTGGCTACCCGCTCCGCCCAGCTCTTCATTATCGATGTCGACGCCGGTGAACTCGGCGACCATCGTTGGACCAGAGACGAAGGCATACGCCGATTCAGTCATGATGACGTGGTCGACGATTCCTAAAAACAGCGCTGGTCCGGAGACCGCTGGACCGTCCACGATGATGATGGTGGGGACAAAACCGGAGCAGTTGGTGAGGGCTTTGGCGGCACGACCCCACCCGTGGAGCGCAGAAAAACCTTCACGAATATCGGCCCCTGATGATGCCATGACTGCCACGAAGGGGACTCGGGCATCGAATGCGACGCGGGCCGCGGTCTCCATCAGCGATGAGGCTTCCGAGGTCAGAGCACCCCGATGTGTTTCTCCGTTGACTTCGAGCCAGACGACGCGCCGCCCGTGGAGATCACGCACTGCGACATCGGCAACGCCGGGGACGCGGGCCTGCAATGAGACATTCGACACGATGACACAGTATGCCTGGTGTCGTGCTCCGCTTTGAAACGGTCAACCAGGGGAAGATGCAGTGATGATGTCCGTTCCGACATGGAGACCGGGTTGGCGGCCCTCTCGGCGTTGAATCACGCTGCGTGCGATGTCCAATGCAGCCCGCGTAGCCACTGCAGGGCCTGGTCGACGTCGTTGCACCCAGCCCACCACGCGCCGGGGCAGTTCGGGTACAGCAACCGTGGAAAAACTGCCGGTGAGCCAGACCGGAACGGCGGTGGCCGGCACGATCGCGGCCCCGAATCCTTCAAAGGCCAAAGATGCCATCAGTCGCACCCCGTCGATTTCGGCCTGGATGCGCAAGGTCACGTGATGCTCATCGGCCGCTCGGTTGATGATCCGCCGTAAGGCCGCCGATGGCGGGGGTAGGAGTAACGGGTGATCACCCAAGGCGGTGAGAGGTAACTCGCCGGCTTGGTACCAAGGGTGGCGGGCATGGACGAGAAGTACCAAATCTTCGGCAAAAAGCGGTTCCACTCGTAGTTCGGCTTCCTCGACGGGAAGGTGCAAGATTCCCGCATCGAGGGATCCGGCCAAGAGTCGTGGAATGAGACTCGACGTTCCCCCCTCGGAGATAACTGGCCGCACATCGGGGTACGCCAACTGGAGTTGCGTGAGGAACTGGGGCATGAGCCATCTTCCAGTGGTGCCAATGACCCCGAGGCGGACTTCTCCGGCAACGACGTTGCGCAAGGCGGCGATATCGGTGCTGATGTCGTCCAACTCCCGCATGATGCGGCGACCATGTTCGGCCACCAGGACCCCTTCATCGGTGAGAGTGCCATTGTTTCGGTCGACCAGAGTGGTTCCGAGTTCACTTTCCAAACGGGCGATATGGGCCGAGACATTGGATTGCACCGTGTACAAGGCTCGGGCGGCAGCGGAAAATGAGCCGTGGTCCGCAATGGCAAGAAGTGACGAGATCTGTCGGATATCCATCTGAAAAAAAGATATCAAGTATCGCCTTTATCTACTTGAATGGTAGGAGAAATCCTGGCACACTCATGAATGCAATCGCTGTGTGTTTTCCAAACACACACGACAAGATCCCCTTATGGCGGACCCCCCTCCGCCGGGATCGTGGTTGAGAGGTCCCGCTTCCCCCAAGCGGGACCTTTCCCGTTTCGGGGTTACGGTAAGGGCTATGGAGCAGTCGCGAGGTGGCAAGAAGAAGTCTTCACGAGCGCCGCGCGCCGCGGCCTTTTTCGATCTTGATCGCACCCTCTTGATTGGCGCATCAGGGCCGGTCTTTTCTGAAGGTATGCGGCGCGCTGGTTTGACCGACAGAAGCGTTCCGGGAGAAAAGGCCCTTTTCGAAATCTTCAACCGCATCGGCGAAACGCTTCCATCGATGCTGATTGCTCGCCAAGCAGCGTCCTTGGCCAAAGGGCAAAAGCGCAGTGCTGTGAGAAAGATGGCGCGTTCGGTGGCGCCGACATTGTTCGAGATGGTGCCACCCTTTGCGCGCGCCGTGATCGAAGAACATCGACAGGCTGGACGACTGTTGGTCATGGCCACGACGACGCCTCATGATCTGGCCAAACCACTGGCGGACTTACTCGGGTTCGACGACGTTGTAGCGACGCGCTTTGGCGTGAACGATGATGGCACGTACAGCGGTCGTCTCGATGGGCCTTTCGTCTGGAGCTCGGGCAAGCTCACCGCAGTTCGTGATTGGTCGGCTGAAAACAATGTTGATCTCGCAGACAGCTATGCCTATTCGGACAGCGTGTTCGATGCACCGTTGCTCAGTGCGGTGGGCAATCCAGTGGCGGTCAATCCCGATCCACGTTTGGCTTTGGTCGCAGCGGCCCGCCGATGGCCGGTGATGCATTTCGATGTTCCGCTCGGGGTGGCCAAAGTTCCGATTGTCAATCTCGAATTGCAGCAGCTCCTATTGCAGTTGGCCCGCCCTGCTTTCATCCCTTTCGCCAATTTCGATATCGATGGTATTGAAAACATCCCTACCGACGGTCCAGCCATTTTGTGCGGTAATCATCGTTCGTACTTCGATGTTTTCGCCATTGCGGTGACTGTGGCTCGATCAGGTCGACCGGTGCGATTCTTGGGTAAGAAAGAAGTCTTCGATGCCCCCATCGTTGGACAACTGGCGACGGCTTTGGGTGGTATTCGCGTCGATCGCGGCACGGGAAGTGATGAACCCTTGATGGCAGCACGAGATGCTCTTGCGGCTGGTGAATTGGTGGCCATCATGCCTGAAGGAACGATCCCGCGCGGCCCGGCTTTTTTCGATCCGCTACTCAAAGGTCGTTGGGGAGCAGCGCGTCTTGCGACGGTGGCCAACGTGCCCATTGTGCCCATTGGTCTGTGGGGCACAGAAAAGGTGTGGCCGCGAGCGTCACGACTCCCCAATGTCTTGAACATCACTCATCCACCGATGATCCGCGTTCGCGTAGGTGAGTCGTTTGCGTTGACCGATGTGGGGCCAGATACCAATACCGAACGCATCATGTCGGCCATCACTGCGCTACTTCCTGATGAAGCGCGTCGTCAGCGGACCCCCACCGAAGAAGAGTTGCGTCTGAGTTACCCCTCGGGCTACCGGGGCGATCCGGACAAAGAAGTGGAGCGTCGTCCCGGGACCGACTGATTGAGACGTGATTGACTCACGCCATCGATCCGGGTTCGACCACTGTTGTTCCCAGGTCGAAGGGCGCTCCATCGAAGTAATCGATGGTGGTGAAGGATTCCACCGGATGTCGCTTCAAACGCGTGGGCTGAAAAATCGGATAGCCGAGGAAGAGAACGGCAGCCAACGCATGGTCGGCGGGTAAGTGGAGCAAAGGTCCGGTGATGGACTCGGCACGAGACGCAAAGGTGGTCATGACTCCACCCAAGCCTCGGGCGCGCGCGGCCAACAGCAGGTTCCAACAAAATGGGTAGATCGAGGCCCCTCCAGTCACGGTGGGTCGCGGCAAGTCCTTGTCCATCATGGCGATGCGGGAAAGGTCAGCAGCGACGGCCACGATCACGGGAATGTCGGCGATGTGGTCCAGGAGATCATTGGGGGCGTTGCCAAGTGCTGGAGTGGTCAAGGTCGAGGCACCAGGAGCAACAACGCTGAAGGGTGTGCGCCCGGTGGCTCCAACGGCAACGTATTCATCCCATACCGGACGCATCGCCTGACCGAGACGATGGCGAATGCTGACATCCTCGATAACTGCCACCCGCCATGGTTGACGATTGCCGCCGCTAGGAGCGAAACGGGCGTCATCAAGAATTGCTCGGAGAGTTTCGGCGCTAACAACCTCGGTGGTAAATCCCCGAACTGCACCGGTGGTGCGAATCGTCGTGATCAGTGGTAAGTCAGCGGTCACCAGCGACCTTGGCACGCACGATATTGAGAGCCGAACCTGCTTCGAACCATGCGACTTGTTCAGTGCTGAAGGTATGAACGCCTTCGAAGTCGATAGTTGTGCCATCGGGCTTGACGATCTGACATGAAACATTGCGACCCGGAACCGGAGGCAGGTTCAGCACGTTGATTCGATCATCCTCGCCGATCAGGTCGTACGTTGCCGGATTGGCAAAGGTGAGGGGAACCAGGCCCTGCTTTTTCAAATTGGTCTCGTGAATGCGGGCAAAGGATCGGGCGAAGATGACCACTCCACCCCGAAAACGCGGTTCCATTGCCGCGTGTTCACGTGATGATCCTTCGCCATAGTTTCGGTCACCGATGGCGCACCAGGCGATGCCGGCTTCGCTGTAGCGCTTGGCGATGTCGGGATACGAACGCACGTCACCATCGGTGATGTCTTTACCCTCACCGACAGCTCCGGAAAATGCATTCACCGCACCGATGAACAAGTTCCCCGAGATGTTCTCGAGATGACCGCGATACTTGAGCCATTTGCCGGCTGCGGAAATATGGTCGGTCGTGCACTTGCCCTGGGCCTTCATCAGCACTGGCAATCCGAGGTAATCCTTGCCGTCCCAGGCAGGGAAAGGTTGCAGAAGTTGTAGGCGATCACTCGTGGGGCTCACGGCCACGGTCACATTGGAGCCATCGGCTGGGGGAGCGGTGAAGGTGTTTGAGCCCGGGTCGTATCCCTGAGAAGGAAGCACTTCACCTACCGGAGCCTTCAATGACACTTCTGACCCGTCAGGAGCGGTAATGGTGTCCACCGTCGGATCGAAGTCCAACCGACCAGCCAGTGCGATAGCCATCACTGTTTCGGGCGATGTGACGAAACTCAACGTGTTGGCTGAACCATCGTTGCGCTTGGGGAAGTTGCGATTGAAAGAGTTGACGATGGTATTGGCGCGATCGGTGACCTCTTTGGAGCGTTCCCATTGACCGATACAGGGGCCACAGGCATTGGCCAACACGGTGGCGCCGACCGCTTCCAGTTCAGCAAGAAGGCCGTCGCGTTCAATCGTGGCCCGAATTTGTTCCGAACCGGGGCTGATCAGAAGATCGGTCTTGGAGCGGAGGCCGTGAGCCGAGGCTTGGCGAGCGATAGAGGCGGCACGAGTGATGTCTTCGTAGGAGGAGTTAGTGCACGAACCAATCAATGCCGCCGAAACTTCCAGGGGCCATTCGTTTTCTTTGGCCGCAGCACCCACTGCGGTTCCGACGCGATGTGCACGGTCGGGAGAGTGAGGTCCATTGATGAGCGGCTTCAGGGAATCCAGATCAATCTCGATGACTTGGTCATAATGAGCGCCATCATCGGGACGGAGATCGGCCGCTACGCGATCAGCAGCGGCGGCAAGGGCTGAACGACCAGTGGCGCGGAGGTAGTCGGCCATGTTCTGGTCGTAGCCAAAAACTGAACATGTGGCGCCGATTTCAGCGCCCATATTGCAAATGGTGGCTTTGCCCGTGGCCGAGATGGAATCAGCGCCAGGGCCGAAATATTCCACAATGGCTCCGGTGCCGCCTTCGACGGTGAGAACTCGTGCCACTTCCAAGATCACATCTTTGGAGGACGACCATCCGCTCAGAGTGCCAGTGAGACGGACACCGATGACCTTGGGCCAGCGAACGTTGAACGGGAAACCTGTCATCACATCGACGGCATCGGCTCCACCCACACCAATGGCCACCATGCCCAAACCACCGGCATTGGGAGTGTGACTGTCGGTGCCAATCATCATGCCGCCCGGAAAGGCGTAGTTCTCCAAAACGACTTGGTGGATGATGCCGCTGCCGGGACCCCAAAAGCCGATGCCGTATTTCGCCGAGACGGTCTTCAAGAAATCAAAGACTTCGCGGTTGTCGTCGAGTGCGACACCGAGGTCGATTTTGGCTCCGACTTTGGCCAAGATCAGGTGGTCGCAATGCACCGTCGACGGTACTGATGTCGTGGGCAGACCGGCGGTCATGAACTGCAAGAGGGCCATCTGAGCGGTGGCGTCTTGCATGGCGACACGATCTGGATGGAAGTCGGCGTAACTTTCGCCGCGGACCAGTTCTTGGGTGGTTGGGTCCGAGAGATGGTTGATGAGGATTTTCTCCGCCAGGGTGAGTGGTCGGCCGAGTCGTTGGCGGCCCAGGGCCGTATTTGCCGCCAAGGTGGCGTAAACCGCCTCAACTAATTCGATGGGAGTGCCAGCAGTAACCGTCGTCATGGAGACAAGTATAATACAAGTGTGCGTGAGATCAGATACCAGGTCATTGCCAATGATCTCCGCCGTCGCGTGGAAGCCGGTGAACTCGGGGTGGGCCGCCTTTTACCGTCGGAGGCTGAACTGGGCGAGACCTATGGTGCCAGTCGGGTCACGGTCCGACGGGCCCTCGAGGTCTTACGGGATGAGGCTCTCGTCGATGCCCGCCAGGGTTTTGGTTGGTTCGTAGCGACGACACCTTTGCGGCAAAATCTCGGGCACCTGGTCACGATCGAGGGTCAATTGCGGGCCGGTGGCATCCGCCCGGAACGCCGCATCTTGGAGTTCGGATTCGAACAAGCAACGGGACGCGTTCGTCAGGTGCTCGGATCGGGCCAGGTGCTGCGGGTGAAACGGCTGAATCTGGCTGACGGTGAACCATTCGCCGTAGTCACGGTGTGGTGTCCTGCTGACTTGGGTCAACATCTCTCTCGGGCCGATGTGGAACGATCCTCATTTTACGAGCTCTTGGATGTGCCCTTGGCCGGGGCTACCCAGACAATTGGAGCCGATGCTGCATCGATCGATGACGCGCAGGTGCTGGGCATTCCGGCAGCATCGCCAGTTTTGCGTTGTTCACGAGTGACCACCGATGTCGATAACCGGGTGGTTCTGCTCTCAGAACATGTCTTTCCGGCGCATCGGACCGAGTTCGTTGTGGAACTGCCCAATGTCGAACCCTCGATTGCGCCCACGGGTCTGCGGTTGGTCGACTGACAACTGCTGACATCGGCATTCGTCGCGTCGGTCCTGGTCGAGTCTTGGCTGATTGCAGAACTTGTGCCGTGACACCGTGAATTACCTATCACCGTGAATTTCCCAGCACCATGAATTTCCCTGCATCATGAATTACCCGACACCTCAATCCCAGCGGTACTAGCGTCAGACGACATGTCCGGGGAGATGTCAGTGGCCTCGCCACTCGAGACGCGGATTGGACATCTGCCGGCTCTCGACGGAGTACGGGGCATTGCAGTCATCATCGTGCTGCTATATCACCACAGCATCACCTGGATGACCGGTGGCGAACTGACGGTCTCGATGTTTTTCACTCTTTCGGGATTTCTCATCACCCGATTGATGGTCAACGAGTGGAACCGTACGGGCACAGTGTCGCTACGAACGTTTTACGAACGTCGAGCACGTCGACTCTTCCCCGCCTCGTTTGCGGTCTTGCTAGCAGTCGTGATCATTTGGACCCTCTTTCCCGAATCCGGCCGGCGTCTTGCTCCATGGGAGTGGATGTCGGGGTTGGCCTATTTCGAAAACATTTATCTGCAGTCGGCAGGCAAGGACTATGCCGGTCTCTTTGGACTGGGCAATCCGTTACAACATCTGTGGAGCCTCTCGCTGGAGGAACAGGTGTATTTGGTCTTCCCAGTTCTTTCACTACTTCTCCTGCGTCACGAACGGACGCGGCGTGTGGCTTGGCGACTATGTGTCGTTTTCGGAGTCATTGCTCTCGGGGCCATTGCTCTGGGTGCGTACTACCGCTCGAATCCTCCCGTGTGGTCCGAACTTCCTCTCCTTGAGGCTCGCTGTTCTGATTCATCGTGTGCGTACTACGCCACTGAAGTACGGATGGGTGAGTTCTTCATGGGAGCGGCTTTTGCCGTGTTGTGGTCGGTGTGGTGTGGAGTCCCGCGAGTACTCGAAATGCTCCGACGGCGGTGGGTGGCGGCTATCTCGTGGCCCATTTTGGTGGGTGCCTTCGTGATGTGGTTCAAAGTGGGTTGGCGAAACGAGTGGGGCGAGCATTTCTTCCCCTGGGCCGTTTTGGTCAACGCATTGGTGACTCTGGTTCTCATCGCCTTTGCCACTGCCGGATCCGGTATGTGTGGTTTTCTCGGATGGAAACCCGTGGCCTGGTTGGGGCAGGTGACCTACACCGTGTATTTGGTCCACTGGCCGATGTTCTTAGTGTGGGAGTCTTGGCGATTGGATCCTGATTTGCCGCGGTGGCGGGTGCCGGGAACGAATTGGGTGACCGTGGATCATTTCTGGATGTTTCTCGGAAAAGCCGGGAGCACCATGGTCGTGGTGTGCCTGCTCTATTACCTCTTAGAAAATCCGGTTCGGCGCCAGCAATTGTGGAAAGGCAAGCGCCTCTTTGTTTATCTCGGAATCATGGCCCTCATTGGTTCGGTAGTGGCCTTTGGCGGACGAGGTCATCGTTTGGCCGCCGGAGATATTTTGAGCACTCTCGACGCCGATGCACTCGCTATGCAACAACGCGCCTTAGCTGAACTGCCCGATTTGCCAAGTGATGCGCCCACGCGTTCGTTACTTGATGGTGCGCTTCCAGCGCGTTTATTTATGGTGGGTGATTCCCAAAGTTGGGTCTTGGCCTCGGGTCTCGATCCATGGGAACGCGAAAACGGAGTCGTCGTGCAACCGAGTCCGGGTGTGGGGTGTGGTATCGGTGGAAACACGCCCATCCGCTATCTCGGTGTCGAACAGGATGCTCGTCCTGGTTGCACTCAGTGGCGCTCTGCATTGAGACCTATCGCTGACAAATTCCGTCCCAACGCCACCATCATCATTGGTGGGGCAGCCGATCTTTCCGATCGCGTGCTCCCGGGTACGAGCACCTGGAGTCGAATCGGTGAAGCAGAGTACGACGACTGGCTACGGCAGGAATTCGCAGCATTCGTGGACGCCATCCATGTTCCTGGCACGCCAATTATTTGGTTCTCAACTCCGGATATCGATCCGCCTTATGTGGCTGGTGAAACCGGAATTCCTCCGTTCGTCGAAGCCGATCCGGAACGAACGCGTCGCTATAACGAGTTGATTGCCGAGTATGCCGCATTGGATGACCGAGTCTTCTTCGCTGATTTTGCGACGGTGGTGAAAGCACATCCTGGCGGACAGTTCGAGCCGAAAATGAGACCTGACAGAGCGCATATCGATTTAGCTGAAGCTCCGGAACTCATTATCTGGATCGATCAAGTGGTGCGTGACGTTCTGGCTGGCACGCTGCGATGAAACGTCTTGATATTCCTCGTCTGGCAGTTGGCTATCACGCAGCCATCATGTGGCTCGTGGTGTATGGGTTGATATGTCTGACCGGGCAGCGATTCGATACGAACTACCTCAATTTTGGTTGGCAGTTGATTCCCTGGGACATTTTGTCCACCGATCCTTGGCGCAGTCTGTGGTATTTGCATGTGCAGCCGCCACTGTGGAACGGAGCGCTCGGATTGTCGGCGTGGGTCTCTCCGGTGAGCGATGCGGTCACCTTGCAACTTCTGATGGCCGCCTGTGGTGTGCTGTTGGCTGCAGCGAGTGCAACCTTGGCGCGCCGTCTCGGACTCGGTCATTTGGGTTCATTGGCTGTTGCGTTGATTGCCAGCCTGCATCCCGAGGTACTCAAAGGTGCATTCGAACCGACCTACGAATTAGCGGTGGGGGCACTATTGGTGCTTTTGGCTGTGGTGGTACTGGGTACAACGGGCCCAGCACTCGGTCGGAACGTGTTAGCGGTGTCGCTCTTGGCCACGGTCATCGCCCTGACTCGAAGTCTGTATCACCCGCTCTGGGTTATTGGAGTCATCGCCTTGGTGTTGTGGGCCTGCCGCCATCAAGTGAATCGACGAGTAGTCCTAGTGGCGATTCTGATTCCGGTCATCGGCATTGGTTCGTGGATGACGAAGAATCAGATTGTTTACGATCGTCCGACATTGTCGAGTTGGTTTGGCATGAACCTACAGCGAGCGGTGATACCGGTTCTCGATCTCGACGATTTGGAAGAGATGTACGCTCGAGGCCAAGTCTCCGATATTGCCATGATTGGTCCTTTTGGCAATTATGGGTTGTACGAAGAGTCGATGGGTCCATGTGAGCCGAATCCCTCGCATCGTTCGGTGCGCGAGCCAATGCGCACGACCGATGAATGGAGTCCGAACTTCAACTACGAATGTTTCTTGCCAGTTTTCGATCAAGCGGGACAGGACGCGTGGTCGGTGATCAAAGAACATCCTGACGCCTGGCTCGAGGGTCGACTCTGGTCGCTGCGGACCACCGCAGCAGTATCGCTGATGCCGGCTGAGAGTTCATCGATCGTGATGCGAGCGCTCGATCAGGTCTACTCCATTGTGCGTTTGGATTATCGGGGCGTTCTTTCGACCAATGGGTGGGGGACCCCGATTTACGGGCAATTGGAGGCGCCGGTCGATTTCGGCCTGATTCTCCTACCGATATATGGACTGGTCATCGGTTATGGGTTGGTCCAGGTGCGCAGGGTGTGGCGCGGTTCGGCGAGAAGAACCGATGATGACCCAGGCGGTACTGATTCCACGGTGGCCGAACGACAACCTCTGGTCCTTTTGTTGGTTTCAGGGACGGCCCTTTTCACAATTGTGATTGGCGCCGTTGCCGAACTCGGCGAACAGGCGCGATTTCGGACCATGATCGATCCTTTGGTTGTCGTCGTGGCCTTGGCGCTCGTGGTACCGCGTGGGCAAATGCTGAAAGCAAAACTCAGAGCGCGAAGAATGGCTCAGTCTTCCTGAGAGGTACAGGCCGTTGATGTGGGCCAGTACACAGTTGTCGCATCACTCGGGGTGACTCCAAGACCACCGCGTTGCACTTCTCGATCGAGAAGATCCAGATTTACCGATGAGAACGTGGCTTCATTGCTGATGACGATGACGCCTTGGAACCGGAGCAAGGCGCAAGGAAGATTTCGATACAACGGGACCTCATCGACGCGTTCGCCGCTCAGTGGTTTGACCGGCATCGGGGCATAGGCCGAGGGGAGACCGGTTTCCCAATGAACGGCATCGGCATCATTGGAAATGACAACAGCGATCTGGTTCGATCCATGGGAGATCCTCCCCTCCAAAAGGTTGGACACGGTTTGGGTGAGAGGGCTGCCACGATGACCGTCGCTGAACATGTCGGTGGCTTGCCACGGTCTGACCGCGGTCATAGCCCAGATCGCCACAGCGACGGTGGCCAGCGCACCGAACTGTCGACGCGAGATCGTCCATTGCGATCGAGCGGAGATGAGCCACCAGGCCAAAGCACTCAGTGTGAGGAGGCCACTGGGAAGCATCAGCCGATTGTCTGCAATGACCAGTGCATCAAAACCCATGATGCCGGCCACGAGTCCAACGGTCATGATGCCCGCGGCACACAGAGCTATCTCGGTGACGGCCGGGACTGAAACGCGTAACAATGGTCCGGCGCGAGACGAGAGTCGATCGGGGCCCGCAGGCCCGGACAGCACGAAGCGGACGAGGGCAACGATGATCAAGGTTGCCCACAGGGCTGCCAGCGGCCATGACCACCAAGAAGGTCCGTCGACCGAGAAATACGTGCGGCGAATATCGCCCTGGCGGGCGTCGAACCATCCACCGAGGGAGCGGATGAAGACCTCGATATCGAGTCGATTCAGGCCCCTCCAGCCCGCACTATGCCCACCACCAGCAGCCGAGGCCACGACGATGTTGATGGTCGCGGGCACCATCAGTGCTCCGGTCCAGAGCACCGACCGCAAGACTTGTCCCGTTCGCCGGTAACGCTCCCAGCCAGCCAGTACCGCGAGGGGAGTGCCGAGGAAGCGCAGCAGAGACGCAGCGATGGTGAGAATCACCACCGCAGTCCAGGTTCGGTCCCCAGTGCGGAGTTGACCATCTCGTTGTGCGGTACCGCAGTGGCGAAAGCGCGCCAAGGCAATGACCAGCCAGAGAACTGCAGCACAAAAAAGCGATTCCGACAGCGCGCCTTGGGTGACCAAGCGCATGGTGGGGGTGAGGACCAGCAAGACCCCCACCAGGCCGAGTAGGACCACAGGAATGTGGCGCTCCCAGGAGCGTTTCCCCGGTGGATCTCCCCGGTGCGCAGAGTCGGAAGTGGACACCTCGTCCGGCGATTGGAGTGGGCGCGTCCCGACTGAGAGACCCACGGCGACACCGACCGCAATGGCCATCAGTGCAGCCACCACCAGAACTTGCATGGCCAGGCGGACCCCGAGGATGGATCCGAGACCTCCCGCGAGAAGTGGGTATCCGATGGGGAAGTCCACAAAGGGGAGAGAACCATCACGAGCCAGAAATTCGAGGGCCGAGAAATTGGAAAATGATGGAGCCAAAGAGGTGGTGAAGAAATCACCGCGGGCGACGGCCTCGGCCCCACTCCAATATGTCACGGTATCCAAAAGGGGCACGATGCCATGGCGAAACTGAACGATGCCAATGGCTGCGGCTGCCAGTGCACTGGCGAGGGGAACGATCCGGGCCATGGCGAGAGTCTGGCAGGTGCGCGGAGTGGTTGGTGGGTGCGTGGGTTCCCAGTGACTCCTTGGGACCCTGAGATGACACAATGGTCTCATGACTTCGACCGTTTCTTTTCATGACCGTGTCAGCATTTCGGTAGAGGCAGGGGTTGCCGATGTGCGTTTGATCCGAGCCGATAAGCGCAATGCTCTCGACGGCCCAATGTTTCAAGCCCTGGCCGAGGCCGGAGAATGGTTGAAGACTGCCGCGGGGGTACGCGCGGTGGTGGTGTCGGGTGAGGGTTCATCCTTCTGCGCCGGGCTCGATTTCGGTTCCTTTCAGCAAATGGCGGGTGGCACGGGGACCGCTAGCGACGCTGCGGGTAATCCGGGATCCATGGCTGCGGGACGTATCACGCATCTCGGTCAGCAGGTGTCGTGGGTATGGCAAGAGATTCCGGTTCCCGTCATCGCCGCGGTGCATGGCCATGCCCTCGGTGGCGGCATTCAAATATGTCTCGGCGCCGACATTCGCATTGTGCATCCCGATACCCAGATGTCGGTCCGCGAGACCCACTGGGGGTTGGTCCCCGATATGACGGGAACATTGGTCCTTTCGCGTTTGGTTCGACCGGATGTGGCCAAGGAGTTGACCTTTACAGCCCGTATTTTCGATGGCCGCGAGGCGTTGATGATGGGTTTGGCGACTCGTCTCGATGAGGATCCCCGCGCTGCCGCTTTGGCCATGGCGCGCGAGATTGCCGATCGCAGCCCCGATGCGGTACGCGGGGCCAAGGAGCTTTTCAATCACCTCTTTGCGGCCGGTGCGGCCGAACAATTCGCCGAGGAGCGCCGCGTCATCGGTTCCTTGATCGGCCGCAAGAATCAGGTCGAGGCGGTCATGGCCAACTTTGAAAAGCGCCCGGCGGTTTTCGAAGATGTGACATTTTGATCCTTGATCAAGGGGATTAATACCTCTCGTTCTTCCCCCGACAGCCCCTAGGCTGTGAAATCTCGGGCCAGCGTTGTCCCGGAACACAATTCGTTTGTCGTCTTTGTGGACCAGGAGAAAATGCGATGTCTGTCAACCGAAACGAGTCAGGTCTACCCGAGGCTCACGGCCTTTACGATCCGCGCTTCGAACACGATGCTTGTGGGGTCTCATTCGTGGCCGATATCCAGGGCCGAGTTTCTCGCTCGATTGTTCAATACGGTCTGGGAGCTCTGTGCAATATGGAGCATCGAGGCGCGACTGGAGCCGAGAGCGATAGCGGTGACGGAGCCGGGATTCTGGTGCAAATGCCCGACCGTTTCTTTCGAGCGGTGGTGCCCTGCGCTTTGCCAGACCTCGGTCACTATGCCGCCGGTCTGGCGTTTTTGCCTGCTGATCCACTCAATGCTGATCGGGCGGTGCGAGCAATCGAAGCCATCATCAGTGAAGAAGGTTTGCAGGTCCTTGCGTGGCGCGATGTTCCCACCGACCCCTCGACTCTCGGGGCCAGCGCGCGCACCGTCATGCCGACTTTTCGCCAGATCTTCGTCTCCGATCCCCAAGGATCCTCGGGTATCGAACTGGATCGGCGGGTCTATATCGCGCGCAAGCGCATCGAGCACGAACTCGAATCAGATCTCAGGACGTATTTCCCGTCGCTCGGAAGCCGTACCTTCATTTACAAAGGGATGCTGACCACGCCACAGTTGGGAGCGTTCTTCCCTGACCTGGCTGATGAGCGGCTAGAAAGCGCTCTGGCGTTGGTGCACAGTCGTTTTTCCACCAATACGTTCCCATCGTGGCCCTTGGCCCATCCGTATCGCTACATCGCCCACAACGGCGAAATCAATACGGTGCAAGGT
>JBEIGJ010000011.1:0-26824 GCA_040381935.1 Acidimicrobiaceae bacterium | reverse complement strand
GTTGAGGTGGTTGCAGTTGTCATGGCTGTCTTTCTCCTAATGAGATCTTGCCGGTCGAATTCAGTTTCTCGAGGCCAAAGCGGAATTGTCGATGGGGTCAATGTCGATGAAGTGAACACTTTTCGCGCTGTCACCAGAGAGGGCTTCAGCACCGCTCACGATCTCCATGATTTCGGTGGTGATCGAGTCCTGACGGGCTCGGTTCATGATGCGCGAGAGGTTCTTGATGAGTTCCTCAGCGTTGTCGGTGGCGCTCTTCATGGCCCGCTGACGGAAAGCGTGCTCGCTAGCTGCGGCATTCAACAAGGCGGCATAGACGCGAGCCTCGATGTACCGGGGAATGAGGGTCTCGAGAATGGTGGAAGGATCAGGCTCGAATTCATAATCAGCCGAAACGCCATCGGTTCCCGGTCGACCGTCACCGCCTTGAACAACTTCTCGTTCGAGCGGAACGAGCGGACGCAGAACGACTTCTTGTGAGCCAGCGGTGATGAACCGGGTGTAGATGAGCACAACTTTGTCAACTTCTTCGCTGGCGTACAGTCCGACGACGTACTCACCGATCGCTTTGGCATCGGCATAGGACGGCTGATCGCTGAAGCCATTGAAGGCCTGACCCAAGTGGTAATTGCGAAAACGCATGTACCCCTCGGCTTTGCGGCCCACGGGTACAACCACGTAGTCCCGCCCAGCCAGGACGTCTTGTTTGATTTCCGCCTCCGTGGCTCGCAGAACTCCAGCGTTGTATCCACCACAAAGACCTCGGTCGGCAGTGATGGCTACATAACAGACTTTCTTCACCACCTCACGCAGGGCAAGAAGAGGACTCTCCGTACTCCCACTGGCTGCGGCCAAGTCGCGAACTACTTCGGTTATCTGCTCACTGTAAGGAACGGCTGCTTGAACTCGTTGCTGGGCTTTGACAATGCGCGAGGCAGCAATCAACTCCATGGCACGAGTGATCTTCTTCGTCGCCTGCACACTGCGGATGCGTCCCCGCAGGATTCGTTCCTGTCCACCAGCCATGGTTGATTACTCCGTTGCCAATGTCTTGTTGGAGTGGGCCTGACCCAACTGCTCGGCGTCGGTGGCCAACTCATTGGCCTTTCGTTCGGCGGCCGCAGTGGCCATGAAGGAATCCTTGAACGACTGCACCACCGATCCCAAGTCGTCAGGAAGCCCCTTGGTTCGAATGTCATCGAGCATTCCTGCGTGTCGGCTACGCATATTGTCCAGAAGCTGGGATTCGAACCGGCTGACATCTCCCACCGGAACATCGTCCAGGAAGCCTTTGGTTCCAGCAAAAATCGATACCACTTGCTCTTCCACCGGCATCGGGCTGTTGAGTGGCTGCTTGAGCAACTCCACCAGACGGTAACCCCGTTCCAACTGCGACTTAGACACGGCATCGAGTTCGGATCCGAAAGTAGCGAAGGCTTCCAGTTCACGGAACTGAGCTAGGTCCAATTTCAGGGTTCCAGCCACTCCCTTCATCGACTTGATCTGAGCGGCACCGCCCACTCGAGAAACCGAGATACCCACGTCAACCGCGGGGCGCACACCGGACTTGAACAAGTTGTCCTGCAAGTACACCTGTCCGTCGGTGATGGAAATGACGTTGGTGGGAATGTAGGCCGACACGTCGCCCGCTTTGGTCTCGATAATGGGAAGGGCCGTCAAAGAACCTGCGCCTAACTCATCTGACAACTTGGCCGCCCGCTCGAGCAGACGACTGTGGAGGTAGAAAACATCTCCCGGATAAGCCTCGCGGCCTGGAGGACGACGCAGAAGTAGCGCCAGTTGACGATAGGCCTCGGCCTGTTTCGACAAGTCGTCGTACACAATGAGTGCGTGCTGGCCATTTTCCATCCAGTGCTGACCCATGGCGCATCCGGCATAGGGAGCAAGATATTTGAACGGGGCGGAATCAGCAGCGGTAGCCACCACGACGACCGTGTATTCGAGAGCGCCGGCTTGACGCAAAGTCTCCACGGTCTGGGCCACGGTTGAACCCTTTTGACCAATGGCCACATAGATGCATTTCACACCTTGACCCTTCTGGTTCAAGATGGTGTCGATGGCGATAGTGGTCTTGCCGGTCTTGCGGTCGCCGATGATCAACTCTCGCTGGCCACGGCCAATCGGCGTCATGGCATCGATGGATTTGATACCGGTCTGCATCGGCTCATGCACCGGCTTACGGCCCATGATGCCGGGAGCCTGAATCTCCATCCGGCGTTGCTGAACTCCGGCGAGAGGACCCTTACCGTCGATCGGCACACCGAGAGCATCCACCACTCGACCGAGAACGCCTTCACCCACGGGCACCGAGAGAATTTCTCCGGTGGCCTTGACGGTCTGGCCTTCTTCGATGTGGAAGCCATCGCCAAGAACCACTGCACCAATGGCATCTTCTTCGAGGTTCAAGGCCAAACCCTTGGTGCCATCTTCGAATTCGAGCAACTCGTTCACCGCGCAGTCCGGCAATCCGGACACGCGAGCAATACCGTCACCAACCGAGATGACTCGGCCGACTGTACGAGCCTCGAGCGACGGACTGTAGCCCTCAAGGTTCTTTTTGATCGCTGCGGCGATCTCGGATGCGGACAATGTCAACTCAGCCATGTGTTTCTCTCTTCGTTTCCACCGACTACTAGAGCCGGCTCTTCACATTCTCGACTCGGGTACGGATACTTCCGTCAATAACGGTGTCGCCAACCGTGGCCACAATGCCTCCCAGCACCGATGGGTCGACGATGACTTTGAGGTTCACCTGTCGGCCCGTGGCATTGACCAGTGCAGCAGAAAGGCGAGTCTGTTGATCTGCGGTTAGCGGTACTGCGGTACGAACTTCGGCGACTTCCAACTGCTTGGCACTGGATGCTCGTTGCACCAGACGATCGATGATCGCAGGGAGATCGCGTCCCCGACCAGCTCCAACAACCATGGAGACGAGTTGTGCAGTCGTCGAAGTGGCTTTACCGCCGAGAAGATCTTCAACGATCCCCTCGCGACGATTCACAGGGATCTTCTCATCGGTCAATGCATTCCGAAGTGCATCACTCGATTCCAAAGTCCGGGCCAGACGGAAGAGTTCATCTTCGACTTCGTCCAGCGTTCCCTCTGCTCGGGCAATCTCAAAAAGTCCCCGGGCATACCCTTCGATTCGGTTATCGCTCATCGCGTCGCACCTACTTTCGCAATGAAGTTTTCGATCAGGGTCTGATGAGTTTGGTCATCGAGGACCGATGGGACCACAACTTCGACAGCGACAGCTGAAACTCGGGCCATCTCGGCCCGCAATTCATCGCTGCCTCGGGCAGCCGCGGTTGCGATGTCAGCTGCAGCACGAGCCTCGAGCTCGACAATCTCCGTTGCCAGGCGAGCCCTTCCATCGGCCAACATTGCCTCGGCCTGAGCCTTGGCTTCGTTGAGCAGACGAGTTCTCTCGGCATCGATATCACCCAAGGCCTGACGAATGGACGCCGCGTCCTGCTCGGCCGCTGCGAGATCTCCCTGGGACGCATCCAATTCTTTTTGAATCCGCTCGGTTCGGGCATCCAATGACTTCTTGAGCATGGGGAGCGCGAACTTGGCCAGCGCACCAATGACCAAGACGGAGGCGAGACCACCGTAAATGATTTCAGCCGTCTCTGGAAGCAGCCAGTGATGAGTCTCCGCCGGGTCGGCGGCCAGGATTGAAGACAACAATGACATCAGCGCACCCCCGCACTCATCGCATCAGAAATCGCCCTCGAAACTTGACCCGAATCCGGCTTCTTACCAGCGGCCGCCTCGACCGCACTCGAAACGACATCAACTAATGCCGACTCGATTTGGGAACGAACAGCGTTCCGCTCAGCATCGGCCTGAGCCGCAGCTGCTTCACGCTGAGCGGAAATCCGGCTATTTGCCGCCGCCATTTGACTCTGACGCTCACTCTCGAGAGTCTCACGCGCCGCTTCGATCACCTTGGCCGCTTCTGCCTTGACCGCCACCAAAGCCGCGTCATACTGCGCTACTTCGGTGCGAGCCGAGAACCGTGTGGCTTCAGCAGTCTCATGTCCGGATCTGATGGATTCGTAACGAGCATCCATACCCTTTTTCAAACGGGGAAAGAGAAAGAGACGCATGGCCAAGGCGAAAACGATGAACGCGCTTGCACCCCAAACCATCTCCTTGACTTCAGGGATGATCGGGCTGGGTCCTGGACCACACTCGTTTGGATTGGATTCCTCGGGCGGGTAAGCGCAGTCTTCTGGTTTGAACTCTCCACCTTTTTCAGCGGTGACGAGACGAACCTGAAACGCTTCACCCGAACGGATGACGACTGCTGTCAGCACGTCAACTCCTTGTCGGTCGTGAGTCGGCTAAAAGATTGATTGTTGCGGATGGTCAGAGTCCGATGAGGATGAAGACCACGAACCCGATGAGGGCGAGCGCTTCGGTGAAGGCGATTCCGAGGAACATGGTCGTTCGAACCATGCCGGCGGCTTCGGGCTGTCGAGCCATGGCTTCAACTGACTTTCCGACGAGGTATCCGATACCGATACCAGGTCCGATAGCAGCTAGGCCGTAGGCGAAGCCGGCAGAACCGGCAGCCGACGCGGCCTTTGCTTCATCACCTGTGAGGGCAGCAAGTGCGGCAAGTGCTTCCATTGTTTTGGTCTCCTGTGTGTGTTTGTTAGAGAAATGATTTGTGCAAGATCTGTGTAACTGCGACGTCAATGTCGAATGGTCGAACCGGAATCAGTGCTCCGGGTGGGCGGCACCACCGATGTACACCGCAGTCAAAATAGTGAAGATGTACGCCTGCAAGAAGGCCACGAGAACCTCAAATGCCGTGAGGAATATCAGCATGAAAAGAGGCAATACACCAACGGGGATGAGAGCCGGGTTGCCCTTGGCTTGAAAGAGCGCCTCGGAGAGCAGGGCGAAGGTCACGAGCAAGATGTGACCGGCGAGCATGTTGGCGAAAAGTCGGACCGTCAGCGAGAACGGCCGGACCAAGAAGGTGGAGATGAACTCAATTGGGGTCACCAGGATGTAGAGCGGCTTGGGTACTCCAGGGGGGAAGAGAGAACTCTTGAGATACCCAATTCCCTGATGTTTGAAGCCGGTACCGATGAAAACCACCCAGACGAGCAGCGACAAAAACAGCGGCAGTGCCATGCGCGCCGTTGCCGGCATCTGCAGGAACGGAATGATGCCGGGAACGTTGCAGAGATAGATGAAAGTGAAAAGGCTGAGCAAGAACGGCGTCCAACCCAAGCCATCACGGCCCATGGTTTGCATCACGATGCCGTTTTCGATGAATTCCACGATGGATTCAGCGAAGTTGCGAATGCCCTTCGGAGCGGACTTGGCGTCCTTATTTCCGGCCAAGAGAAACACGATGATCCCGATCAAGGCCGCGGCAACGGCGATGAGGGCGATTTTGTTGAAGGTAGGAAAGAGATCTTTCCAACGCAGAATTTCATTGATCGGCGGAAACTCGAGTGCGATCACATTGATTCCTTTGTGCAGGTGAGTAAGGGCATGCGGGTCAGAGGGTAGATCTTATTTGCGGGGCTTCAACCCAGGAAATGCGAGTGATGCGGCTACGAAGCGCATCTCCCACACCAGAAGTCCTAGATGAGTAACGATAATGGTCAATCCGAGGGCCATTAGTGAAATCCAAGAGGCATCACGGACAAGAATCACAGCTAAGAAGATGAGACTGAGGCGGATGAGGTAGCCGAAAAGAACCGCTCCCATCATGAGAGCGAGCGAGATTCGAGCCGTCACGGCCACCAGCGATGCCGCCAAAAGGAAGTTGACCAGTACGAGGGCAATGGCGTAGAGGGCGCTGAAAACTCCGTCCAGACCGGCGAAAACAGCACAGACCGCAACAATGACGGGAGCGACCATCGCCCCACGCCGCAAGATGTCCAGCGAGACAGAAATCTCTGGCGCCTCGCCATCCAAACGCGTGACGAGAGGCGACGTGCTGGCTTGATTCATACCCGACTGATTCATGGATTTCGTCCAGCCTCCTCCTCATTATCCAAGGCGTTGGCTCCGTGAGTGGATGAATCCGAAACATGACCCTTGTTCACGGTGCCCTGTTGGCGACGCCTTTGTTCAAGTTGGCGCATTCGGGCATCGTAGGTAAACCACATCCGCGCCGATTGACCGATCATGGCAAAAACAACAAGAACCACCATGAATACGGGGGACGTTCCAAGAGCCCTATCCGCCAACCAACCCAAACCCATGAACACACAGAGAGTCAGGGCCATTTCCATTCCCTGACCGAGTCCGGAGTCCACACTTCCTGAGTCGTCACTCGGGGTGTTCACTCTCACCAACGTTCGAGTTACGCGCCGCGACAGTTGCGGTCTGCTGACCGATTTCACGGAAGGCTGGGAGTCGGGCATCTCAGTTGGGCATCTCAGTTCGACGGTGCTCTCCAAAAATTGCTTTGCCATCTCTCGACGTGAGATTGCATTGCGGTGGGGGGGAGTTGCGATCGATTTCACTGGGGACGCCATCTCATCGCTCGTTGGCGACGTCTTCGTGAAACCGCTCACAATCTACTCGCGCCACTCGGGGCGGGGCAATTTGGCGGTGTCTTCAGAACCGCTTTGGCCACCTGTCACGCCATGAACCGAGTCCGAATCAGGCGACACTTTCGCAATAGCGGGTTCGCGTCGCTGTCGGCGAACCTCGGGATGCAACACGGTGTACAGACTGAGGGCAATGGCCGCGGTCCCAAAGGGGATCAAGGCCGTACGAGCATCAGTGAAAATTGGATAGAGAACGAAACCACTGAGAATGGCTGTCCATAGCCACAAAATCAGCACGCTGCGCCGCTGCCCGTGACCGAGATCCATCAAACGATGGTGAAGATGTCCTTTATCGGCAGTGGCTACTCCCTGACGGCGAACGGCGCGGCGAACTATGGCAAAAAGAGTGTCCACGATGGGCACTCCGAGGATGAACAGGGGAATGAACAAGGGAGCCAAAAAGAAATACGTCTGCCCCGGGGTGTAGGTCTCACTATTGGGATCGGCCCGACCTCCGACCACGCTGGTGGAGACCGCCATCAACAAGCCCAAGAACAGCGCTCCGCTGTCACCCATGAAAATCCGCGCCGGATTGAAATTGTGCGGGAGAAACCCCACACAGACACCGAGCGCGATCACCGCTATCAGCGGACCCACATTGGGTTGGGCCAAGACGCCGAGATCGTCGAGACGACGGCTGTACAAGAAGAACGAAGCCGCAGCGATGGCCACGATGCCCGCAGCCAACCCATCCAAACCATCGATCAAGTTGATCGCCTGACTCATGCCGACGACCCACAAGATGGTTATCAGTGGCACCCACTCATCAGAGAGCACGAAGACGTCCAAAAAAGGCACCCGAAAATAAAACATGGTGGCGCCAAACCAAACCAGAACGAGTCCAGCAAGTACTGCGCCTGTGGTCTTTGCTGGGCTCGATATGTCCCGGAAGTCATCGAGGAGTCCGGTAGCAAAGATGATCAGTGCCGCCAACAACACCCCCAGGGGTTCGGAGTTGTTGTCGAAGACCAGGGAGAAACGGTCCATCTGCCAGGCCAAGCCCAAGGCCACCGCAAAGCCGATGAACATGGCGATCCCGCCGACATCGGGGGTGGCGACTTGATGTACTCGCCGGTCGTCGGGTTCGACCACCCAACCTCGGCGATGCGACACCTTGATGACTACGGCCGTGGTCAAGAATGTGACAACTGCTGCGACGAGGCCGATGAAGAGGTATCCAGCAGTGTTCGGCACAGACCGAGACTATTCAGAAAACTCGACGGGTGGCCTCTCTCAGACACCCAGGGGGTAAGCCGGAAACGCACGGCACAGATCGGCCACCTCGGATCGCACGGTGGCGATTTCCGATTCCGACCCTCGACCCCGCAGGGCGCGGGCGATAAGAGCGGCCACCGTGACCATTTCTTTTTCGCCCATACCCTGTGTCGTCACCGACGGCGTCCCGATCCGTACCCCCGAGGTCACAAAGGGACTGCGTGGGTCATCGGGAATGGTGTTCTTGTTCAAGGTGATCCCAGCCACGTCCAGAACCGCCTGAGCCTCTTTACCGGTCAGATCCTCGTCAAATGGTCGCAAGTCCACCACCATCAGGTGGCAATCAGTACCACCCGACACCAAACGGAATCCGTTTTCCGCCAAGGCCTGAGCCAGCGCTGAGGCATTGGCCACGACCTGGGCGGCATAGGCCTTGAACATCGGGCTAGCAGCCTCACGAAATGCCACAGCCTTACCGGCGATGACGTGTTCGAGCGGACCCCCCTGCCATCCAGGAAAGACTGCTTTATCGACGGCGGCGGCATGCTCGGCTTTGCTCAGGATGCACCCGCCGCGTGGACCACGCAAGGTTTTATGAGTGGTGAAGGTGACCGCATCGGCATACGGCACCGGATTCGGATACACGCCACCGGCAATCAGGCCGGCCAAATGGGCGGCGTCGTACAGAAAATATGCCCCCACTTCGTCGGCGATGAGTTTGAAGGGCTCGGGGTCGATACGACGGGGATAACTGGTCGTGCCAGCCACGATCATGCGCGGGCGATGCTCCAAAGCCATATCGCGTACCTGGTCCATATCGATGCGCTCATCACCGGGGGTCACCTTGTACGGGAGAAAGTTGTAGAGCTTGCCGCTGGCATTAACTGGTGAGCCGTGTGTGAGATGACCACCGTGGTCGAGACTCAGACCAAGAACGGTGTCTCCAGCATTCAAGAAGGCTTGGTACACGCACATATTGGCGTTAGCCCCAGAATGCGGCTGCACATTGGCATGCTCGGCGCCGAAAAGTTCCTTGACCCGCTCAATGGCCAGCGACTCGATCGAGTCCACAATTTGGTTGCCGCCGTAGTAGCGCTTGCCGGGATAACCCTCGGAATACTTGTTGGTCAACACACTGCCCACCACCCGCATCACGGACGGCGAGGTGAAATTCTCACTGGCGATCAATTGCAGACCGGTGATTTGTCGTTGGAACTCCTTTTCGACGAGGTTCTCAACTTCGAGGTCAGGGTCGCTATCAGAGGGGAAGGGCATGGCGGTCTCGTTTCCAGAAAGGACGGTTCAGAATTCATCTTCCAGTGCACTCAACTGTGCCACTCGTCGAGCGTGTCGACCACCTTCGAAAGCAGTTGAAAGGAAGACTGTGACGATTTCCTCAGCCAAACCGACACCGACAACGCGGGCGCCGATTGACAACACATTGGCATCGTTGTGCTCGCGGGCCATCCGCGCCGTGTACAAATCGTTGCATAGTGCTGCTCGAACGCCACGCACCTTATTGGCCGCTAACTGCTCTCCCTGACCGCTACCACCGAGAACGATGCCGAAATCTGCTCGCCCATCGCGCACCGTCCGACCCACACCGGCACAAATTGGCGGGTAATCGCAACTCTCGGTGGAGTAGGTGCCCTGGTCGTCCACGATGTGACCGCCTGCGGTCAACATGGCCACTAAATGAGCCTTGAGTTCGAACCCGGCATGGTCCGAACCAATCGCAATTCGCAATGGCGACTCCGGCTTCGACACCCCGTCATCCTAGGTGTGTCACAACCAACCAGCATCGAGGTCACGGCAACTAAAGGCATCAAAGGTCCAAGAACTACATTGCGCCTATGGCAGTTGATCCCCGCACCCCCGTCATCATCGGCGTCGGTCAGCAGTTACAGCGCGTCGATGATCCGCTGTCTGCACTCGCTCCGGCCCCTTTCATCGCCGAGGCGGTGCGCTCCGCGGTTGCCGATGCCGGGTTGTCAGCAACCCCAGATGCGGACTCCATCCGGGTGGTGAGTTTTCTCTCGTGGCGTTATCGAGATCCGGCTCGCTTCATCGCCGCCGAATTGGGCATCACACCGCGAGAAACAGTGGCCACAACTATGGGGGGCAACAGCACTCAATCCTTGATCAATGCCACCGCCCAGGAAATCCAAAAAGGCGACGTCGATATCGTCATTCTTTGCGGTGGCGAGACCTCCCGTACCCGCAAGAGAGCGCGTAACGCTGGTATCAATCTCCCCTGGCCCGAGGTGGCTGAGGATGTGGCTCCCACCCGCATCATGGGCGAAGAACTGGTGATGAATCACGAATACGAGTTGTCCCGACGCATCGTGGCCCCCATTCAGATCTATCCCATCTTCGAAACCGCGATACGCGCTCGAGCAGGGCGCAGTGTCGAGGATCACAATCTCCATCTCGGTCGTCTGTGGTCCAAGTTCAGCCACGTTGCTGCCAGCAATCCTTACGCCTGGATTCGCACCCCGATGACCCCGGAGGAGATCATCACCACCGGACCGCACAATCGCATGATCGGTCTGCCCTACACCAAGGTCATGAACTCCAACAACGACGTCGACCAGTCCTCGGCGGTGATCATGTGTTCAGTGGAGGCAGCTGAACGACTCGGAGTGTCTCGAGACAAATGGGTCTTTCCAATTGCAGGTACCGACTGCCATGAACACAAGTTCTTTTCCGAACGACCGACTTTCACCGAAACTCCAGCCATTGAACTGGGTGGACGCATGGTCCTGGAACTGGCCCAGACGTCGATCGATGACATTGACATCATCGACTTGTATTCCTGCTTTCCTTCAGCGGTCCAACTCGGTGCAGCCTCATTGGGCCTATCCCTCGACCGTCAATTGACGCGCACCGGGGGTCTGTCATTCGCTGGCGGACCCTGGAACAATTACGTCATGCACGCGGTGGCCACAATTGTTGGTGAGTTACGCGCTCGACCGGGCGAAAAGGGTTTGGTCTGGGCCAACGGCGGGTACGCCACCAAACATGCTTTTGGTATCTACAGCACCAATCCCCCGGCAGATGGATTCAAACATGCGTATCCACAAAGTCAAATAGATGCGCTCCCGCGGCGAACAGCAATCGATATCGGCGAATCTGCCGGTCCGGTCGTCATCGAGGGATATACCGTGATGCACGACCGAGATGGGAATCCAGAACGGGCCATTGCCGCATGTTTGCGGGCTGATGGTGCTCGGGCCTGGGGTACCAGCGAGGACAGCGATACGGTGACCGCAATGTGCCAGGGAGAGTGGGTCGGACGAGCAGTTGTACTAGATGCTCTTGGCACTCTGTTGGTGAAGTGACGACGATGACCTCAGAGACGACTATGACCAAACCGGCAATCATTCTTGATTGCGATCCGGGCCACGATGACGCTCTCGCGATTGTCTTTGCGGCGTATCACACCAACATCGTTGGCATCACCACCGTTTCGGGGAATGCTCCGATCGAATCCACGACCTACAACGCGTTGGTGATGAAGGATCTACTTGGCCTTGATGCTCCCGTTCACAAAGGAGCAACCCGACCACTCGTCGCACCTCCGCAGTACGCCGCATTCGTCCACGGCGAAAGTGGCCTCGACGGAGCAGAGCTACCGGCCCCTACCAGTTCGATCGCCAGTGACGATGCCGTGGGGTTCATCATCGAATCCTGTCGCCAAACCGAAGGGCTTTGGCTGGTACCTACGGGACCACTGACCAACATCGGTCAGGCCCTCCGTTTGGCTCCTGATATCGCTTCGCGAATTGCCGGCATCTCCTTGATGGGTGGCGGAACATTTGGCAATCGAACGACCGCGGCTGAATTCAACATCTGGGTCGATCCTGAAGCCGCCGACATCGTCTTCACCTATGGAGGACGACTGATCATGGCTGGGCTTGATGTCACTCATCAGTTCCGAGCGACACAGCCCCGTATTGACAATGTCAAAGCCATCCCCGGCCAACTAGCGCACGTTCTCGGTGACTTGATGCAGTTCTTCACCGATACCTATATGCGACGTCATTACGGAATGGACGGAGGAGCAGTACACGATCCCTTGGCCGTCATGATTCTCACCCACCCTCAACTATTCACCTCCAAGAATTCCCATGTGGTTATCGAGTTGAACGGAACTCACACCCGAGGAATGACGCTCATCGATGCTCGCGATCTTCGCGAAGTGCACCCCCCCAATTGCGAAGTACTCACCGAAGTGGAAGCGGAGACTGCGTTTACGCTGATGGCCCAGTCCATCGCTCATTTCAGTCACCCCTGAGCAATCCGACCTGATCAGACGAGCACTGGTGGCCAGGTTCTCGACGGCTGGGATGCACGACGTAATGTCGAACCATGCGCGCTGCCGTGATGAAGAATTGGTCACTACGAGTCGATGACATTCCCGAACCGACCGCCGGACCAGGCCAAGCATTGGCCAGAGTTTTGGCCTGTGGTATCTGCGGTAGTGACCTCCATCTCATAGTTCATGGTGAAGAGAGTCGTCGTCTCACTGCGGAGCTCTCACAGGATGAACCACCAGATGGCTCACGACCAGTGATGTTCGAACCTCATCTCGACACCGTCATGGGTCACGAGTATTGCTGTGAGATCCTGGAGACCGGTCCGGGTGTTTCGCAACTCAAGGCTGGAGACATCGTGGTCAGTTTTCCAGTGACCTTCGATGACCAAGGAGTGCATGGAGTCGGTTTCAGCAATAAGTACCCCGGTGGTTACGCGGAAAAATTGATCGTCAACGAGCTGATGAGCATCAAGGTTCCCAATGGTCTCGCGCCAGATCTTGCAGCCATGACCGAGCCTCTAGCGGTTGGCGTGCACGCCGTTGAAAAGAGCCGAATCGCAGTCGGTGATGCCGCAGTCGTTCTTGGTCTCGGTCCGGTTGGGCTGGCCTGTATCGCTGAATTGAAAATGCGCGGCATCGGACCAGTAGTCGGAGCCGACTTCTCATCACGCCGTCGAGCCCTAGCCGAACATCTCGGTGCCGACATGGTGGTCGACCCCCGAGAGATTCCGGCGATACAAGCGTGGCGACAGATCGATGGCAAAAAACCACTGGTCATCTTCGAAGCCGTGGGAGTACCAGGCATGATCGAACAAGCCATGCGCATGGCGCCCAAGGATGCCCGCATCTTGGTCGTCGGGGCTTGTATGCAACAAGACCAGATTCATCCCATGTTGGGAATCAGCAAAGAACTATCTCTGCAATTCGTTCTTGGCTACTCCCCGACAGAGTTCGCCAGCGCCCTAGAGAGCATCGCTGAAGGCAAAGTCGACCTTTCACCTCTCATCACGGCGCGGGTTGGTATCGAAGGTGTGCCCCAGGCATTCACCGATCTTGGCAATCCCGAGGAGCACGCAAAAATCTTGGTAACGCCGTAGCCGCTGGCGATCATGGCAGCAAAGAATGGCAGCAGCACGGTGGACACTTTCCCTCAGCAGTACGCGCGCACGCAACGTCTAACTCTTGGTGAACCGCGCAATATCACGGTCTCACCAGATGGACGTCGGGTGGTCTTTCTCCGCAGTCGTGGCGGAAGCGATGCCGTGAATTGCCTGTGGGTGCTCGATGTCGACACTGGCCTGGAAACCCTGATGGCTGATCCCCTCACGTTGTTTGCCGACGCCGAAAACTTGTCTCAGGCCGAACGGGCCCGACGAGAACGATTGCGGGAGGGTGCAGGTGGGATTACCTCCTATTCCTGTGATGAAGCGATTGACCATGTCACTTTCGTACTCGGGGGACGACTTCACATCGCCGATGTAGCAACTGGTCACGTCTTGTCCTTCGATGCCATCGAGGGAGCTTTCGATCCCCGCCTCAATCCCCCAGGTACGGCTATCGCTTTTGTCCAAGGCCGGGCCCTGAAAATCGTGGCCGTACCGTCTGAGATCATCGACGAAACGTCACCAATGCCAGCGCAGACCGTGATCGACCCCGACTTACTCGGTGAAGCCGACACCGTGTCATGGGGTCTCGCAGACTTCATCGCTGCCGAAGAAATGGGGCGGCAACGAGGGTTTTGGTGGAGCCCCAACGGATCACACCTGGCTGTCTGCCGTGTCGATGAGGGTCCTGTTTCAACGTGGTACATCGCCGATCCGGCACACCCCGAACGTCAGCCAATGGCCGTGCGCTACCCAGCTGCGGGTACGGCCAACGCACACGTCACCCTCAGTGTCCTGACCGCCGACGGTTCACAACGGCGCGATCTAGTTTGGGATGCGAACTACCCCTACTTGGCAACGGTCCACTGGGTAGCAAACGAGGATCTACTGCTCAGCTTGCAGACCCGCGATCAAAAACAGTTGAGCATTTGCTCAGCGAACCCATCTACCGGGGAGATACATGAAGAAGTCATCCTCACCAGTCGCACTTGGGTTGATTTGTTCCCAGGATCCCCACAACGTTTGACAACCGGCGAGATTGTCTACATCGCTCATCGCCACGGCGCGGCCCGACTGATGTCGGGCGATACCCAACTCTCCCCTGACGACGTCAACGTTCGTTCCATCATCAGCACCGCCCACGACATCGTCACCTTCACCGGAAACCTTCTCGATCATCCAGAAATGATCGGTGTATGGCAAAGGCATCCAGGCGATGACGCACCGACCGCAATCACGGCAATGGATGGGACTCACTCGGCCAGTGTTGGGGGACGAACTTTGGTGATTCGGCGGGCCTCGCTCTCACAAGAGCGCGCGACAATCAGCGTCATCGCCGAAAATTCACACTTTGAAATCCGAAGCCTCACCGAGATTCCCCTCGTGCGACCCAAGGTTCAACTGCATCGCGCCGGGCGGCAAAGGATTCCCTGCGCCGTTCTTCTTCCACACGATTTCGATGGCAGTCATCAACTACCGGTGCTGATGGATCCCTATGGAGGTCCTCATGCCCAGCGAGTCGTCGACTCACTCACGGCCCACTGCACATCACAATGGTTCGCTGATCAAGGTTTCGCAGTCGTCGTCGCCGACGGTCGCGGCACGCCAGGACTTGGCACCGACTGGGAACACGCTGTTCATCACGATCTTGCCGATCTTGTTCTCGAAGACCAGGTACACGCACTCATGAACTTGTCGGACAGTGGGATTCCCCTCGATCTGTCACGAGTGGGTATCAGGGGATGGAGTTTCGGGGGTTATCTTGCGGCCCTCGCAGTGCTGCGTCGACCTGACGTCTTCCATGCCGCAATTGCCGGTGCGCCCGTCACCGACTGGCGTCTTTATGACACTCATTACACCGAGCGCTATCTCGGTCATCCCGAAATCGATGACCGCCCGTACCGATCAACATCGCTGATAACGGACGCTCACCGCTTGACACGACCACTGCTGTTGGTGCACGGTCTCGCTGATGACAATGTCGTTGTCGCTCATACTTTGCAACTTTCAGCGGCACTCCTGGCCGCAGGAAAGCCCCATGAAGTTTTGCCACTCAGCGGCGTTTCACACATGACTCCCCAAGCAGTGGTGGCCGAGAATCTGCTCTTTCACCAGTTGGATTTTCTTCGCCGCTCATTGCAACTGCAGCCCTAGGGTCGGCGGCCCTCCACATAGCGCTCTCGACCGGTGAGATCCATACCAACTCGCACCTCTTCGAAACCAGCGTCCCTCATCAAGGCACTCGCTGCTTCACCTTGTTGATATCCGATTTCGATGATCAGCCATCCGTGTGAACGAAGCCAACGCGGGGCCTCGCTCACGATGACCCGCACGGCACCCAATCCGTCACTGCCGGAAAACAAAGCCTGATGGGGTTCCCATTCCACAACACCCGTTTCAACTTCCGCATCATTCAAAGCGATATAGGGAGGATTACTGACCACCAAGGCGAACTCACCGACAAGGTCTGCTGGCAATGCATCGAACCATGAACCTGCAGCCAGTCGAATATTGGCTGCACTGCGCCCAATACCGATGACATTGGCGCGAGCAACATCGAGGGCCTCAGTGGAGACGTCGGTCATCCACACTTCGGTCTCGGTCAACGGCAACTCGACAGCCAATGACAAGCCAATGACTCCTGATCCGGTACCGAGATCGGCGAGAAGGCGCGGGGCATCAGATCGTTGCGCTAATTCGATGGCGCGTCCAGCGACTACTTCGGTCTCCGGGCGAGGAATCAACACCCGCTGATCGACAATGACTTCGACAGTACGAAATGACCAATGACCAAGGACGTAGGCCAACGGTTCTCCAGAGCGATACCGCTGAACCATGGCATCTAAATGGGCCACCATCCGAGCCGTGGCCGGTTGAGCCAATTCATCGAGAAACTCTGGACCTTCGAGTCCACAAGCGGTCTCACACAACCAACGGGCGGTCGGTCGGTCGCCAACCAGTCTGAAAGTCTCCTCCAAAAGTTCTCGCCAGAGCAGGGTACGACCCGAATCAGTGCCTGGAGTATCGCTGACTGCGTTCATGCACCCTGACCCGCTAATTGGCGGGCTCGTTCATCATTGGCCAAGGCATCGATGACCCCATCCAGATCTCCAGCCAATACATCGGCGAGCGAATACATGGTGAAACCAATGCGATGGTCAGTGAGCCGATTCTCTTTGAAGTTGTAGGTGCGTATCTTTTCGCCCCGTCCGCCTCCACCGACCTGTGAACGACGCTCCATCGACAACTTCGCATCATGTTCATCCTGCGCAGCTTTCAAGAGACGGGAACGCAGAATCACCATGGCACGGGCTCGGTTTTGCAGTTGGCTTCGCTGATCCTGCATCGCAACGACAATTCCAGTTGGCACGTGGGTGATCCGCACCGCCGAGTCGGTGGTGTTCACTCCCTGGCCTCCGGGTCCACTCGAGCGATAGACGTCAATGTGGAGGTCCTTTTCGTCGATGTCGACATCGACTTCCTCGGCTTCGGGAAGAACCATGACCGTCGCCGAGGACGTATGAATCCGACCTTGACTCTCGGTTACCGGAACTCGCTGTACGCGATGGGGCCCGCCCTCGTATTTCATTCGCGACCAGGCATCGTCACCGCGAATAACGAACACGACTTGATTGACTCCACCCAAGTCACTCGGATCGAGGGAAAGGGTTTCAGTCTTCCATCCCCGTCGTCCGGCGTAGGCCAGATACATCTCATATAGATCGCGGGCAAAGAGATTGGCTTCTTCGCCACCCTCCGCCCCGCGAATTTCGAGGATCACTGGTCGACCATCATTGGGATCCTTGGGCAACAACAGAGTCCGCAACTCCTCTTCCAATCGCGCCACATCAGTGAGCGATGTATCGCGCTCCATTTTCAATTGTTCTCTCTCGGCATCAGAATCGGCCAACAACAGAAGTTCGCGAGCAGCGTCACCGTCGCTTCGACGGCCTTCAATCATGCGGATACATTCGACAACCGGAGTCAGTTCTTTGTATCGACGCGATATTTCGCGAAGACGCTTCTGATCGCTCAGAACATCAGGATCTGAAAGCAGTGACTCCAATGTCACGTGCTCCATCACCAATGATTCCCACTTGTCGTGCACGGAATTCAGGCTAGGCGGATCGCAGGCCGATGACGCGGGCCGGATGGCGCAAGGTTGCAGCCAATTGCCGAGTCAACGAAGTGGCATCCCGCTCCCGTAACGCAATCACCAAATCTGAATCTGGGGTTCCGTGAAACAGACGCGCATCGGCGGCATAAGGCACGAGATCGACATCGATTCCCGTCGAACAGATAGCGATAATCGACTGCCCGTCACTCCCGTGACCGACCGCCACACATGGTATTGGGTCTTTCAAATTGGGCCGGGGGGTCGCTGCAGCGGCCCATTGCAAATAGGTTGCTCCCACCAGTGATGGCTCTTGAATGAGTCGAGCTCGAAGTGCTCGTTCAGCCCCCAATCGATTCAATGGATGGGGATCGGCCCCAGGCTGTCGATGACGAGCAACGACCGCGGCAATACGTCGCAGTGAATCCGGTGTCGAACTATGCCCATGCATGAGACCGAACGCCTCACGATCGTGGGCGCCCACACCAACTTCGAGACGGCATTCACCAGTGCTGGTATCAGTTACTACCCGACACACTTCCAGACCCTGGACTTCTCCGCAGACGACACCGTGCTCGATGACAATATCTGCTCCGCTGCTCATGATGAGGTCCACAAATGTCAGATGCCGTTCGTCGACGGGTGGTTCACTAGCCAGGGGCTCCGGTGAAATCCGCTGCAAGACCAAGGACTCAGGACCGTCCGCCACCGACCAAACCGAAACGTCGATGTTGAATTCAGCCGCACGGCGAGCCAAATGACCGCCAAAGTCGGGGACCAGCAGATGGAGTCGCGAAGCTCCGTTTCGCAGTGCCCACGTCAGGGCCACCCCGAGACCGCGTTCTGGTTTGTCCTCGATCAAAACCCAAGCGGTCGCGCCACGCACCATTGCCGCACCAACACCGAGGGCGACAGCGTCCACCGGCCCATCAACGGCTGAGAGTTCTTCGCCAAAGTTGTGCTTGACCAAAGCCGCCAATTTGGCGGCCAGAAGGCTCCCGCGACGATCAGAATCCATCGCGGCTGATACAGCGAGGTACTAGGCCTTGGCCTTACGAGATCCGTAACGCTTGTTGAAGCGCTCCACTCGTCCACCAGTATCGACCAACTTCTGCTTGCCAGTGAAATACGGGTGACATTCATTGCACAATTCCACGTTGAGATCACCACCACGAGTCGAGCGGGTTTCGAACGAGTTGCCACAGGAGCAGCGCACGGTAGTAACCAAGTAATTGGGGTGGATTTCTGCCTTCATCGTTCTGACGCTTTCTACGTGGATTGTTCGACCGGAAGAACCGGCCAGGAGATCGACGGAAAAGTGTACCCCCATCCCCAACGAACCCACCGTTGAGCGAGGGACCCGATTCCTGGCCTACATCGTGGGGGTTTTCCCGATTTCTGCCAGGAATTCGTCGTTGTTCTTGAATTGGCGGAGGCGGTCGATGAGGAGTTCCAGTCCTGGAGCTGGATTGCCCTCAGAAGCCAACCCTGAAAGCACACGACGCAGTTTCCAGACCATCTGTAACTGCTTGCGATCGAAAAGCAGTTCCTCGTGCCGGGTGCCCGAGGAATCGACATCGATCGCCGGGTAGATGCGCTTTTCCGCCAAACGACGGTCGAGCCGCAATTCCATATTGCCCGTTCCCTTGAATTCCTCGAAGATGGCTTCATCCATACGGCTGTTGGTCTCCACCAAAGCGGTAGCCAAGATGGTCAGCGACCCACCCTCTTCGATATTGCGGGCTGCACCGAAGAATTTCTTCGGCGGGTACAGAGCACCGGCATCGATACCACCCGAGAGGATGCGCCCGCTGGCTGGTGCTGCCAAGTTGTAGGCGCGGCTCAAACGGGTGATGCCGTCGAGAATGATCACGACATCTTTCCCACTTTCGACCAGTCGCTTGGCTTTTTCGATCGCCATTTCAGCAACGTGGGTGTGCTCTTCCGAAGGACGGTCAAAGGTGCTCGAGATGACTTCACCTTTCACAGTGCGGCGCATATCGGTGACTTCTTCAGGACGTTCATCAATTAGCAGAACCATCAAGGTGACCTCGGGATTGTTCCGCTCAATGGCAGTTGCAATCTCTTTCATGATGGTCGTCTTACCGGCCTTGGGCGGAGAGACGATGATGCCACGCTGACCTTTGCCAATCGGCGAAATCAAGTCAATGATCCGAGCCGTCATATTGCCCGGATCAAGAGGACTTTCCAGACGAAGTTTCTCGTCGGGGAAAAGTGCCGTCAGATCTTCGAAACGTGGACGGCCCTTACCTGATTCCGGATTGCCATCGTTGACTGTTTGGATTTCCAACAGAGCTGGGTTTTTTTCGTTCCGACCAGCAGTACGGGCGATGCCAGTGACGTGGTCACCTTTACGTAAACCGTATTGACGAGTCTGTTTCACGGAGACGTAGGCATCGTCCTTGCTTGGCAGGTAACCGCGAACTCGCAAGAACCCGTAACCCTCGTCGCGCAAGTCCAGGTATCCCGAGACCGGCACCATCTCTTGTGGCGTATGTTCCACCGGACTACTCGGGCGCTCGACATAGTCGCGATCTTCGCCTTGTGGTCCCTCATCGCGACCACCACGACCTCGACGGCGCCGACGTCGGTTACGACTCTAACCATCGAATGTCCGTTCACGCTGGCCCTGATAGTTACTGCCGTTTTGGCGAGGACCACTCGAATCGCGATCACGGCGCGGCGCTGGTTCACTTGGTCCCGACGACGGGCCGGCACCACCAACCAAGTCTTCGACTGTCGACTCACCCCGGCGCACCAATTCTGCTTCCCACTCGGCTAAGGGTTCACCATCAGGGCCGAGAATGATCTCCGGTGCAGCTGCCGTCCGCGTTACTGCCGACCGAGCAGCTGATGAATCTGGTTTCGCAGTCTCGGCGGCCTCGCCTTCGCCTTCAATTTTGGCCTTGGGCGGGCGACCACGACCTCGCTTGGGAGGTTCGGTAGCGGCGTTGTCCGAACCATTGCTGGCCGCAGTCGTAGCGGCACCGGCTGGGGCCGCGGCTGCCCGCCTATCTGCGCTCGTCTCTGAGCCCCGGTTCGCACTCCGAGAAGCCGACCCCGCATCGGGACCGCCAACCGTGTCCAATATCTTGGCGATGATGTCGTCCTTTTTGGCGCGCGGTGCGGTCTTCAAACCAAGTGCAGTGGCAATGGCCATCAACTGATCCCGATCTTTCGATTCGAGCACCGACTTTTCTAGGGCATCTGCTGCCACGAGAACCTGCTTTCAGACGAGGGAGAGCGACGACGTGCAATTCAGGGCACGAGCACCGGCGTCCCAACGCCAATGAGGAGAAAACACACGGGCCTACCACGGTGGCAACACGTGCGGACTGGTGATCCAGACATCCCTGACCATAGCCAGATCAGGCGACAACTGCAACGTTTTCACTCATCGTCAAGAAAACCGAGAGACTACCCACCCACTCCAAAGCGGTGCTTCTAACGCTTCACCGAACGCACAAAACCCTGCAAAGTGACCAAATCTGCTGGCAATGTCGTGCTGTTTTCCGGACGTTCCAGCAGGTCAGCGAGATGATCGGGAAGTGCGGGGTGGCGTCCGGTAGCCCTTAGAACTGCGTCTGGGAACTTGGCGGGATGAGCAGTGGCCAAGGTGACAGTGGGCACTCCCGGAGTCGAGCAGGTGCGAGAAGCGGCAACGCCGACTGCGGTATGAGGATCGATCAACATGCCGGTCTCCCGATACACATCGGCCATGACCGCTACTGTCCGTTCATCATCACATCGGCCAGCGCGAAACGCCGGTGCGATCCACTGGTCGTACTGGGACTTCGACACTGCCAGCGTCCCCGACGAACGAAAATCTGCCATTTGGGACGCCGTCTGTCGCCCATTGCGATCGTTGATTTCGAAAAGCAACCGTTCGAAATTGGATGAGACTTGAATATCCATTGATGGACTGAGTGTTGGGGTCACACCAGTAGCCACCATGTCCCGGGACTCAAAGAATCTGGTCAGGATGTCGTTGGTATTGGAGCCAACGATCAAGGTCTCGATGGGAGTGCCCATTTGACGGGCAATCCAACCAGCTAAGACATTGCCAAAGTTGCCGGTGGGCACGCTGAAAGTCACGGGCTGTTGTCCCAATGCGTCGGCTGCGGCAACGTAGTACACGATTTGGGCCATGACCCGCGCCCAGTTGATGCTGTTCACGGCCGAAAGGTTCAGTTCATTGCGAAAGGCAATGTCATTGAACATAGCTTTCACCAAATCCTGACAATCATCGAAAGTTCCCTCGACCGCCACGGTGTGCACGTTCGGCGCATCAACTGTGGTCATCTGGCGGCGCTGAACATCACTGACTCGCCCTGCGGGATAAAGAATCACAATGTCCACGTTCTTGCAGCCTCGGACGCCATCAATGGCTGCTGAACCAGTGTCACCACTCGTCGCACCGACGATCATCACGCGCTCATTTCGTGATGTCAGCACGTGATCGAACATGCGCCCAACCACCTGAAGAGCAACATCTTTGAAGGCCAGCGTGGGGCCGTGGAAAAGCTCCATGATCCACTGATCCGGACCGATCTGCACCAAAGGAACGGTGGCCGCATGTCGAAACGTGGCGTAGGCATCGCGACACATAGCAAGGAGATCATCTCGCCCAATGTCCTCACCGATGAAAGGCTCCATGACCGCCGCCGCCAGATCGGCGTACGAACCCACCGGCAACTCAGGCATGGCGGGCCACTCGTCGGGGACATACAGACCACCATCGGTCGCAAGCCCGGCCAACAGCACATCAGCAAAGCCGAGGACCGGAGCTTCACCTCGCGTAGAGACGTAACGCATCAGAATCGCTGCTCACTCACCGGCCGATGACCCGCAACAACCCGCCAACCTGACGGACCACATCCATCTCCCGTAATTCCCGCACCGTATCTTGCACTGCTGATTCCTGTGCGTCATGGGTGATGAAAACCAAACGGGCATCAGCGCCAATTCCTTCTTGTTCTGCGGCGCGAATACTCACACCGTGTCGGGCAAAGGCGCCAGTAACGGCGTGTAAAACGCCGGGCCGATCAGCAACTTCCATCGACAACAAATACTCCGCACTTGTTTCATCAATTGGACGGATCACTGCCTTGCCAAATGCACCCAGAGTTCCGTGGGTGCCCTTGGCCAAATTGATAGCCGCATCGATGACGTCACCGAGGACCGCACTGGCTGTGGGATTGCCTCCTGCACCCCGACCGTAGAACATCAACGATCCAACCGCATCTCCTTCAACAAAAACTGCGTTGAAACTCTCGCGCACACTGGCAAGCGGATGATTCCTGGGGACCATGGTCGGATGAACCCGCACTCCAATTTCGCCTGTAACTCGATCCCGCTCGGCTATACCCAACAACTTGATGACGTAACCAAGTCTTTGAGCCACAGCGATATCGGCTGCCGTGACACGACTGATTCCCTCGTGGTACACGTCTCCTGCCACCACTTTGGCGCCAAAGGCAATAGAAGCCAGGATCGCAGCCTTCGCCCCAGCGTCGAAACCTTCGACATCGGCGGTTGGGTCACGTTCGGCAAATCCGAGCCGTTGCGCCTCAGCCAAAGCCGCACCATAGTCAGCACCTTCTTCGGCCATCTTGGTGAGAATGAAGTTTGTGGTGCCGTTGATGATTCCCATCACTCTGGTGATCGGCTCACCGCGCAAGCTTTCACGCAGGATCCGCACCACTGGAATACCGCCAGCCACCGCTGCTTCGAAAAGCAGATCTACACCAGCGGTCTCCGCAGTAGCGAAAAGTTCGGTGCCGACATTGGCCAAGAGTTCTTTGTTGGCAGTAATCACCGGTTTCCCAGCAGCAAGAGCAGCACTGATGAGTTCTCGAGCCGGTTCAATACCACCGATGACTTCGACCACGATGTCCACATTCGGATCAGCCACAACAGCGTGAGCGTCGCGGGTGAGCAAGCCAGCAGGAACTGCAACATCGCGGTCTCGGGACATATTGCGGACCGCAATACTGGTCACCTCCAGTCGAATGCCAGTCCGCTTTTCTATAGCCGGGGCCTGTTGCTCGATCAGACGATAGAGCGCCGCTCCCACGTTGCCGCACCCAAGAATGCCAATGCGGATGATCCGATTCGATACGTCTGGGGGGGCCACGTTGGCCAAGGCTAATCCGTTACCTCTGCGGCAACTACTGAACTATTGATCGAGGCGAACGAGATCCTCGTAGGTTTCACGGCGAACGACCAAGCGAGCGCTCCCATTACTGACAAAAATGACTGCTGGTCGCAACATTTTGTTGTAATTACTGGCCATTGAGTAACCGTACGCCCCAGTCACTGGGGTAGCGAGAAGATCTCCTACCTGCAGCGATTGCGGAAGATCGGCGTCGAAGATCAAGACATCTCCACTTTCGCAATGCTTGCCCACCAGGCGAGCCGACTTCGTACGTTCAGCGTTCACCTCCGAAACTTTGACGACCTCGTAACCACTGCCGTAGAGCACCGGCCGGGGGTTGTCACTCATGCCCCCGTCAACGCTGACATAGGTTCGCAGCAAGCTCTTGTCATCAGTTCCGTCGCTCTTTGTTGTGATGTCTTTGACCGTGCCCACTTCGTACACAGTGATAGCCGCCGATGCCACAATGGATCGACCGGGTTCTACCGACACTTGCACTGACAGTCCCGAAGCGGCACAGGCGTCCAAAATTGCTGTTCCCCAAGACGTGATCGAGGGTGCCTCTTCGGATTCGGTGTAGGCGACTCCCAATCCTCCCCCCATGGTCAGTTCGGACAACCCAAAAGGTCGAGCGAAATCAGCCATGACCTGGGCAGCACGCGCGAAACTCTCAACAGCGAAGACATTCGATCCGATGTGGCAGTGCAAACCGATTAACTCACCACATCCGGAACTTCCCACTCGCTCGATCGCACGCTTCGCATCTCCGTTGGCAAGATTGAAACCGAATTTCGAATCATCCTGTCCGGTAGCGATGTATTCATGGGTGTGAGCATGAATACCCGGCGTGACGCGAATCATCACCCTCGGTATCGGAAGGCCTTCTCGTCGCAATGCCACGAGTCGATCGATCTCATCGAAACTGTCAATAACCACATGACGCACACCCGGGCGGTCCTGAGTTTGGGCACCGGCAGTCAGCGCCATTCTCAACTCGTCCATACTCTTGTTGTTGCCGTGAAAAACACACCGATCAGCGGGGACTCCAGCGTGAAGAGCCACGAATAGTTCGCCACCGGTCGCCACATCGATGAGCAGTCCCTCCTCATGGACCAGCGAGGCCATAGCTGAACACAGGAAGGCTTTCGAAGCGTAAATCACTCGATCTGGCCCGAAGGTGTCGACAGCCTCACGACAACGTGATCGGAGATGCTCTTCGTCATAGACGAACAAGGGAGTGCCGAAACGAGCAACCAGCTCGGTGACCGAACAGTCTCCGATGACCAAGGATCCATCCTCGGCAAGGCGCGACGAGTCCGGTAGGAGTCGCATCGGGATCGGACGACTGCTCACATCTTCTCCGGTGTTGCAATGCCGAGCAACCCAAGTCCCTGGTGGAGAACCCGAGCGGTCAGATCACACAGAGCCAAACGACTCTCGCGTTGTTCTTCATCAACTCCCTTCAGAACCGGACAGTGTTCGTAAAAGGATGTGAAGGTGGTCGACAAGTCATAAAGATATGTACACAGCCGGTGGGGACTGAGTTTTTCCAAAGTGTCGCCGAGCGCTCCTCCGAAACCGAGAAGGGCCAAAGCCAAGTCCCGTTCCCGGGGATCGGCGATCACCACGCTTTCACCGCCGATAGCACTGCGTTCGATATCCGCGCGACGGAAGATGGAACAGATGCGAGCATGGGCGTACTGCAAATACGGAGCGGTATTGCCGTCGAACGAGAGCATTCGCTCCCAATCGAAGACGTAATCACGAATCCGATCAGTCGCCAAGTCGGCGTATTTGACAGCACCAATTCCCACCATCTTGGCAATTTCTGATCTCTCTGCAGCATCAAGGTCTGGATTCTTCTCAGCAATTGCAGCGTCGGCACGGAGCACTGCTTCATTGACCAAGTCAATGAACTTCAAAGGATCACCGCTTCGACTTTTCAGCATTTTGCGATCGGGCCCCAGGACATTGCCAAACATGACATGGACTGCTTCTCGAGGTTCGCTAAGCCAGCCGGCCATTCGCGACACATCGAACACCATCGACAAATGCTGCGCTTGCGGAGCACCCACGACATACAAAAGTAAGTCGGCCTGTAGACGCTCGACTCGATCGATGATGCAGGCCAAGTCGCTGGTGGCATAGTTGAAACCACCCTGACCCTTTTGCACGATGAGCGGTAGTGGATCCCCCTCGCGATTGGTGTATCCGGGCGGGAAAACCACATCGGCTCCATCGGAACGAGTCAACAAGCCCAGCGCATCAAGTCGTTTGATCACTTCGGGAAGAAGGTCGTTGTAGGCGCTTTCACCCATCAGATCATCATCGGTCAAAAGAACATCGAGTAACCGGTAGACGGCATTGAAATGCTTCGTCGACAAGTCGACCAGAAGTCGCCATAAGCGACGAGTCTCAGGATCACCGCTCTGCAACATGACAACTCGGGCGCGTGCGCGATCCTGAAACACTTCTTGAGCATCGAATTTCAAACGCGCAGCCTTATAGAAGCCGTCTAGATCGCCAAGTGACAAGTTTTCAGCCGCTTGATCTTCTCCCAAGTCCAAGAGATGTTCGATCAACATCCCAAAGGGCGTGCCCCAGTCTCCAATGTGATTTTCGCGAATGACATCGTGACCAACGAACATCAACATTCGCACTAAGGCATCGCCAATGACGGTGGTACGCAGGTGACCAACGTGCATTTCCTTGGCCACATTGGGAGCCGAGTAGTCGACTACAACTTTTTTGGTCGGCACTCTTTCGATGCCGAGTCGCTCGTCCTTGGCCATCTGTTGAACGAGACCAGTCAGGAATTGATCAGAGAACGTGATGTTGAGAAATCCTGGTCCAGCGATTTCGATTGATGAGCAGATATCAGTGACATCACCCAGTGCCGCCACAATGTCACTGGCGACATCGCGTGGATTACGGCCAAGAGCCTTGGCTAACGGCAGGACACCATTGGACTGAGCATCGGCATGGTCACTCGGCCGAACAATGGGATCAAAACCGCTCGATCCTGCAACATGGTCGAATGCAACCTGTAGTCGGGAGATCAAGAGAACAAGAGGATCGAACATGCTCTTCCATTGTTGCCGAAAACCACCACCAACGACCGAGTGTTTGGCCCTTTAGGAGACCGATGACCAAACAGGAGGGTCATGTACCTCCACCGCTAGGCTTTCGGCACCCGCCCACGTAGCTCAGTGGATAGAGCGTCTGCCTCCGGAGCAGAAGGTCGTAGGTCCGATTCCTACCGTGGGCGCCACAGCCCTTTCAGCCAAG
>JBEIGJ010000010.1:0-29974 GCA_040381935.1 Acidimicrobiaceae bacterium | reverse complement strand
TGTTGGGGGCGAGTAGCGTTCCAGGGGTGAGCAGCACCAACCCCATGCAGGACAAGCTCGAAGACCTTCGTTCGCGTAAGGATCAGGCCCTCAACGCCGGATCCCCACGCTCCGTCGAACGACAACACGAAAAGGGCAAGCTGCTTGCCCGGGAGCGAATCGAGTACCTCATGGATCCGGGTTCCTTCCAGGAACTCGATATGTTGGCTCGCCATCGAGCCCATGCTGCAGGTCTTGAAGAGCGCCCCTACACCGATGGCGTGATCACCGGTTGGGGAACCATCGACGGTCGCAAAGTATTCGTCTTCGCCCAGGACTTCACAGTTTTTGGTGGAGCACTCGGCGAAGTCTTTGCCGAAAAGATCCACAAGATGATGGATATGGCATTGCGTGTCGGTGCGCCCGTGATCGGATTGAACGATGGAGCCGGGGCCCGTATTCAAGAAGGTGTGGTCTCACTCGCCAGCTATGGCGGCATCTTCTACCGCAATGTGCAGTCGAGTGGGGTCATTCCCCAGATCTCGGTCATTCTCGGACCATGTGCGGGTGGCGCGGTGTATTCACCAGCGATGACCGACTTCATCTTCATGGTGCGCGAAAGCAGCCACATGTTCATCACCGGTCCCGATGTGGTCAAGACGGTGACCGGCGAAGAAGTCACACTCGAGGAACTCGGTGGAGCAATGAGCCACGCCAGCAAGAGTGGTGTGGCCACTTTCGTCTCGGCGGACGAAAAATCCTGCCTCGATGACGTTCGCTATCTGCTCTCGTTCCTACCGCAGAACAACATGGAAGAACCGCCGATGTTGGATACCGGCGATGATCCTGATCGCCTCTGTCCCGAATTACGCGACATTCTCCCGCCCTCACCGAATCAGCCCTACGACATGAAAAAGGTCATCGCGTCCATCGTCGACGACGGTGATTTCTTTGAATACTTCCCACACTGGGCCAAGAGCATCGTCTGTGGATTCGCCCGAGTAGACGGTCAAACGATCGGTGTCGTTGGCAATCAGCCGATGGTGTTGGCCGGTGTCCTCGATATTGAAAGTGCCGAAAAGGCTGCTCGCTTCGTGCGCACCTGCGATGCTTTCAACGTGCCACTGCTGACTTTGGTGGACGTCCCCGGGTTCCTTCCCGGAGTCGACCAGGAGTACGGCGGCATCATCCGCCACGGTGCAAAGTTGCTCTACGCCTACTGCGAAGCAACTGTTCCCCGTATTCAGATCATCACTCGTAAGGCTTACGGCGGTGCGTATGTGGTCATGGACTCCAAGTCGATTGGCTCCGACTTGGCATATGCCTGGCCCACTGCGGAACTAGCGGTGATGGGCCCACAAGGTGCGGTGGAAATTGTCTATCGCCGTGAATTACAGCAGGCCGCTGACCCAGCCGCACGACGTCATGAGTTGGTCGCCGAATACACCGAGAAATACGCCAATCCCTACGCCGCAGCCGAACGCGGTTACGTGGATGACGTCATCGATCCCGCCGAGACCCGGCAAAAAATCGTGGCTGGTTTCAAAATGTTGCGTACCAAGCGAGAAGAACTCCCGCGACGCAAGCACGGAAATATGCCTTTGTGAGTTGACCGGCACTCATCATGTCTGACGAACTTTCTTTCGAACACTTCACCTCGCGGTCGATTTCGCCCTCGCCCTCTACTGAGGAGGCGGTGGCCATCGTGGCTGCGGTCGAGGCGTTGTGGCCCCGCTCCGTCGTTGTCGAAAACGATTCTCCGACTCGCTCCACATCCTGGCGTTTCAGTGGACGCTGGTGGGCTCGTCCGCATATTCAACGACGGATTCGACCCTGAATACGTATAGGCGCTGATGGAACTCACCTCTGTCGCCGATGACTTCGTGGTCATCCACGATGGACAGCAAGCGCGCCGGTTCGATGATCTGCAGCCGGCAACTGAGTATTTCTTCGATGGCATCCAAGCAGTGACTCTGACGCGGCCATCGGGCCACCTGCTCTGCCGGTTTGCCACAGTGAACGATGTTCATTTCGGAGAAGTGGAATGTGGAAAAATCGACGATGACCCCCAAGGCCCGATTCAACGAGCGCGTCCCGGTGAACCGCCTTACCCCGAGGTGATGAATCGCGCTGCCTGTATCGAGATGGCCGCAATTGATCCCGAGTACATCTTGGTTAAAGGCGACATCACCGCCTTCGGCACCGAGGAAGAATTTGCGGCTTTCGAAAATTGCTACCGCTCAGCCTTTGGCGAACGCTTACGCGTGGTGCGCGGTAATCACGATGCCTATCTCGGACAAAGTCTGTACGCCGGGGACCAGTGGATTGAAATGCCTGGTCTGTGTGTGGCTTTGATGGACACCACTATTCCCACCCAGACCACTGGACGCCTCGACCCTGACCAGATCGAATGGCTGGACACTCACACTGGTGACACCAAACTGCCCGTCTTGGTCATGGGCCACCACCAGCAATGGACCGATGGCCGACGCAGCGACACGTATTTCGGACTGCATCCCGATTCGAGCGATGCCCTCAACGACGTCGCTGCGCGCCGCCCAAACATTCTCGGCTACACCGCCGGACACACCCACCGGCATCGAGTGCGACCGATGGCTTGTGGTGTCCCTTCCATCGAGATCGGATGCCTGAAAGACTTTCCTGGAACTTGGGCCGAATATCGGGTTTATGAGGGCGGGGTCATGCAAGTCGTACACCGCATTTCCAGTCCCGAGGCTTTGGACTGGAGTGAACGCTGTCGCCATCTCTATGCCGATTTCGGCATCGACTATCAGGGATACGCCCTCGGACGCCTCGATGACCGTTGTTTCGTCTTTCCATCGCGATCCGCTCATTGACGTGAACGAGCCCACTTCTTCACTCAGCGCTTCGCATCGCGCTCGCGCGGTGGCGCCGTTCTACGCAATGTCGATGTCGGCACGGGCCATTCATCTTGAACATCAAGGTCGTCACATCTGCCATCTCGAAGTTGGACAACCGGGAACGGGCGCTCCACTTGGAGCCCGTCAAGCAGTTCAAGATGCGCTGACCCGTGGCGATGCACTGGGCTATACCAATGCTCTGGGATTACTGGCTCTCGAGCGCCGTATTGCCCAGCACTATTTCGACACCCAAGGTGTCACGGTTGATCCGCAACAGATTGTGGTGGTGAGTGGAGCCTCAGCAGGATTCACCTTGGCTTTTTTGGCCTGTTTCGATGCCGGAGATCGCGTCGGCATTCTCGAACCCGGATACCCGGCCTACCGCAATGCTCTTTTGGCTTTGGATATCGAACCAGTGGCAATTCCTGTTGGCATCGATACGCGTTGGACACCAACAGTCGACATGCTGGAGGCGGCCCTGCCTCTCGACGGCCTGATCATTGCCTCACCATCGAATCCCACCGGAACCACTCTCGACGATGCGGCACTAACCCAACTCATTGACTTTTGCCATCGTCGCAACATTCAACTTATTGCTGATGAGATCTACCACGGCATCACCTATGACCAGCCAGCTGTCTCGGCTCTTTGTCATAGTTCTTCACCGGTCGTGATCAATTCATTTTCAAAGTATTTCTCGATGACCGGATGGCGCTTGGGTTGGATGGTCGTACCCGATCATCTTCATGATGAAGTCGAACGTTTACAGCAGAACCTATACATCTGTGCTCCTCACATCAGCCAAGTCGCCGGTATTGCCGCCTTCGACTGCGGAGCAGAACTCGATGGACATGTGGAGCGTTATCGCCAGCATCGCGATCTTCTGCTCGATGGATTACGCAGCGCCGGATTTTCGGAATTCGCCGATGCTGATGGAGCGTTCTATGTGTATGCCAATGTCAGCCACATAGCTGCTGATTCTCTGGTTCTCTGCGAACGGTGGCTCGATGAACTCGGTGTAGCTACTACTCCGGGTATCGATTTCGATCTCCAACGCGGCCATCGCTACGTGCGTTTTTCTTATGCCGGTACTCGGGAACACATCGAACTGGCCTGCCAACTTCTCGGTACCTGGAAACCATGACCACTTCGCTACATCCTCCCCTTGCCGATATTCGAGTCATCGACCTCTCAACGGTTATCGCTGGCCCGAACTGTGCTCGCTATCTAGCGGACTTCGGAGCCGACGTCATCAAAGTCGAACGTCCCGATGGCGGGGACAGTTTGCGCAATATGGCCTGGAAGGATCCTCGTGACGGGATCGGTTTATGGTGGAAGTTGGCAAATCGCAATAAGCGCACGGTGGCCCTCGACTTGAAAGACGTATCCGATCGAGACGTCTTCTTGGATCTTGTCGACCAAGCCCACGTCTTGGTCGAGAACTTTCGACCGGGAACTTTGGAACGGCTAGATCTTGGTCCCGACGTCCTCTTGGCTCGTAATCCACGACTCGTCATCACTCGAGTCAGTGGCTTTGGTCAAACGGGGCCATATGCCTCGCGGCCGGGGTTTGCATCCATTGCCGAATCGATGTCGGGATTCGCCGCGGTGAATGGCGAACCGGACGGTCAGCCCTTACTGCCAGCAATTGCTCTTACTGATGAAGTCACCGGCATCGCCGGCGCCTTTGCCACCATGGTCGCTTTGCACTCCGGTGTCGGCCAAGTGGTGGATATCAACTTGTTGGAGACCATCTTTCACATCATGGGACCAGTTGCGTCATTGTTTGCTCTCACCGGTGAACTACAACCGCGACTTGGATCCGGCCTTCCCTACACCGTGCCCCGCGGAACCTACCGTTGTGCTGATGGGCAATGGGTAGGGATCTCGGCATCATCGGACACCGTGGCTCATCGTGTGACCACCATTCTCGGACTAGGTGATGACCCTCGGTTCACCACCTTCGATGATCGTGTTGCTCATCGAGACGTGCTCGAGCAGTTGATGCGGCAATGGTGTGCTCAACGTTCTCGCGATGAAGTCATTCGCGTCTTCGAAGAAGCACAGGCCGCGATCGGACCGGTCTTCGATATGGCCGATATCGCCGCCGATGAGCACTTCCGATTTCGCCAGGCAATCACTGTTGTTGGCCAGACGCCAATGCAAAACCTGATCGCTCGACTTTCAGCAACACCAGGTGTACTTCGTCATGAAGGACGCGACTTGGACCAGGATGGTCCTGACATCAGAGAAAATGGATGGGGAAAACGATGAGCGCGGTTCACAAACCATACGTCTATGTGGCTGGTCCCTTATTCGATGAGGGTGAGCGATGGTTCATCGAAAAAGTGGATCAACTGGTCCGTGATGCCGGATTCGATACGTTCTTGCCACATCGCGATAATCCACCAAAGACGGCCGACAATGTGCGCGACATCTTCGAAAACGACAAGGGTGGTATCGATCGCTGCCAGGTCGTGGTTGCCAATTTGAACGGCATCATGACCGACGACGGCACTGCTTGGGAGATGGGCTATGCCTTTGCCCACGGTAAATACACCATTGGGCTCTACACCGACTGGCGAGCACGCTTTCCGAATAGCACCGAAGTGGTCAATTTGATGATGCAGTGCTCGATGGATCGTCTGGTCCGTTCACTCGACGAACTGGAGAGCGCCCTACGTGATTGGCTCAGGCTTTCGTCCCAATCGGACAACTGACTCCGGTACCGCCAATTCCGCAGTATCCATTCGGGTTCTTGGAAAGGTATTGCTGGTGATACGGCTCGGCGTAATACCACTCTTCCAACTCGGCGATTTCCGTAGTAATGGCACCATAGCCAGCCGAGGTCAGTCGAGCCTGAAAAATCTCCTGCGATGTCAAAGCGGCTTTCAACTGTTCAGCCGATGTGGTGTAGATCGCGCTGCGATACTGCGAACCAATGTCATTACCCTGTCGATTTCCCTGTTTCGGGTCATGGTTTTCCCAAAACACCCGTAAGAGTTGCTCATAGGAAATCACCTCGGGATTGAAAACCACCAGCAATACTTCGGCGTGTCCGGTCAAACCGGTGCAGTTTTCTTCATAGGTGCAATTCGGTGTGTACCCACCCGCATAGCCAACGGCAGTCGAATACACCCCCGGAAGTTGCCAAAACAATCGCTCTGCACCCCAGAAACACCCCATTGCGAATACCGCGGTTTGCATCCCATCAGGCCACGGACCAGTCAGCGGGGTGCCGAGTACATGATGCTCCGACGGTACGGGCATGGTCTGATCAGTGCGACCCGGCAGTGCGTCTTCAGGACGAACCATGTCGGTATTTTTCTTGGCAAACAGCATGGCCTCAGGATACGGGTTGACACCAGTCGATATCACGACTCTGCCCCTAGCCTTGCGCCCATCATGTTGATGCGCGATCTGGCCTCGAATGACCTGCACGTCATGTGCGATATCAACCAAGCCAATGTGCCCGCCCTGGGGGACGAGACTTCAGAAAGTATGGATCAGCTTCTGCGCTGGTCCTCGATCGCCCTCGGAGTCGAAGTGTCAGGAACACTCGTGGGCTTTTGTCTGGTGATGCAGCCTGACCTGCCCTATGCGAGCGCGAATTACCGCTGGTTCGACGATCGTTACCGGGATTTCATCTATCTCGACCGTGTCGGCTTTGCTACGGCATACCAAGGACGCGGTTACGGCTCTGCTCTCTACGCCGAGATCGAACGGCGAACGGGAGCCGCTCACTTCACCCTGGAAGTGAACCTGGATCCGCCCAATGAAGGATCGGTTCGTTTTCATCAACGACACGGCTTCGTCGAAGTCGGCCAGCAGATCACTCCATCTGGCAAATTGGTCAGCCTGATGGCCAAGCAACTTCGCTGACAAGATTCGATCTATGTCCGACGATCTTGAAGAAAGCGGAACTTGTCTCGGGTGGCGACCACCTGTTCGGCCGAAACTTCGGCGGTGATGATGCATGCATCGTTGCCAGCTGCAGCCAATTCTTCACCAAAAGGTCCGAATACCCGACTGTCTCCGCTGTAGTCCAGATTCCCACCTGATCCAATTCGGTTACAGCCAACGACGTAGGCCTGATTTTCGATAGCCCGCGCCTGTAGAAGAGTGAGCCAATGAAGTCGCCGTGAGTCCGGCCAATTTGCTGGCACCAAATAGACATCGGTCTCGGGGGCAACCTGCCAGAACTCATCGGCGAAACGTAGGTCGTAACAGACGAACAGCGTGCACTGCACACCGTCAATGTTCACGGTTACCAATTCATCACCGGGTCGCACATGGTGATCCTCACCGCCAAAGGTGAACGGGTGAATTTTGCGGTAACGATGTTCGGTACCGTCGGCTCCACTCAAGATAAAAGTGTTGGCCGGTCGGGAATCTGTTCCCTGGTCCTTGGCGATCTCCGGGCAGGTACCGCCAATCCATAATCCGAACTCCTGTGCCATTGCCGACAAGAACTGTGAGGACGGCCCGCCTTCAGGTTCGGCAAACCGAGCATCCTCGATGGCGAAGCCTGTAGAAAATGTCTCAGCGAGCAGCACCAGTCCCGCTCCCTGATCAGCGGCCTGTGCGATCTGGGGACGTAGACGCTCGAAGTTCATTTCGCGTTCGCACCAGACGATGTCATGTTGAATGACGGCGACCTTCATACGTTCTCCATTATCGTGCGGCGAGACCCTGTAAGCGTTCCACCGCTTCATCGATCATGGTCAGGTCCTTACAAAAAGCGAAACGGACCAAATGCCGTCCTTCATGTTGATGGGCTCGATCGTAGAAAACCACGTTCGGGATTCCGACAACTCCACAAAGTCCGGGAAGCTCCCGACAAAAGGCGTAACCATCGCCATCGGGCCGCACCGAACGAATGTCGACAGTGATGAAATACGTACCGCGAGGTGAGAAGGTATCGAATCCTGCGGCGCTCAATCCCGCAAGCAGGCGATCGCGTTTACATTGCAGATCGGCGGCCAAGTTGGTGAAATACGAGGTGGGAAGACGCAAGCCGACCGCAATGGCGGGTTGAAAAGGGGCCGACGACACATAGGTGAGGAACTGCTTAGCTGCCCGAGCAGCAGCCACCAATGGCGCCGGACCGCAGATCCATCCCACTTTCCAGCCGGTGGTATTGAAGGTCTTCCCGCCACTGCTGATGATCAGAGTTCGATCGCGCAAACCGGGATACGTGGCAATCGAACGATGCTGCACTCCGTCGAACGTGAGATGTTCGTACACCTCATCGGCCACGACGATGAGATCGTGTCGAACGGCGAGATCGGCGATGACCTGCAATTGCTCATCAGTGAGAACCACACCCGTGGGGTTATGAGGCGAGTTCAACAAGATGATTCGAGTCTTGGGTGTTACGGCGCTCTGCATCTCGGCAAAGTCGAAAGAGTACAAAGGTGGACGTAACGTGACCGGCCGAGTCACGGCCCCGGCCAGGGCGATACAGGCTTGATAACTGTCATACATCGGTTCGAGAACGATCACCTCATCACCGGTTTCCAGTAGTCCCAGCAAAGCTCCTGCGAGAGCCTCTGTCGCACCCGCAGTCACCAGAATTTCGGAATCTGGGTCATAGTGAAGATTCCAAAACCGCTGCTGATGTTCACTGATGGCCAATCGCAGATCAGGTATGCCCGGTCCCGGTGGGTATTGATTCTGGCCCGAACGGATTGCTTCGATGGCTGCTTCGAGCACCTCTGGTGGGCCGTCATAATTGGGAAAACCTTGGCCTAAATTGATGGCCCCCGTGGCCGAGGCCAGGGCCGACATTTCGGCAAAAATCGTGGAGCCGAAACCTTGCAACTTGGACGTGAGATATGGGGCTCGACGAGACGACGCCGATTCGAGTCCAGACATGGGCTCAGGTTAGGCGCTCGAAGGGCGGCCTTCATCCTGGGTTGAGACGTGATGTCGAAGGACAGCCAGAACTGCGTCCAAAAGTCCACTGGCACCGAATCGAAAAGTAGCCGGGGTCGCCCACGATGGTCCCATGATCTCGTCGGCAAGATTCAGATACACCTGAGCATCTTCAACGGTGCGAATTCCTCCCGAAGGTTTCAAGCCGACCTGACGATCAGCGCCAGCGATGACGTCGAGCATCAGTCGCGCCGCCTCTGGCGTGGCCGACACGGGCGTCTTTCCTGTCGAGGTCTTGATGAAATCAGCACCGTTATCAATGGCTAAGCGGGCTGCTGCCGTGATCATCGACCCATTGGGTAATTCACCCGTTTCCAAAATGATCTTGAGATGGGCACGTCCACTGACGCGGCGATGAACTTCATCAATCAAGCGCGATGGTGTCTCGATATCTCCGGCTATCAGCGCGCGATAGGGAAGAACACAGTCGATTTCCTGAGCACCATCACGTAGACACTGCTCAGTTTCATTCACAACTGCGGCGATATCGGTCCCACCATGGGGGAAGTTGACCACAGTGGCGATGGCTATCTCGGATCCGTGCACCGCCGACTTGGCCAGTTCATCGCGGGCGACTTTCACCAAGCGCGGCCAGATGCAGACGGCAGCGGTTGAGCCAAACGAACTACGAGCCCGCTGACACAGAGTGACGACATCGTCTGAGGTGCAATCATCTTGCAAGTTCGTGAGGTCCAGCAGCGACAGGATTCGTTGCGCTTGTCGATGATCAGGACGCTGTTCATTCACGGGAGAAAGCCGCTGAGATGATCAGGACCAAAAGAAGAAGGAAGGAGTTGTTCCATGGTGAAGGCCGCCCGTACTCCTTGGGGTCCACAGGCATACACCGGAGTGGACAAACCAGCAAACTCGCGAATCCGTTGTCGGCATCCACCACAACAGGTTCCGATTCCTTCACTATCGCAAATAGTCAGCATGACCGCGATCTCGCGATCACCGCCAGCGACCATCGCGCTAATGGCTCCCGCTTCAGCGCAACTTCCCACTGGATAGGCCGCGTTTTCCACATTGCATCCGGCGTAGATCTTGCCATTGGTCGACAAGATGGCCGCTCCCACCGGAAAATGCGAATACGGAGCATAAGACCGGGCTTGAACCGAACGAGCAGCATCGAATAGGTCGGCTACTCGATGTTCGGTTGGCAAGGTTTCGAAGGCAATGACCTGGTGTTCCACATCCCAACCTTAATCAAATTCCCAACTTCCAAATCGAAAATCGGTAGATGACATCCTGATGTGACATCATCGAAAGGTGAAACGAAGTGTGCTCAGTGTGTGGGCTTGGTTGACACTGGGCATCATTGTCATCATCTGGACCCCTTTAGTCTTTCTCGTCTGGATCGTCACCACACCTTTTGACAGAGGTCGCTATGCGACGGGATACACATTTCGGCGGTTATGCGTTCTCCATCAGGTCTTGAATCCATTGTGGACATTCCACACCGGTGGCCGCCTTCCAGCCGATAAGCGACACCCTTACGTGATGGTCTGCAATCACGAGAGCTTCGTGGACATGCTTTTGATCAGCCATTTGAAAATCGAAATGAAGTGGATGAGCAAGAAATCCCTGTTCAGAATTCCACTCGTCGGCTGGATGTTGCGGATGGCTGGCGATATCTCCCTTGTTCGCGGCGATCGAGCAAGTGGAAGCGCGGCATTAGACCAATGCAAAGTGTGGCTGGACCGTCGCGTTTCGGTCATGATCTTCCCCGAAGGAACTCGCAGCGAAACTGGCGAATTACGGGCTTTCAAAGATGGGGCGTTCCGTTTGGCAATTGAAACCGGAATGCCAATTCTGCCCCTCGCCCTTCATGGCACTCGCACTGCTCTCCGCAAACATGACTGGCGTATGGGCGATTCCAATGCTGAGGTTCGAGTTCTCGAGCCGGTTTCGACGACAGGTCTGACCGAAGCTGATATTCCAGCGCTGCGAGATCGCGTGCGACAGTTGATCATGAACGAAGTCGACAGTATGCGGTCGGGTTCGCTGACGAACTAAGAGCTAGCGGCCGGAATGGCCAAAACCTCCGCCGCGGTCGTTGTCATCCAATGCCAATACCTCGGCCCACTGCACTTCGACCACCTGCTGAACGACCAACTGAGCAATACGGTCACCACGAGTGATGCGGTACGACGATTGGGCATCGGTATTCAACACCACAACCTTGATCTCACCGCGATAGGCGCAGTCGATCAGACCTGGACTATTCACCACGGTCAACCCGTGTTTCAGGGCCAAACCACTGCGGGGAAGGATGAAACCGGCATAGCCGGGTGGGAGCGCCAGAGCAAGACCAGTGGGAACAAGGGCTCGACCCCCGGCCGCAGGAACCTCCACATCCTCACGAGCGCGTAAGTCCAACCCGGCGTCACCTTCATGGGCATACGACGGCAATTCGAGGTCAGGATCCAAGCGCACAACGGGAATGGTCAGTCGCACGACCGAGCCAACCTGTTCAACAGGAAACTCTTGATTCACCGAGCAGACTGTAGCGACAAGACCGTCATCTCATGAGAGATCCGCTCTTTGTGCCTCAGCCATGACGTATCGTCAAGAGGTGCTTGTTTGGATGGATCTCGAAATGACCGGCCTTTCGCCGGAGAAAGACGTGATCGTCGAAATCGCCACCATCATCACTGATGACTCGTTGGAAATCGTCGCTGAGGGACCCGATCTTGTCATCCATCACTCCGATGAGGTTCTCAGTGTGATGGATCCCTTCGTCGTGGACATGCACACCAAATCTGGACTCTTGGAGCTCATCAAACAATCCACGGTCACCCTCGAGCAGGCCGGGCAACAAACTTTGGAATTCATCAAACACCACATACCCGAGGCCCGCTCCGTTCCTCTCTGCGGAAATTCCATTGGCACCGATCGCCGATTCCTGGCTAAATACCTGCCCGATATCGAGAACTATCTGCACTATCGCTGTGTCGATGTCAGCTCCATCAAAGAACTCGTCCGACGTTGGTACCCAGGAAGTGACAACATCCGCCCTTTCAAAGTGGGAACACACCGGGCCCTGGACGATATTCAAGAGAGCATCAGAGAACTGCGCTTTTACCGCGCCAATGTCTTTGTTGCACCGGTCTCGACAGATTCGAATCCGACCTCCAGTGAACCCGGGTTACCCACACCCGATACCGGTAGCCCCACCACCTGAATCCAGCGTTATTCCAGATGGCAAACCGTGGGGTACTCCACGCACCATCATGAATGGTGACCCAAATCGTGCTGAGTCGCCACGCAGCAGTACCCTCGTGAGGTGACTGAAACGGCCCCGCGTCCCCCAAAACAGGAACAACTGCCGGCTAGTGAGGAGATCGTCGAGGTTGCACCCGGTGTGTTGAGGTCTCAGCTCCCCATCTCCATTCCGGGATTGGGCCACGTCAACATGTACATCCTGGAAGATGAACGGGGGGTCACGGTCGTCGATCCTGGTCTACCCGGAAAGAGCAGCTACTCCATGGTGAAAAAGCGGCTTCAGCAGGCAGGCGTTCCCGTGAAGCGCGTCCATTCAGTCATCGTCACCCATAGCCACCCCGACCATTTCGGCGGCGCCCATTGGCTCCAAGCCGACACCGGATGTGACATCATCACCCATGAAAAATTCCGGGTCTTTTGGGATCCGACTGAACCATCCGATCATGAGGTCGACGATCTAGAAGATCTGCCCCGGGCTCGGATGCCTTGGTCCGCTCCTCCCTGGGGAGGGCCGGGAATGGACGTTCCTCTCAAGCGGCGAATGCGCATCGCGGTGACCAGGCGGGTACCGCGCCTCATGCGCCTGCCTCGCCCCACGGTTCGCTTGGCCGATGCCCAGCGATATTCATTCGCCCGTCGGGAATGGGTGGCCGTGCACACTCCTGGACATACCGCCGATCACCTCTGCCTTTTTGATCCCCAAGACGGACTGATGCTGTGCGGTGATCACGTCTTGCCCACCATCACTCCCCATATCAGCGGTCTCATCCGAGCCCGCGATCCTCTGCAATTGTTCTTCGATTCCCTGGACAAAGTTGCCGCTTTCGGTCCCCAGGTGAAATTGGCGCTTCCGGCCCATGGCGATGTGTTCCAAGATCTTGCTGGACGGGCACATGACATCAAAGACCATCATGCGGGTCGGTTACAACGTCTACGCGACGCGGCTGCAGCAATGGATCGGCCCGCAACGGTGATGGAAATGTCGACCCATCTGTTCGCTCCGCGATCATTGGGGGGTATGGCCGACAGCGAAACCTTCGCCCATCTGGAACACCTGCGACTCTCGGGTGAGATGCAGCGCCTGGAAAATGAAGGACGCTATGAGTACGTTTTGGCTGAAGGAAGTTCTCGCTGAATACTGATCGCCCCCATGTCTTGTTGATCACCCTCGATCAATTTCGCGGTGATGCCTTGTCATGTGCCGGGCATCCGGTGGTGCAAACACCACACCTGGATGAACTGAGCCGAAACGGTGTGCGCTTTGCCCGTCACTACACCCAGTCAACGCCGTGCGCACCCGGACGAGCCGGTCTCTATACCGGCATGTATCAAATGAATCATCGAGTGGTGGCCAACGGAACTCCACTCGATCGCCGATTCGACAACATTGCTCTCCTGGCAAACCGAGCGGGATATCGCAGCGTTCTGTTTGGATACACCGACCAGTCCATCGATCCCCGACTGACAACTTCGTCTGACGATCCCCGATTGAACACGTACGAAGGTCTGTTACCAGGATTCGAATGGATTCTCGATCTTTCAGGCGATCATCTGCCATGGCTTGAACATCTGGCCGAGCAGGGGTATGACACTTCCCACGGACATCTGGCCCTGCTCGCCAGTGAAAACGAACGACCTGTCGACGTCGGCGTCTCTGCGTTCACCACCGATCGTTTGATCGAGTGGATGGAAGGCAACACCGACACATCACAACCCTGGTTCATCCATGCCAGCTACTTACGACCTCACCCTCCGTATTGCGCACCAGGGACTTTTGCCGAACTCTACGATCCAATGTCGGTGGGTCTGCCGATTCCCCCAGGCGATGAACGGCACACATTGCACGATGTCCTACTTCGGCTTCCCGAGACTGCAGCACCGACTGACGAATCCGATTTACGCCACTTCCGCTCTCAGTACTTCGGCATGATCAGCGCCGTCGACCGCGAAATCGGTCGTCTTGTCGACTACCTCCGAGATCGCGGGCTCTGGGAGAACACCGTGATCATTGTTACTGCCGACCATGGCGAACAACTCGGTGATCACGGATTGAAAGAAAAGATCGGATGGTTCGAGGAAAGCCATCACATTCCATTGATCTGGCGCGATCCGCACTATGCGCAAAACAATGGTCGCGTCGTCACCGCTTTCACCGAAAGTATCGACATCTTTCCCACTTTGGCCGAAACCCTGGGTCAGTTCATCCCCCGCCAATGCGATGGATTACCACTGACCGCCTTCCTAACCGGTACCGAACCCTCGACATGGCGCACTGCGGCAACCTGGGAATTCGACTGGCGTTATACCTTGATTCCTCATGTTGCCAATCACGTCGACCCTTCTGGTTGGCCTTGGGATCGGCGATTAGCGACGAGTCATCTGGTGGTGCGCCGATCTCTCGACACCGCCTATGTACAGTTCGGCGATGGGTCGGCGCTCTGTTTCGATCTTGAAGCCGATCCCACCTGGCGAACCACGATTACCGATCCGTCCCGACTCTTGTCCATGGCCCAAGACATGCTGGCTTGGCGCAGTACGCACACCGACCGCACGCACACCGATATGTTGATGCGTGACGGAGGAATCGGATTTTGGCCTTCTGATGTTCCTTGGCGGAATACTGCGATGCACAATGTTGAACAGGGATAGCAGCACACGACGATGACGATACGAATGAATCCAGCCCGCATCGAGCGTGATCGGATCGGCGATCTCTTCTTGGAATACGGACCCGATGCACCAACCTTGTGTGCGGGATGGAGGACTCGCGACCTGGCGGCCCATCTGGTGGTACGCGATCGACGACCCGATGCCGCAGCCGGCATTTTGATCTCCCGCCTAGCGGCCTATGGCGATCGCATCCGTACGCGAACTGCGAGCGGCGATTGGTCGACTCTGGTCGATACGGTGCGCCGGGGTCCCCCGCGATTCTCTCCCCTACGGTTGCCATTACTCGATCGACTAGCCAATACCGTGGAGTTTTTCGTTCATGTCGAAGATGTTCGCCGCGCTCAACCGAACTATGAACCGCGAATCCTGGAACCCGCAGTACGCCAACAACTGCTGTGGATGATGAAACGAGGTGCCCGACTTCTCACCCGATCGGCTCCTTGTGGGCTCATCGTGCACCCCACGGGAGAATTAGCGATCACGGCCAAAAAGGGCAACCCAGCAGTGACCATCTCCGGAGACATCGCCGAAATCGTCCTTTTTCTCTATGGCCGTGGTGACCACGCCCACGTCGACCTGACTGGACCCGAGGATTTGGTGGCGGCGGTGCGGGCCACAACTTTTGGCGTCTAGTTATTCCGGTATCTGAATATCTGAAACCAGAAAATTCTCGTCTTTTCGATCTCTGGGGGTCGGAGTCGGTCAGCCATTGACTGAAATGCCATGATCATTGCGTGAGCCGTGATCTCGATGCACTTTTGGCCGATCTGACAATCGAGGAGAAAGCCTCGCTGACCACTGGTGCCTCGATGTGGACCACCCATGCTGTGGATCGTTTGGGTATTCCTTCGATCACCGTGACCGATGGACCAGCCGGTGCCCGAGGTCCTTTCATACCCGGCATTGGATCACAAGTATCGACATTGTGTATCCCTTGTGGTTCAGCACTCGGAGCAACGTTTGATGTGGATCTCCTCTATGAACTCGGCGATGCCCTCGGTCAACAAACCCGCACCAAGGGAGCTCGTGTTCTCTTGGCACCAACAGTCAATCTGCATCGCTCGCCGCTCTTTGGTCGCCACTTCGAGTGTTACTCGGAAGATCCTTTGTTATCAGGCCTTCTTGCGGCATCTTTTATTCGCGGTGTTCAGTCTCATCAGGTCGCAACCACGGTCAAACACTTTGTGGGCAACGACGCAGAGTTCGAACGAATGACCATCGATAGTGTCATCGATCAACGCACATTACGTGAGATGTATCTCCTTCCTTTCGAGATCGCCGTACGCGAAGGCGGCTCGCTCGGCATCATGACTTCCTACAACCGACTGAATGGAACGTACTGTTCCGAAGATCAGTCCTTGCTGACCGACATATTGCGGAAAGAGTGGGGATTCGAAGGTTTCGTGGTGACTGACTGGTTCGCCGGGACAACAACCGCAGGAGCAGCAAAGGCCGGTCTGGATCTAGAAATGCCAGCGCCAGCACGGGCCTATGGACGCTTCCTCGCCGAAGCTGTCCGCTCCGGTGCAGTAGACGAAGCAGATCTTGATCGGGCGGCGCGTACGCTGCTCTCCGTTTTCGATCGCCTCGGCGCATTGGACGACGACCCTGTGACCCCCCAAGCAGTGGACATCTTGCAGCATCGTGAGGTTGCTCGTCGGGCAGCGCGCGCCTCATTCGTTTTATTGAAGAATGATTCCGTCGAAGGATCACCGCTTCTCCCTATGAATGTCCAGACTCTCCGAAGTGTGGCTGTCATCGGACCCAATGCCGGACGTGCGCGCATTATGGGCGGCGGATCAGCAGAAGTGCAACCTCATCATCGCACTGCCATCATTGACGTCCTACGAGAGAGTCTTGGTGACACGATTACTGTTTCCTATGAAGCAGGTTGCCATATCGACAAGACCACTCCCACGATCGATCCCGATGTGGTTCGCACCACTGCTGGTGATCCAGGATTCACCGTCACGGTCTACGACGGACCCGCCAATGCCGATTTATCCGCTGATGAACATCTTCTCACCACACTCAATCGTGCCGATGGTCGCATCGTCGTGGTGGCTCGCAATGATCCTGGTGTTCCCACCGCAGGATTTCACTTCAGCGCTGAAGGTCTGGTGACCGTACGTCAATCCGGTGAATACGTCATCTCCCTCGTGGAGTTGAGTCCCTGCCAATTGTTCATCGACGACGTCTTGGTCATTGATGGCCAAACCACGTTGCCTCCACGAGGACAAGCCTTTTTTGGATTAGGTAGTGAAGAAATCTCAGCCACGGTTTCACTCATCGCCGAGCAACCACACCGTTTCGTATTGACCTGCGACGGCACCGCCAAACAATGGGCTCATGGGGCCGAAATTGGAATGCAATTAGTGGATACCGGCGATTCGATTCAACGAGCCGCCGACCTTGCCGCTCGTAGCGACGTCGCTCTGGTCATCGTAGGCACCACTGATGACTGGGAGAGTGAGGGTCATGATCGGGATTCCCTCTCTCTTCCTGGTCGACAAAATGAGCTGATCGAAGCGGTGCGAGCGGCCAATGAACGCACCATCATCTTGATCAATGCCGGATCACCCGTTGCTATGCCCTGGGCAGATGACGTCGCGGCGATCATGCAGATCTGGTTCGGAGGTCAAGAAATGGGGATTGCAGTCAGTGATGTTCTCCTAGGAACTCATGATCCGGGAGGAAGGCTTCCTACCAGCATTCCCTTCCGCCTCGAAGACACCCCCGCCTTTGGCAACTTCCCCGGAGAGCATGGTCAGATTCGTTACGGTGAAGGCCTCCTCATGGGTTACCGCTGGTACGACAGTCGCGATATCCCGGTGCGTTTTCCGTTCGGACATGGTTTGTCCTACACCACTTTCGACATTGGCACCCCAGAACTCGACCATTATGAATTGACCACCAGTGAAGATCATCAAGCCACCGGATCCATCCGAATTTCTGTTCCGGTTACGAACACCGGTCGACGACATGGATCTCAGATCGTGCAGGTATACGTCTCGCCACGAGACCCCCAGGTCCACCGGCCACATCAAGAACTCAAAGCGGTGGCCAAAGTCGAACTCGCCCCGAATGACACCGAGACCGCAGTACTGACATTGACCTCCCGAGCGTTTGCCTATTGGGATCCCGGTGATCACTATCGCGGCGTGCTTCGCCCCCAGATCACTGGCCACACCACAACGAACCATGAGCATCGACACGGATTCTGGCGGGTGGATCCCGGTCTCTACGACATCTGTATTGGCACCTCGTCTCGAGAGATTCACCACACGGCAACGGTTGCTATCCACCCCGCTCTTGCCAACGACATCGGAAGTGAAACATGATCATTCGCCGACTCGATGACTATCAAAGTTGGCAAGTTCAATTCGCCGGAACTTCGCTTCTCATAGATCCCTGGCTCACTGCTGACCCCATTCGAGGGGCCTTTGATCGTCAGCATCCACCTGGTTTTCTCTCCCTGGGTGATCTCCAAAAAGAAAGCACTGCCATTGGAGCTGTTCTCCTTTGCACCTCGGTCAATGACCATCTCCATGAAGCGACACTGCGTCAACTCACTGGTGTGCCGATTCATGGGCCGGTCAAAGCCGTCAAGATGGCCCGCTCGCTGGGTTGCACATCGACTCATCGCCAACAACCCGGCGACACCTTCAGCATTCCCGCTCCTGAAGGCGGGACTTTACAAGTGACCGTCACCCGCACCGGTCTGCCCTTAGGACTCATTGCCCACGGCTACCTCATCGACGCCATCGATGCTCAAGGCCAAAGTCAAGGTCGGCTTTGGGTTGAACCTCATCAACCAACAATCAAATCGGCTCATCGATGTCAGCCCATCGATGTGGCCCTACTTCCAACTCAAGGGGTGACTGCTGTCGTCTTACCCGTCACCGCCGGACCTCGACGTTCGGTGAAGGCCGCCCTCGCCGCCCAAGCCCACACCTTTCTACCAACAGCCACTGACCCCCGTCGCGATATGCGCTGGTGGCAACGACTGCTCTACATCGTGACGGGTAGTACACGACGGGCCGGCAATCAAGCCACTAACAGTGAGATTCAGATCATCGAAATGAGTACCGGTGATTGGTTCGATGTGCGGAAACGAACCTGACGATCAAACGCCCTACCGATCATCGGCAATACGAAGTGTGAAAACTGGAGTCGAATCCGGTGGTGTCGGTAATTGCACACGATCACCCTGGCGGAGCAACTGATCTCCGTAGCCGAGGAGATGTACATCACCTTTGGGCAAGCCAGTAATCGTCAGAGCCGCAGCCTCTGGGCGACCGCGAACCATGGCATAGACGGCTCCGTCCGCGCCCCGTGTCAAGCGAACTGAATGTCCCTCATCGGTTATCAACCGAGATTGCTCAAAAGGCCGACTGCCGTAAATTGCTGCCCCGTTCACCCGCAGCCATTGACCCATCGCCATAAGACGTATCTGTTGGTCCCAAGGGATTTCTCCACTCGGCATCGCTCCGTAATTCAACAACAGATTGCCACCGTCGGCCACGATGTCGACAAACATGCCGATCAGATCTGGTATCGGCATATACGTCGAGTCGTCTTCATCTCGCGTGTATCCAAAACTGGTACCGATTCCCCGACACACCTCGAAATACTGTCCTTGGCTGTCATGTGATGTCGTGTATTCCGGGGTGCGAAAGTCGGCATGGGCTGTTCGTCCGAGTACGCCCAGAACATCGAAGCGATCGTTGACCACTCCTTGCGGATTCCCATTGTAGAAATCAGCGATGACTCCTGCGGCCCCATCACCGAACCCTGGATATCCGATGTCATTCCAAAGAACATCAGGTTGATAGCGGCGAATGAGCTCCCGCCAATGCCCATCGGCATAACGGTGATACTCATCGTCTTGGGGAATAGCGGCAAAGAGCGACGACCAATTCCGGATTCCCAACCCTTGGAAGGTCCAATCGATGCCACCGGAGTAATAGACACCAAAGCGCAATCCAGCAGAACGCGCTGCTTGAGCACACTCGCCAACGAGATCTCGAGATGATGACCATGTCGGACCTCGATGGGGATTCGGGGTTTCCGATGGCCAATAGAGCACTCCATCATGATGTTTCGTGACAGCAACGCAATACTTGGCTCCCGACGCCGACATCAAGTGCGACCATCGGGACGCGTCCCATCCCTGCGAGGCAGCAAAAAAACGCTGCACGAATTCGGCATAGTCGCAATTACCCCAAACTTCAGCATGGTGTCGCGCTGCCGGAGAACCGGGAATATTGATGGAGTTCCAATACCACTCGGCATACGGCGTATGACTGAAGGCTTTCTCCTCACCTTCCTCGCGAGCAAGGGTGAATGGATCCTTTCCCACTGGGGCGAATGCCGGAACCGATCCCACAGTCCAATGGCTGAAGAGACCAAATTTGGCATCGGCAAACCACGTCGGCAAAGAATGTTGGGAAAGCGATCCAAACTCCGGCAAAAACGACTGTGCCACAGCGAATCACGAATCCTGAGCAGTCAGTCGCTCTTCGGTGCGACGAATGAGCGTCTCGCGTTCGGTGGCCGACAATGGGCGAGCCGTACGAACCTTGACCTCGATTTGCTCGTTTCCTTTGATCGGCGTTGCTGCCAAGACGTCATCAACCAAAACAACCCCCGTGAGATGCTGTGAGCCTGCAAGTTCCCGAATGGTTTCAGCGGCTCTTGTCAGCGCTTCGGGATTATCGAGATCCTCAGGAACATTGATCGTCAATCGAGCCTCTGCTGGCTCCTGCGACAGATTGCGAACCGAGATCAAGGCAATATGCGGAAGATGAACGGTGCTATAGCCATCACGAAGCCGTGTGGAAACCAGGCCGATATGTTCGACAACGCCGCGCATCCCATTGGGAAAAGTACCAGGTATTTCAACCTCGTCACCAACCCCATAACGATCTTCGAGGAGAACCGAGAGACCAGTGAGGTAATCATTCACCTTGTGCTGGCCACCGATCGCCACGGCTGCACCAATGAAGCCGGCACTCGACAAGAAGAAGGCGGCATTCAAATCGAGAATTTGAAAAATCGCAATCAAGACACCAATCCAGAGCACTACAGCAAAGAGATGATGCAGCATTCGGGCTGCGGCATCAATTCGCTGTCGCTGACGGTTTTCGCCGATTCCCGCCAATTCATGTTCGCCATAGCGCGCTCTGGTCTTCCACCATTGCGAAGGTCGGACCATGCTGCGCTGGGCAACATACCGCACCACTCGACGCAAAATAATGCGCGACAAACGGGTGAGAATGAAAGCACCGACGATCACGAAAAATACGATGACCGGTCGCGAGATGGCCTCGCTCGCTGTTACCGAGTCATTGGTCGATGGCGTCAAGGTGTCCAATACCTCGAGCGGTGCAGTCATTTGCGGCAAGAAGACAACGTTCATCATGAAATCACTCCTGATTCTACGCCCCGTTTTTCATGTTCTCGATCCACGTTGGTAGGTGACTCAGGTTCTCCAATTCCACGAAGCGGTCACTCGTCGGCAAAGTCTCAACGCGCTCCAACTCCCACAGCATCGGATAGGGCACGTGAACTGCGAAACCACCCAATTCCAAAACAGGGAGAATGTCGCTCTTCACGGAATTCCCCACCATGCAGGCCCGATCTGGGGACACGCCGACCTCGTCGAAAACTCGCTGGTAGGTCGGGACATCTTTTTCGAGGACAATCTCTACTTGCTGAAAGAGGTACTCCAATCCACTCGTGGTGAGTTTCCGGGTTTGATGGACCAAATCCCCTTTGGTGACTAAGACCAAGGGAAACGATGCCGCAACAGTGCCCAACACTTCTGGCACCTGATCCAAAAGGCGCGCCGGCGCCATCAGTAGGTCGCGGATGATGTCCAAGATTGTGCTGAGGACCGCATTGGGTAAACGACCCTGGCTCAAGGTCAGCGCTGCTTCCATCATGGAGAGACCAAAAGCCTTGACCCCGTAGCCATAAACGGGAAGGTTGGCTCTCTCCGTGGCCAGGAGAGCGGCGCGAATATCAATGCCCTCGGCGACATAGGGACGAATGAGTTCAACACATGCCACCTCGGTGGCTTGGAAAGAATCCTCGCTATGCCACAGAGTGTCATCTGCGTCGAAAGCCACAATATCGAAGGGAGCCATGGACTCATTCTTGTCCATTGGGCCTCCTAAGGTAACTCGGTATGAGATTGTCGGCTCGTCACCTAGCCGCCGTTGTCAGTGCCACGGTCTTTTTCACCGCTTGCGGCTCTGCCGATGAATCCGTCGTCACCTCAACGCCGGCTATAACACCTACGCCAGCGACAACGCTGCCGGTGACCACTACGTCAGTGACAACAACGTCGGCGGCAACGACACCGGCGACAATGCTGCCAGTAATCACTGCGCCGGCGGGTTCACCCTCATCCTCGATTGCTCCGATTATTCCGATTGACGGCCGAGCGGCACTCATCAGGCAAGTGGACACCACCGACAACGTCATCTTTCTCACCATTGATGACGGCATCGTCAAAGATCCAGCCGCCATGGACTTCCTCATCGAAAACCGATGGCCCGCAACATTGTTCTTGGTTGCCGGCGAATTGAAAAAGGATCCAGAGTATTTCGCTCGCATCTTCGAAGTCGGTGGGACCATCAGCTCACATACGCTCACTCACCCCGCATTGAAGGGCCTCAGCCTCCAAGAGCAGACCCGTCAAATTTGCGGAATGACCGAATTCATCCGCTATGGACTAGGCACAGTTGGTCACCTGATGCGACCACCGTATGGTTCCTACGACGAAAACACCCGTCGTGCGACGGCATCATGCGGGCTGAATGCCGTGGTGTTATGGAACGCCTCACTGTGGGAAGGCAATATCGATCTTGCTGGTCGGGCAGCTCTACAACCTGGCGATATTTTTCTGACGCATTTTCGCCGTGATCTGCTCAGTAATTTGATCGCTCTCAAAGAACGTCTTGAAAAAGAAGGGTTCACCATCGGTCGGCTCGAGGACTACCTGCCCCTAGCGGCCGACTAGCGATGAATAGCGTTGAGGTAGTTGTAAACAGTGATCCGTGAAACAGCCATAGCATCGGCCACGTCTTCGACGGCTCGGCGCAAGGTGAAAGCACCTCTTTCATCGAGGAGTCGAATAGCGCGTTGTTTCTGCTCACGACTCATATCGGATAACCGGCAACTCATTTCGCGTTCGACCGCGTCGATCAGGCGATCAAGTGCTCCGTGAAGATCAGGTAAGCGCACACCGCCCACCACTGTTCCCTCCAAAATGAGAGGAATATCAGCGGGCTCGAGAAGATCAGCAGTAACAACCGTGCAACCGAGAGCAGCAGCCAGAGGTTGCAACATGTTCCGAATGGAACTCGGTACGTCCTGGGCCTTGGTCATTGTGACCGTTCCACCGGCTCGATGTGGACCGACACATGGGTTGCTCCGGCGGCATAGGCCTTACTGATCAGTGCTGAGACTGCACCCGCAACAACCTCGGCCTCGGCGCTGAAAGAGGTGGCGAAAGGTCCGAATTCCACCACCAAGCCCAGATTCTCGACTGCCGCAATGGCGCCCAGAACATGGGGCCCCGGTTGGCCTTCGACGAAAGGCTCGACGGTGAATTCGACGCGCAGCACCCATTCAGCGTAGACCTCAGCCCGCGCCCATCACCCGCCGAAGCTCGAGGGCTCGCATCTGGCAGTCCCGACCAGCCACATCAAAGGCCTCAGCAAGCCTGGTCAAAGCCAACCGAAATGAAGAATCCCATTCGGATTCAAAGCTTTGACGTGCCGGACCCGACCACACCGTCTGAGCCAATGACGAACTCACCAATGACACGATGCCGTCCACCGTCTCACGCTGACGGGCCAAAGTGAGCCCCAGGTTGCTGAGTTGTTCTGGATCTGCCCCAATCATTCCCGCGATCGACCCACCACCGCTATACGTCATTCCACTCGACATCGATTCACCCTCCTTGGATAGTCACGTCATGGTGGGTGCAATCACCTGTCATCCGGCGAAAGACGTGATCACCGCTCCAGACATTGCTATTTCCACATCGTCAAAAGGGGTAACACCAGGGCCGTGCTATCAGGGAGAAACCGTTCATGTCGACGGAGTTCCTCGAACTCTTGACGTGTCGACCACCAAGCCTCTACTACTTCGCCATCGTGGAAACGCAATGGACCAGCACTCTGCACAAGAAAGCAACGCCCGATGAGACTCACCGATTCATCGTCATAAATCTGTAAGCGGCCCCCATCGATAGCCATGAGTTCAATGTCACTCAACCCGATCTCCTCTTGAACCTCGCGTTGAGCCGCTGAATGAAAATCCTCTCCAATACCCACCACTCCTCCGACAGCGATATCACACCACAGCGGCCAAATATCCTTGTGAGGGGATCGACGATGCAAAAGTAATTTTCCCTCATTGATCACTGCTATGGAGACTGACCGATGCCGCAACACGCGGGCTCGCATTTCCGCCCGGGTGACCACATCCAGGACTTGATTGCTTTCATCGACAACTTCGACCATCTCTGGCGATTCAGGAGTGTCTGACGCATCATTCATCACCGGAACTTGATAGCACGCCAGCACCAGAAAAAGGGGTCTACGATGCGTCTATGTCTGCACATATAGATCTTTCCGTAGTCAATGATGAGGCTCGGGATCTCCTCGACGACGCCATATCTCTGCGTCGAGATCTCCATCAATGGCCTGAACTGGGCAATGAGCTACCGCGAACCCGGGAACGAGTCTTGGCCGCACTCGAAGGTCTGCCCCTCGGCATCACCTTGCACGAAACGACATCTGGAATAGTGGCAGCCCTTGAAGGTTCCAAACCCGGACCCACAGTTCTTCTGCGCGGTGATATGGATGCCCTCCCGATGCCCGAGGACACGGGCGTTGATTTCAGTTCTCGCGTCGACAATGTGATGCATGCTTGTGGACACGACACCCACACCGCCATGCTTGCTGGAGCGGCTCACCTCTTGAGCAGTCATCGCGACGACATCCACGGTCGCGTGCTCTTCATGTTTCAACCGGGTGAAGAAGGTCATCGCGGCGCAGTATTCATGTTGGAAGAAGGTCTCTTGAACGTTGGACCGCTCAGTGATGGCACACCGTCTGAGATCACCGGTGCTTTTGCCATTCACACCACATCATCTCTGCCAACGGGGTTCATCAGTACCCGCGGCGGGCCGATCATGGCCTCAAGTGACACCCTGTCCATCCGGCTCACCGGCAAAGGCGGCCACGCCAGCGAGCCATTTCGGACCCTTGATCCCATTCCCGCAGCTTGCGAAGTGGTGCAAGCACTGCAATCGATGATCACTCGGCGCATCAATGTCTTCAATCCAGGCGTGCTGACGATCACCAAGATCAATGCTGGAACGGCATTCAACGTGATTCCCGAAACTGCCGAAATCAATGGAACGATTCGCGCCATCAGCGAACACACCCGTCGGCAGATTCACGATGGTGTCCGCCGAGTGGCCGAGGGAGTCGCCGCAGCCCACGACCTCAGTGTCACGATTGAGTTGGTCGATGGCTACGACGTGACCGTCAATGATCTGGATGCGGCGCGATTTGCCGGCGGTATCGCCCGGGAAATCACTGGGCAGGATCGTTTCATTGAACTTCCCACTCCGGTGATGGGAGCCGAAGACTTCGGTTACGTTCTCAACCACGTACCCGGCGCCATGGTCTTTCTAGGCGCCACACCACATGATCGCAATCCGGCAACGGCCGCACCGAATCATTCCAATCGCGTGTTCTACGACGAGACCGCAATGTCCACCGGGATCGCTCTGTACAGCGCTATGGCACTACGCCATCTCTCTGCCCAGTCGTGATATCGCTGTAGCGGTTCAAACAGGACCGGCAGGGTAGCGAGCATCTCCGAGCACCATTTCCATAGCTGGTTCGATATTCGGACCACGGCGGAGATGATGTCCGCCATCAATGCTGATACAGGTACCCGTTATCCACGTGCTTTCTGGTCCCAAGAGGAACCGCACCAATTGCCCGATGTCTTCGGTGGTGCCAACTCGACCCAAAGGCATTTGCTCCAGATAATCGTTGACGATCACCTCTAGGGCCATCAAACCCTCAGTGGCATCAGTCGGAACCAAACCGGGTCGCACGGCATTGGCCCGAATATTGCGGCAACCCAATTCATCAGCAGTCTGACGAATCAACATCTCGAGCCCGGCCTTCGACACGTCATATGGAGTCATGAAGCGATGGGTCACCGGACCAGCGATCGACGAGATGGCCACGATGGATCCACCACCATTGGCGGCCAGTATCGGAACGGCGTGTTTGATAGTGAGAAAAGCACCCGTGAGATTGGTGGCCATGATGCCGTTCCAATCCTCGAGCGAGGTGAGATGGATGGGACCTCCGGTACCGAAACCAGCATTGGCTACCACCATCGTCAAGGGTCCAACGTTTTGGGCTGCCGCGCAGGCTGCTTGCACGCTGCTCTCATCGGTCACGTCACACGCCACGGTGTGTATCTCGGCACCACCCTCGGCCATGGTCCTCAGTTCTGCGGCAGCAGTTTGCAGACGGTCGACATTGCGGGCCGCCAGCACCACAGTGGCTCCATCGCGAACAAGTTCTCGAGCACATCCAAGTCCGATTCCCGAACCACCACCGGTGACCAGGGCTACTTGATGACTGAGCGGATGAGGACGACGCGTTGAAGACATGCACAAAGCGTAGTGACCTACATGATCGCCAGGGCATTGGGAGGACTGGCAACACCATGTGGCAAATTCAGCGGTGCCGAAACAAAAAAGCACTCATAACGCCCCGTCGCTGCGCAATGCTCGGCTAAGGCATCCACATCCCACATCTCCCCCAGGGGCAATCCCAGCATCGGCAAGAGCATGGTGTGGGTGAAGATTTCGTGCAGACGAGAGGAATCGGCTCGTACCTCAGCCTCGTGCTCGGGGGAACTCGTCGCTCCCGGAGGCCACACCTCGACGGCCGGGTTATCGCAGCCAATGGCCGCGATATGAAGATTCCACAAGGTTCGGGCCAATTCCTCACCGGGACGAAATCCCGGTGCCCGCAAAGCCCCAACATCAGCCAGCGTTTGTCGCGCTGATTCAGATTGGGTTTGATACCACGAGATCCAACCGAAGCGCACCAAGAGAATGTCACCAGTCTGCAATGTGGTGCCCTGGGCTGTGAGGCACTCCATGATTTCCGAGGCCTCGACGGGATCAGCGTCATTGCAGCGGATGGGTCGGCCTATCGACTCACGCCAACGTCCAATATCGGCCAGCACGGCTCGTCCCACAATGCCTCGTTTTGCCCAATGATCGATGCCATGTTCGGCATCGGGAACCCCACCGAAATGGCCCGTACCGGGCTCAATTGCTCCGGCAGCGGAATTGCGAATATGTCGAAAGCCGTCCCATTGACTGCTCGACTGCGTATTCCAATGATGCAAAACATCGTCATGACTCGTGCTCGTGGCGGATCCAGTGACTTCGTGTCCGAAGGGTGCTCGCCCGAACAAGGGCGGATCAGGCAACCCCATACTCCAGTTCAAGGCGAAGACTCGACCATCCCGGATCAGCGTTGCTGCGGTGCGAACACCCTCGGCGTTCAGCAGATTGAGGCATCCGAAAAGTGCGGCGTCACCACCACCCCAGACGTCCCAACTCGCTGGCAACCCGGCTCGCTTCGGCAATGAGTCGTAGTCAGGAAGTTCCTGCCCAATCAGAGAATCGCGCTCGTTCATGATGCGACCGTACCGCGAGAGCGACCACCGAATGGCTCCGTCGGCCGTCCACCGGCCATCATGAAGGAGTGACCAAGCCTCCCGCGCCACTTCAAGGCATCCGCGTGCTCGATCTCACCCGAGTTCTCGCCGGGCCACATTGTGGACGAATGTTGTGTGATCTAGGGGCCGAGGTCATCAAAGTCGAACCACCTGATGGCGACCTGACACGTTTTTCCGCTCCACGCGTCGGTTCGCTGGCGACGTACTTCATTCAGCAGAACGCTGGCAAGAAATGTATGAGCATCGACCTCTCCACTCCGGAGGGAGCAGAGATCTTGAAACGACTGGTGGATGTCAGCGATGTTCTCGTCGAGAACTACCGTGCCGGCGTCATGGATCGTTTGGGCCTCAGCTATGACGTTCTCTCAGCCCGACAACCGCGACTGATCTACGCCTCGATTAGCGGCTACGGGGCAGATGGACCGTGGATGCGCCGACGGGCATACGCCACCGTCATCGGGGCCGAAAGCGGTTTGACCCGGATGCAAGGTGATGCTCGAGGGGGCAATTGCTCCAATGATCCCTGGTCTCATGCTGATACCTACACCGCTCTCGAGACTTCGTCGGCAATATTGGCAGCACTTTTTCAACGTGAACGCACTGGTCGGGGTGAACGCATCGATGTCTCCATGGCTGAGACCATGTTGTACGTCAACGAACATGCTCACGACGAACTTTTCGACGGCGATGTTGATCCGCAGTGGATTCGCTCATTTCGGCCGGGTGATTATCCCATCTTGAGCGTGGCCGATGGAACGACCGTGGTCATCAGTGGGCATCCGGCTGAACGAGGAACTTTCGAGATCATGGTTGCGGTTATGGATCGACCAGAACTCCTCGATGATCCACGGTTCACTTCGGTTGCCGATCGCCTCGAACATTTCACTCTTCTGACCAGTCATCTCCAAGAGTGGGCGGCCACATTGCCTGATGCCCAGGCTTTCGAAGATCGCTGCGCACAGTTCGGTTTGGCCGCAGGGGTAGTACGCACAGTTCGGGAACTGGCTGATACCGACTGGGCTCAGGCCCGCGGGGCCATCACTACTGTTCCCGACCGCATCGGTGGGGAGTTACGCGTACCCAATGCACCATGGCATTTTCGCTCATCGACAGTGGGCGTCACCGGCGAGCCGCGCTACCGCGGTGAAGACAATCGGTTGGTTCTCCGCGAACTCCTGCACATGACCGACGACGACATCACTGCTTTGGAAGAACGCTCGGTTCTTTCACAACGAGTGCCCACCGCACGTTGAAATTCAGCGCGCTCTGATCTCAGGCGTCGAGGGCCATCGGCGCTCGAGTCACTTCAGTTCCCATGAAGCGGGCCACCGGCGGCAACGTGCGAGCCAGCACCGGACCAGTCAGGAATACGAAGAGCACTGTTCCCAGACCGATCTGGCCTCCCAGCAAGATTCCACCAAGGACCACGACTCCTTCGATACCCCACCGCGCCAACTGCATACTCATACCTTTATCGTGCAATCCCAGCATCAACAGTTCCATGGGGCCAGTGCCCAATGTCGTTGCCACACCCACCGAAATCGCGGCATAGAGCAAAGCCATTCCCGCCAACATCATGGGTAGTCGTAAGAAGTACGTATCAGGATCGGGCATCAGCGGCAAGGTGATATTCACCGCCTGCCCAACGAGCACCGTACCGAGCAAAGTTCCCCAGGACGGGGGACGACGAACGGCGATGGCCAAAACAGTGAAGGCAAAACCATTGATCCAACCCATGGTTCCCACGCCGATACCGAATTGCTTGGCTCCACCAGTGGCCAAGACATCAGCCGGAGCTACCCCCAATCGCGCCGACACCATCAGCGAGATTCCGGCCCCAACGGCGTACACCGCCACGAGAAGAGCAACGAAACGAAAAATGAATGATTTCTTCTCGGGTTGTGTTGCCACAGAAGAAGTCACGCATTCACACTAATGATCCCGGACCGGTTCGTCGGCTGCTACTGCCGTATTACGGCGTGACTTTTGGAGGCCGGGGAAGAAAAGGACTGGTACGAGCAATGTATGCCTCGTAGCCTTCCCGACGTTTTTTCAGCGACCGCTCCAGCAAAGTGACACCACTGACCCGTCGTAGCAAATACGTCATCACGAAGGCTCCGATGAATCCCCATGCACCTGATCCAGTCTCCGCAGCAATCAAGGCCAACCCCCACCAGACACAGGCATCGCCGAAATAGTTCGGATGTCGGGTGAATCGCCACAATCCCTGGTCCATGACCTTGCCGGCATTGGCCGAATCGGCCTTGAATCGAGCCAATTGGGCGTCCCCCACGACTTCGAAGAACAATCCAAAGGCGTACACCCCAATACCAATGTAAGCCAGCACTCCAATGCCCGGAGTGGCATCATTTTGTCCCAGTTGTACGGGTAGCGAGACGATCCACATCAACACACCCTGTAAGGCAAAGACAGTGACCAGGCTGATGATCGGGAAACGAGGTCCCCATCGTTTT
>JBEIGJ010000009.1:0-33123 GCA_040381935.1 Acidimicrobiaceae bacterium | reverse complement strand
GGCAGCGGCAATGGCCGCGTTACCACATGAGGCAATAGCCAGAGCCGGGCGATCTTTTTCGGTGGACCAGGGCACCACTTTCAAACGTTCAGCAACGAAAAGGTGCAGAAGAATCGAAAACAAGTGGCGGGCCTTCTGACTTCCCGCCACCCCTACTGTCTCATCTTTCAACCAAACCCCACCCGATGACACGAAATCTAATGCGGAACTCAGTTCATCGGCGCGTCCGAACGGAGTGATGGCAAACCCCGTACCGTTTACTGCCGCAACCCACTCGTCGAGATCGTTGACCAAACCAACGAGTTCGTCATCGCCCATCCCGCGCGATCGACCAAAGGCCCACCACGCCATCTGAGTCCGGTAGCGAATGAAAGGATTCTCCTCCTGGTCATCGCTGACGAAAACTCCCCCATCGTCTTGAATCAGCAATACATGGTGGCGATCCCCGTGCTCTCGCGGACAACGCCACGGTAGAACCGTCGCAACCGGAACCGCCGCTCCACATGTTGCACATTGCAATCCGATGGCTGCCATCAATGACCGCTATCAGTCAGTGGCAACGCGATTGTTGAACTCGGTGATCATCTCATCCCAAATTGGAAGGTATCGGCGTAGTCCAGTCCAAAAAGACTGATGACGTCGAGCCTCGAAAAGTTCGAAAGGAGTTCCTTGCTGCTCCACCCAGGTGTAATACCCCAAGTTGAAAATTCGATTCCGATCTCGCTCGGTGCAATCGATCATGTCTTCAGTTGTCACATGGCCAAGATGACGACCAAAAACCTCAGCGGCATCTTCTGGTTTCATCTCACCGCCGAACCGCTCAGTCAAAGTCTTCACTCGCGAACTCGGATATAGGGCGCCGCCATCGGTGGCGACGGTGATGACTGCCTCATCGGGACCAAGATTGAGCAACTTTGACGTCTTGATCGCTGCCAACGTATTGCAGATAGCCGAGAAGCCGAAATGCTCGAGAGCATCGACGAGTTCCACGGAGAAACCCTTTTTGCCGATCAGAAAATCCCGTCCCGCCGGAGTATTAAACAAGACATCGAGTTCATCGGTGGCCTGATCGCTAATCGCGCACACCACATCGCTATTCATCACATTGTGAATGAGAGGAATGTGTTTGTCGCCAATTCCCTGGATGTTGTGTTCTCCGAATCCGTTCTCGAGCATGGTCGGGCATTCCAATGCTTCGACGGCAACAATTCGAGCACCGTAATCATCCTTCAATCGATCACCCGCGGCGATCGTGCCCGCCGAACCCGTGGCCGAGGTGAATGCCGCAAGACGCAGGTCCCGTCCCGACTTTTTCATTCCATCGCGCACCGTCTCGAAAACATGACCCAAGGCGCGCCCAGTTACCTCGTAGTGGCCGAGGTGATTCGAGAACTCACAGAACTGATTGAAGATGAAGTTCACCGGATCGCGATCGAGCTCGTTACAAGCGTCATAGATCTCTTTGACGTTGCTTTCTGTCCCCACGGTACGAATCACATCTTCTGAGGGATTCACACACCACTGATCCAGCCAATCGAAACGCTCTTGACTCATTCCTGCTGGAAGAATGGCCACTCCTCGACAACCCATGAGCCGACTAATGGCGACCCCGCCCCGGGCGTAATTACCAGTAGATGGCCAAATTGCCCGGTGATACGTCGGGTCGAACTGTCCGGTCACGACCCGTGGCGCCAAACAGGAATAGGCGGCCAGCACCTTGTGAGCGGTGATCATCGGAAAACGGTCTCCGAAGACCACGATGATCGGGTTCGCTACTCCGGTCAACGATGAAGGTAGGACAACATGGTCCGGAACTGATACCCGGGATCCCCTCAAGTCGTTGTACCAATGAACTCGCCACAAGTTGCGCGGATCCGGAGCCTGAGGGTCAGCGTCTCCAATCAAAGACGAGTCGATTGCCGCCGGATGAGCCAACTCGGCAAACGTCGGCAGACGGATACCCTGTTGGCGACATCTTTGAACACTCCGCTCCAGCGCTGATTCATCGACGATGCGATCAGCGAGCCCGAACTGATTTTCCAGGGCCGCTGCGGCCTCGGCAGAGTTGGCAATGAGAGTCACCCTCTCAGTCTGGCAGGCAATCGAGAAGTTGGGCGGTTCCATGTCGCGCAAGTTGGACCTCACGCCCCTATCCTCAGCCCTGCTTGTTATGGCCAGTCCGGTTCGACCCGCTCGAGTTGAACTGTTCAAATCAGGTGATCACGCAGAGTTCATGCGGGCGTGGCGAAACTGGCAGACGCGCAGGATTTAGGTTCCTGTCCCGAAAGGGGTGTGGGTTCAAGTCCCTCCGCCCGCACTGAAAGAGTCAGGATGTATGAGAACATGACCGGCGATGACTAGTACGCCGAACTCGGTAGCCGAACTCTCCACACCCGCCCTGATCATCGACGAGCGGGTGATGGCAGACAATCTTCAACAGATGTCCGCCGTTCGTCCCGGACTCTCATTACGTCCACATATCAAGGCCCATAAATGCACTTCCCTGGCCCGGCAGCAATACCTAGCCGGTCATCATGGCTTCACCTGTGCCACGGTGCGGGAAATGGTGGGTCTGGCCCGGGCCGGACTTGGACACGACCTCCTATTGGCCAACGAAACTTTGGATCCTCTCCGCCTATCGGACTTGGCCCGTTGTCAAGACCGCGCCCAGATCACGGTGGCCGTCGACTCCGCCGAAACCATCTCGGCCGCGGCCCGCGCTGGTATCGCTGCGGTGGTGATCGATGTCAACGTCGGTCTCCCCCGTTGTGGATGCGATCCCGCCGAATCCGGGACATTGGCCGACCTAGCTCTCTCCAAGGGCCTCACGGTGCGCGGCGTCATGGGATACGAGGGTCATTTGATGGCCCTACCCAATGACCACGACAAGGCCAGTCGCGTTCGGGACTCGATGGTTGCCTTGACCACTGCATTCGACGCTGTCCGCAACTGTGTCGGGGACCAGTGCACCATCATCTCTGCTGGTGGAACCGGCACCTTTCATCTTTTCGACGGCGACGACACCGTACGCCGTATCACCGAAGTCCAAGCCGGAAGTTACGTTCTGATGGACTCCCACTACGGAGCACTCGGATTGCCCTTTGGGCAAGCGCTCTTCATCGTTGGCACAGTGATCGCCTCGCAACGGAAATGGGCCGTGGTCGATGTCGGACTCAAAGCATTGGGTATGGACCATGGCAATCCCACCATTGCTGACGCCGCTGTTTGGTTTTGCAGTGATGAGCACACCACTTTTTCGATGAACAACGGCGCCCAGCCACCGGTGGGAAGCAAGGTTTTGATTATCCCCGCGCATGTCGATCCCACCATTGCCATGCACGACTCGCTTTTTCTCGTTTCAGAAGCCTCCCTCGAAGGCACCATCACCGACGAATGGCCAGTTGATCTGCGCGGTTGGTCGACGCGCACTGACCAGGGAATTCTTTGACATCAGAGCGTTGACCCGATGATGGCTCTCAGCGGGGTCGATGATTCTTCAAAGTCAACTGCTGCAGTTGTCGGGCCAAATCGGTGAACGCCTGACCCCGGTGGGAAAGAGCGTTTTTTTCTTCGTCGCTCATTTCGGCAAAGGTGCGTTCACCCGGAATAGTCATAGTCAAATCGGGAATGAAGAGCGCGTCGAAACCAAAACCGCGATTTCCCCGCTCCTCGAGGGCGATACGCCCCTGGCATCGGCCTTCAGCAATGACTTCAGTCCCATCGGGGAAGCACACCACTGCCACCGTCAAGAAGTAGGCAGATCGTTGCTCGGGACGCACACACCCTTGGTCACGTAACGCCCGAAGAAGTTGGCGCCGGTTGGCCCGGTCTGGATCGCGGCCATGATCGGGATCCTCTTGGGCGTAACGCGCCGTGCGCACCCCCAATTGGCCCGGCAATGCATCGACGAAGAGTCCGGTGTCATCGGCCACGGCCGGCAGCAAGAGTGTGTTCTCCGGTGCTTCAAGGATGGCCCGGGCTTTCAGACGAGCATTCCCCAGCAGCGTCGGCGCATCCTCGATAACTTCGGCAACACCCGCTGGCCGCGGGTCAAGGATCACCAAGCCCGATAACACGTCGGCGATTTCGCGAACCTTGTGCGGGTTAGCCGAAGCACATACCAATCGCGGCAGTTCTTCGCGCCTCCCAGAACCTTTCACATCTGGATCCGGAGAACTCACCGTCGCGGTGGGTCGGTAGCCAGAAGTTCGGACTGCAGTTCGAAAATTTCCGCCAGACCTTGTTCGGCCAAACCAAGAAGGGAGTCCAGTTCCCCTCGGGTGAAGGCCATTCCCTCAGCAGTACCTTGTACTTCGACGAAGCGACTGAGTTGCGTTTTCTTGTCCCGCAACATCACCACGTTCATATCAACTTCAGCCCCACTGTCTTCCACATACGGAAGATCGATCAGCGGAACTCCGTCCACGATTCCCACGCTGATGGCCGCGCAGAGCGAGGTCAAGGGATGGACCGGTATTGCTCCGCTGTGCTTCAACCGACTGAGAGCATCGTGCAGTGCGAGATAACCACCGCAGATACTGGCAGTGCGCGTTCCTCCGTCGGCTTGTAACACGTCACAGTCCACTACAACTTGTCTCTCTCCCAGAAGGGTCATATCGCAGGCGGCTCGCAGGCTCCGGCCGATCAATCGCTGGATTTCAACCGTCCGTCCGCTCTGTTTTCCTTTGGCCGCCTCGCGATCGACGCGTTCTGACGATGAACCGGGAAGCATCGAGTATTCGGCAGTGACCCAACCCTTACCACTGCCTTTCATCCAACGAGGGACGTCTTCGTCGATACTGGCCGTACACAGCACCCGCGTTCTCCCGAAACTCACCAAGACGCTTCCGGCCGACATTTCCGTGAAGTCGCGTTCGAAACTCATCGGCCGCAACTCATCGATATGTCGCCCATCAGAGCGGGTGATGGAAATTGTCATGGTGGTCATCCTTTGGTTGATGGGAAATGCGATTTCGAGTGTCGACCCACTGAAAATTCTCGTACTGGGAACTCTCGTACTGGGAGTTCCACTACTGAGAACTTTCAATCAGAAAATGGCGCGTGGAAGCCGACAACCGCCATTCTTCCGCTTCCAGCAACTCTGGTCCTAACAAATGCGCCCCCAGATCGCGAAACCAGGAAATGTCACCACTGGACAAGAACCGGTGCCGTCCCCTTGGATCACTGCTCGGACGAAGCATGGCGGTACTCATGAGTTCATCGCGTAAGGCAAAAGCAGTTTCATCAGCCGAGGAAACCAATGTCACCGATTCACCCATGACGTCAGAGATGACACGCGCCAAGAAGGGATAATGGGTACACCCGAGCAAGAGTGCATCGACCCCCGCCGATGTGATCGGGGCCAGGAGCCGCTCGGCAAGAATCGTGATTTCCTCCCCCGATGTCCGACCGCGCTCCACAAATTCCACGAAACCGGGACACGAGGCGCTGACCAGAGTCACCCGCGCGCCAAGCGCAGCCCGAGCAACAGCATGGGCGTAGGCACCAGAACCAATCGTGCCTATGGTCCCAATAACCCCCACCTTTCCCGACTTCGTGGCTCGAACCAGCGATTCAGCACCCGGATCGATGACCCCGATGACCGGCACCCGATAGCCGGCCGCGGTCAGTTCGGCCTGCAACTCTGCCACTGGTAGGGCAGCCGCCGCAGTATTACAAGCCACAACCAATGCTTTGGCCCCAAAGTCGCGCACCAGACTCCAGGCCAGTTCACGGGCGTACTTGCGCACCTCGGCTTGGGGTTTGTCTCCGAAGGGATAGCGGCCAGTGTCGCCGATGTAGACCAAATCTTCCTGAGGCAAGAGGTCGATCACCGCTCGAGCGACGGTCAATCCACCAAAGCCGGAATCGAACATGCCAATGGGACCCTGGCTGCCTTCTCCGACACCTCTGACCTCTCCCATGTGCTGATACTCCCATGTGCTGATACTGGCCGACCGACGCGACCGACACGATAATGGCCGACTTGTCGCGCAACCGCTGGATCATGGCTCATTTCCGTCGTCAGTCACCTAGCGACCATGTTGCCCCAGGCGATATCGTTTGGTGTTCCGTAGGCACCGGCCTACGTTTATCCAGGGGGATACCTACATGAAGAAATCCAATTCGACCCGCCTCAGGTGGATCGCTGCCGCCCTCACGGCGTCATCACTGGTGATTGCTGCCTGCGGTGGCGATGATGGGGATTCGACAACGACCGAACCCAGCACCTCCGAGGCACCAACCGACACCACCAACGAGGGTGGTGACACCGACACCGACACAGGCAGCGTCAGCGAGGATGCTGCGGCACGCGTCGCTGCCTTTTTACAGCCGATCACCGAACTGCCCTTGAATGAACCCATTGCTGCTCCGACCGGCAAGAAGTTGTTCTATGTCCAGTGTTCAGTCGCCGTATGCGAAGAGATCTCCGTTGGAGTCAAGGCTGCCGCCGAGGCCGCCGGTTGGACCTATGAGACCTCCTCACACTCCGATACTCCTGACACGGTTGCGGCTGCTTTTGATACCGCTATTGCCGCCAGCCCGGATGTCATCTTGACCAGTGGCAACCCCCGTGAATGGTTTGCGGCTCAGTTGGCTACTTTGCGCGACGCCCAGATTCCGGTCATTTCCTGGTCTTTGCCCGAGGCCTATGAACCAGGTGACGGAATCTCGGTGAACTTGCTCAGCGACGATGACTATTACTTCTATGGTGTCCTGATGGCCGACTACGCCGCGGTCAACACCGTCAACAAGAAGATTCAGTTCGTTGGTCTTCCAACATTCCCGGTTCTGTCCACCGTACAGAAGGGTTTCGAAGACGAGATCGCCACGGCATGCCCCGATTGCGAAGTAGCAATCAGCGAAGTTGCGGTGACCGACATCGGAACGAATCTGCCGGGCTCGATCGTGTCTCTCCTTCAGAGTGACCCCGATCTCGACATGATCGTGTATGCCTTTGGTGGCATGCTCTTCGGTGTTCCCGAGGCGCTTGAGGCTGCTGGACTGATTGATCAGGCCAAGGCCGTATCTCAGGCCGGTGGACCACTCAACTTCGGTTTCATCGTCAACGGTCAGCACCAGGTTGCCGAAGTCGCTATTGCCTCTGAGTTGCTCGGATGGCGTGCGGTCGACGCTGCGGCCCGCGTTCTTCTCGGCAATGGCCCCGGACGCGCCGAAGCACGGGCCGAAGCCGTGATCGACGGACGACCCGACATCTTGGCTGGCGGTCTGCCGCTGCAGATCCTGGAAGCCGGCTCGATTGCCGACGCCAATGCCTTGTGGCCCGGTGTCGATGGGTTCCAGGACAAGTTCAAGACCCTCTGGGGTCTGTGATCTCGGTGGTCGACGATGGAGAGTCCGCAATAGTGGACTCTCGTCGTCGACCGATCACGACACTCATATCTCAGGAATTTGACGGTGTGATGTCGTGAAGACCGAAACTGAAGTGAACGAGGGGATCAGCGGAAACGCTGGTCCCCTCGTTGTTGATATCCGCGACTTGTCCAAGACGTATCCCGGACAAGTCGCTCTGAATCACGCGCACCTCCAGGTGCGACCCGGTGAGGTCCATGCCCTCGTTGGACAAAACGGTTCAGGCAAAAGCACCATGATCAAATTGCTCGGTGGCTACGTGAAGGCCGACCGCGGTAGCGATGTGCAACTACTCGGCCAGCAGGTCGACCTATGGTCCCTGTCCCACGAACAACGCCAATTGATCCGCATCGTGCACCAGGATTTGGGCCTCGTACCAACATTGTCCACCGTAGAGAATCTCGGTCTCGGGCGGGGTTTCGCCCAAGGTTTCGCCGGGCGCCTGTTATGGCGACGCGAGGTGCGTCGTGCTCAAGAACTTCTTCTGCGATTCGGACTTGCCCCCGATGTCCGTCAGCCTGTTGGTCAACTGTCGGCTGCTGAACGCGCTGCTGTGGCCATTGTCCGCGCTCTCCAAGACTGGGAAATCGGCACAACTGGACTGCTGGTCCTGGACGAGCCCACTGCTTCTCTCAATCGTGGTGAAGTCGATGCGTTGTTTCGCGAAGTACGGCGGGTCGCCAAACTCGGAGTCGGAGTGCTCTTTGTCAGCCATGCCCTCGACGAAGTATTGGAACTCGCTGATCGCGTCACGGTCCTGCGCGATGGAAACGTTGTCGCCGCCGGAGTCGACGCTTCGTCTCTGGATGCTCCTGCCCTCGTGGAGTTGATTGTTGGACGCAAGGCTTCGGATTTATATCCGACGCAACGGGCAGAAGTCGGCAAAGAACTTCTCGAAGCGGAAATGATATTTGGCATCACCTTGCGTGGTCTGACCTTCAAGCTCTATCGCGGCGAGGTTCTCGGTTTTGCTGGCCTCGTTGGTTCTGGACGCGAGGAAGTTGCCGGTTCTCTTTTCGGAGCCACACCGCGGTTCGCCGGCAAAGTATTGGTGAACAAAAAGAAGGTCTTCGCCACGCCGCGTGACTCGATCCAAGCCGGATTGGCGCTCGTTCCTGCGGATCGCAAAGCAGCCGGCCTCGACCCACAAGAGCGACTGGGCGAACATGTACCACTGCCGCGTCTCGGGCCGGCCCAAGGTCGTTTTCGACTTCGACACCGACAACTCCGCCGAGATGTCACCGAATGGGTCGACCAGCTCGATGTTCAGCCCCCGATCCTGGGCCGGAGGATGGAGAAATTCAGCGGCGGCAATCAACAAAAGGCTGTTCTAGCGCGCTGGCTTCGCACGGAACCCAAGGTTCTTCTCCTCGATGAACCGACACAGGGCGTCGATGTCGGAGCCAAGGCGGCCATCTATCGGCAAATCACCGACGCAGCAGCCAGTGGACTTGGTGTCATCATCGCGTCATCTGATGCCGAGGAACTTGTCCACCTTTGCCATCGAGTCCTGGTCATGCGCAGTGGTTCCATTGCTGCTGAGTTGACCGGCCCTACGCTCACCGAAGAGAGATTGATCGCCGAGACTCTCGGCGCAACATCACATCGCAAGAACATGCGCGCCAACCTGGATCCGATTACCTTCAAAGTGATCAGAGACAAGAGCGACGCCATCACCGTTACCCCCAGTGATGGCACGAATCTCCGAAGTCGGGCTGAAGTGAGCCCGTCTCGAGGTGGGAAGTTTGCCCAGTGGGTGCGACGCACCGCAGAACGTCTTCGAGGAAGATCATGAAGCAACCCAAAATCGACACCAAAACCGGCGATGTCATCAAAAAGCCGGTTTTGAAAAAGAACAAGATTCTGCGCCGTCATCGGGTCGTCTACGAACGAGTCGAACGCACCAAAAAGATCGATAGCCGCTTCGATGAGCGACGTTCGCCGATCAAATGGCGAACCTTCCATCCCCGCAATATCGGGGTCCTCTATTTGTACGCCATGACCTGGATCCTTTTCACATGGTGGATTCCAGATACCTGGCTGACCTGGCTCACCCATCGTTCGGTCATGAACCAGAATGCGATCTTGTTGGTCGTCGCCCTCGGCCTGCTCATTCCGCTCTCGGCAGGAGTCTTCGACCTTTCCATTGCCGGAACAGTGTCAGCATCGGCTGTCACCGTGTCGTGGCTCTTGATTGAACCGCAATGGCCAATACCTTTGGCCATTGTTGCGGCTTTGCTCGTCGGCGTCATCGTCGGCACCGTGAACGGCTTGTTGGTGGTCAAGATCCACATCGACTCCTTCATTGCCACCCTCGGCATGGGTTCGATTCTCACGGCATACGCCGTTTGGCGCTCAAACAATCGTTCATTGCTGGGCTTCCCGGAGGAATTCAAGAATCTTTCAACCATTTGGTTTTGGGGCCTCAACAAAACCGTCCTCGTCGGCTTGATTCTTGCCGTGGTGATGTGGTTCATTCTCGAACACACCGCTCTTGGTCGATACCTTTTTGCCACCGGAGGTGCCCAACAAGCAGCCCGTCTGGCCGGAGTACAAACCGATCGCTACGTCTGGGGGTCATTGATCACCTCGGCCACCTGTGCAGCGCTGGCCGGAGTTCTCTTGGCCTCGCAGTTCGGTTCGAGCCAAGCCCAATCCGGCGCTCCCTATCTCTTACCGGCGTTCGCTGCCGCCTTTCTCGGATCGACTCAATTCAAACGTCGATTCAACGTGTGGGGCGCGGTGTTGGCGGTCTTTGTTCTTCAGTCGGGAGTCAAGGGTCTGCAGTTGGCTGGCATCAGCTCCACGTGGGTCGAAAGTCTCTTCTTCGGTGTCGCACTGATCGTGGCTGTGGGCTTTTCGGCCTTTCGCAAACGGGTTCACGGTGGACAGCGTCGCTGGTGGCGACGCGAAGAGAGCGGGCCAGACTATTTTCTGGGCCGACTGCTGGGTTGGGGCCGTCCACGTACGGAGCAATCCAAGACGAACGCTCAGCAATGGTGGTACGACCCCGAGGACAGCCAAGGCCATCACATCAAACCGTGATCACATTCTCACGACTGCAACTGATAATCCGATCATCTGAGGAGTACGAACGAAAATGAGCCTTGTTGGTGCCAAAGTCCTCCGCAAAGAAGATCCCCGACTCCTCACCGGGACCGGGACCTTCGTTGATGATCTCTCTCCTCCAGGATGCGCCTTTGCCTCCTTTGTCACCTCGAGTGAGGCCCACGCCAAGATCATCACCATCGATATTCGTGAGGCATTGGATATTCCCGGAGTTCTCGGCGTGTACACCGCAGCCGATCTCACCGAATATCCGGATCTCCCTGGTGGCCTTCCCAACATGGAGCGACCAGCCTTGGCCCGCAACACCGTCCGCTTCGTAGGCGAACCCGTTGCGGTAGTGATCGCTGAAGACCGCTATATCGCCGCCGATGCGGTTGCTGCGGTGAACGTCACTTACGAGACCCTGCCGGTCATGACCACCATCGAGAGTGCGACGGCCCCCGATGCGATGCCACTTTTTGCGCGACATGGCTCCAATGTGCTCACAGTCGTTCCAACCATGGATGACCTCGAGCGTGAAATGAGCAAATGCGATGGACGAGCCCATCTCCATCTCGTCAATCAGCGTTGTGCTGCTGTGCCGATTGAACCAGTTGCGGTATTAGCCGATTGGAAGCCCAACGGCTTGACCATGTGGGCAACTTTCCAAGCACCACATCATCTTCGTAACTACGTGGCCACATGGCTCGACATTCCGCAAACCAATTGTCGCGTCATCGCCCCCGATGTCGGCGGCGGTTTCGGAGCCAAAATTGTCTGGTATCCCGAGTTCTTTTTGGCCCCTTTGCTCTCTCAATGGGTGCGGCGCCCGATCAAGTTCTGTCAGACCCGTACTGAGGCCATGATGCAAATGACCCATGGCCGCGATCAGGTCCACGACATTGAGGTGGGCTATTTGAAAGACGGCACCATCAAAGCCCTCCGACTGGTGGTGTCCCAAAATCTCGGTGCCTATGCCGATCCCACCGGACTTGGCTTGGCGGTTCTCACCACGTGGATGGCGGCCGGCGCCTATCGCATCCCCAAGGTCAGTACCTCGTATCGCACCGTGGCGACCAATACCACGCCTGTGGCTGCGTATCGCGGAGCTGGTCGTCCTGAGGCGGCCTATTCGATCGAACGCATTGTCGATGTTGTGGCTCGGCGAACCGGCCTTGATCCAGCCGAGGTCCGTTTCAAGAATTTCGTTCCGCCTTCGGCGTTCCCCTACGAGACGCACAATGAAAATGTGGTGTACGACTCGGCTGATTTCCCCGAAGCACTTCGCGAATGTATGCGTCTGTTGGACTACGACGCGGTTCGCGCCGAACAAAAGGTGCGTCGTCATGACCCGACAAAACCACTGTTGGGCATTGGCCTCTCGTGTTGGTTGGAGATTGCCGGTTTCGGACCGAATGGTTCGCTGGAGGGATTTGGACATCTGGCGTCCTGGGAATCGGCTCAGGTCCGCATACAACCAGATGGTTCGGCCATCATCTTCGCTGGCTCATCACCGCACGGCCAAGGTCATGAGACCGTGTACGCCCAAATCGCCTCCGACGAACTAGGTATTTCCTTCGACCGCATCAAAGTCGTGACTGGAGATACCGAAAGTGTTCTCCAAGGAATCGGCACCATGGGTTCGCGAGGCGTCCCCACTGGAGGATCGGCAGTCAAAGTCGCCTCGGCCCGAGTTCTCGATAAAGCCAAACGAATTGCTGCTCATCTTCTGGAAGCAGCTGAAGAAGATCTGGAAGTTGCCGACGATGCCTTCAACGTCCGTGGCTCACCGGGTAAAAAAGTCGGCTGGGGCGATGTGGCCTGGGCCTCGTTCCAGCCATTGCGCATTCCACCTGAGATTCAGGCTGGTTCACTCGAAGAGCGACTCTTCCAAGAGTCACCGAATTTCTCCTACCCATCGGGCGCTTACGCCTGCGTTGTCGAAATCGACCGTGATACCGGCCGGGTCGACATTCGCGACATGATTTTGGTCGATGACTGTGGCACCGTCATCAATCCACTCCTGGCCGAAGGGCAAGTACACGGTGGCGTGGCCCAAGGGATCGCCCAAGCCCTTTTCGAAGGGGTGTCCTACGATCCCGACACCGGGCAACCGGTAACCGCTAATTTGCTCGACTACTTGGTCCCATCAGCGGCCGATCTCCCCGACTTCATCGCTGGTCGAATCACAACGCTGTGCCCGAACAATCCACTCGGGGCCAAAGGTATCGGTGAATCGGGTTCGGTAGGTGCTCCACCGGCGGTGGTCAATGCCATCGTTGACGCTCTGGCTGACTACGGAGTCGAGCATGTCGATATGCCGGTCACCCCACAAAAGATTTGGGCGATCATCAATCGCCCAGCCGAAAACGATTAAAGACGGAAGATAGGCAAGATCATGACGGACAATATCCATACCCTGCCGACCGGTTCCCGCCACGTGGAAGTGGAGATCACCATCAATGGTCGTCGAACGGCGCGCTCAATCGACGCCCGAACACTGCTCGTGCATTACATCCGCGAACAGGAGCGCCTGACTGGCACCCATGTCGGTTGCGACACATCTAACTGTGGAGCCTGCTCAATCCTCATTGACGGTGAATCAGCCAAGAGTTGCACAGTGCTTGCCGTTCAAGCTGATGGTGCGCACGTCACCACGATCGAAGGAATCACTGGACCCTTCAATGGCATGTCGGCAGTTCAAGAGGGTTTCCGTCAATGCCACGGATTGCAATGTGGCTATTGCACTCCGGGCATGGTGATGGCGGCCACCAGTTTGTTGGATGAGATTCCCGACCCGACACCAGAGCAGATCAGAACCGGGCTCGAAGGCAACCTGTGTCGTTGCACCGGTTATCAGATGATCGTCGAATCGGTACGTTGGGCCGTTGAGCACACCTGATCGGTTATCGACACCCTGACCAAGTCCTCGGTAGCGATTGCTCTATGTCACTCGTAGTGAACGCATCATGCCCGCGATACAGACCCGACTCGAGTTCCGCAGGAAATTAAAACAGTCATCGCTTTGAAAGAATTCAGCCCGACCAGCAGCGGCCAATTCGGCCGCCATCAACTGGATGGAAATGTCATGGCGAATGTATTCGGCCGCCAACATCGCCACTGCTGGATCATCGCTCCACATACCCCAGATGAAGTCACCCTCCGCGGCGCCAATGACCGCTTGTTGGTGATCGGCAACCACTGAGAAAATCCGACATCCGAGGATTTCTTGGACCACTTCTGGCGGCGAATAGTGATGAGTGAAGGCCCGTCCCGGAAAACCATCAGGGGGACCGTAATGCAGCGATGTGACTTCGATCCCTCGTTCGAAATGGGTCAGGGTTGCCGGCAACAAAGCCCGTGATTCGTCGGGCCAGACCGACAAGAAGAGATACTTCTCGGCGCTTTCCATGACATCGTGCATTCTCTGCAGAATGTCCGACCGGCCCACCAGATTCTGAACGACATATCCCTCTTGTCGGGAGGCGAACTGCGGAAGGATGGAGGTCAGCCCATCGAGTCGACGGCCCATGTCCCTTCGGTAACGGGCAATCAACGTGTCAGCAGGAATTGCCACGTACGTACTCGCCCCCGTCGCACTGCTGCGCCGACGGTGAATGGGTATCGCTGCCCCGACTGCCGACAACTTGGACAGAGTTTCATAGATCGTGCTCCGCGGGACTCCGCTGATTTTGGCGACTTCATACCCATTCAACGGCTCCGAAGCCCCGAGCAGGGCAAGATAGGCCTTGGCTTCGTAGCCCGACATTCCCAAGGACTTCAATAGGTCAATGGCCTGATCGGTAGCGGTCATCTGGGGGGAATTGACCATTGGTTCATTCTGCCAAAGGGGTGGGAGATATGCGGATCAAAGGTACAAACGTACCGAACTGGAGACATCCCATCCTTGGTGGCCACGGTCAATGAAAAAGAACGGGATACGAGCCCCATACCTGTCGCGTGGTGGTCTCATCCTGGCTCGGCGGAGACTCGGGGTCGACTCGAGCACCAGCCGCCAACATGGCACTGGCCATTACCGTGACCGAACCAATGAGATGGCGCGGAGCAAACGGGTCGCCGATCAGGCCATCAGATGCCACCAGCGAGGCGTGTCCCGCGTCATCAGGCAACTCCACACCAGCGGCCAATTCCTGACCAAGACAGGCGTGAACTCCATGACCAAAAGACAACCCCCACGGCATCACGCCCTCGAGAAGTGAGCGAAATGGATTGAAGACGCGGGCATCGGCACCCCAGATGTCTGGGTCGCGATTCACTTCATCGAGGCTAATGATCACCTCTTCGCCCGACGCGATGGAGATTCCCGACTTCAATGTCACCGCGTCCAGAGCCACACGTCGCGATACGGGACTCGCAGGGTGGAGCCGCATCGATTCATGAACAAATCGCTGTAACAAAGTTGGGTCTTCGAGCAACCGATGGCGATCTTCGGGATGGTCACCGATCCACTCGAAGATGTGATGCATGGCATGAACCAATTGGTTCGATGTGGAATGTGAACCAACCCAAGGGAAGTAGGCCGTTTCGCGCAAAATGGTTTCGGGTGGGAGAACCAGTCGATCCTGATTTCGCAGCAACGTCGTCAGGACGTCTTTGGGGAGGTCCTCCTCGGCGATGGCCCCAGCTGCGAAACGATCCAAGATCTCGGCCCGGCGACGCTGCGCTGGTTCGAAAAATGCTTGTGCGAATTCCTGCAGTGCATGATCGCCATCAGCGATGATCGCCGCCTTATCCCCCACGGCATGAGCCACCGTTGAAGCCCGAGCCAAGCGGTCCATCAGGGCATACATCGCGTCCAGCTCCGCATCTCGAGCGGCGGCTGGACTGCTTTCTCCCGCATGGTGTCGATCCACTCCCGCCACCATCAGCGAAAGAGTCAACATGGTCCGGCGAGCAAGGGGGAGCAAATCTCCACGGCCGACCCGGATCGCGGGTCCCAGGACATCAGCGATGATCAGCGGAATACGCTCGGTTTCATACCACTGAAAAGTGTCTCGTCGAAAAAGACGATTCTCCAAACGGCGACGATCCAAATGGGCCGAACCATGCAAATTGACGATGACTCCATCCATCAATCGATGGCCTTCGTCGTAGAGGGCCTGGCGCAATGATTTGTGCCGGAAAGCCTCTCGAGCATCGGTGAAAGTGTTCAGAGAAATCACGAGAACCCCAAAACTAGAGCACTGTCACAACCGGAAGCACCATCGCTGCGGCTTCGGTGTCGCTGGCGGATCAGCCCGCTAAGTTCTCACCATGTCCCACGATCGTCCTGTTCCATCAGCGCCGTCCGCCAATGGTGACGGCTATCGCGGCAGTGGGCGACGCCTCTTGATCACCGGTGCCGGTCGCGGCCTCGGGGCCCGGCTCGCCCATCGTGCTCTCGATGAGGGCTACGAGGTCGTTGGGATCGATACCTCGTTTTCTGATCTCGATCCCGACCTCGCGCCCGCTATCAACTGTCAGAGCGGTTCGGTTACCGACCAGCACTTCATCGAGGCCGTCTTCGATCGCGTCGGACCAGTTGATGTTGTCGTCAACAATGCCGGCATCGTCCGTTTCGGCCCGCTCGCCGAACTTTCCGTTGATGATTTTCGACTGGTGGTGGATGTCAACCTGGTCGGCACTTTTCTGGTCTCGCAATGTGCTGCTCGACATTGGATCGCCGCTGAACGAACAGGAGCCATTGTCAATATCACCTCGATGAACGGCGTCGCTGCTGGCCCGAACGCCGGGGCCTACGGCTCGTCCAAAGCAGGGATCGCACTGTTGACCTCGCAGATGGCCATTGAGTGGGGCCCTCAGGGCATTCGCGTTAACGCCGTCGCACCCGGACTCATTGACGCTGGTATGTCCGAGCCCATTTATGCCGATCCTGAAACCCGTCGGGCGCGAGAGTCGAAAGTTCCACTCGGGCGTCTCGGAACCGCTGACGACATTGCATCGGTTGTTCTGTTCCTGGCCTCGGATGAGGCACGATACGTCCACGGTCAAAACATCGTGGTTGATGGCGGTGTCACTGGATCGGTTATTTCTCATCTGCCGCGCCCAGCCGCAGTAGATAACGGACAACGAAACGCCGGATCCTCACGATGAGTCGAGCAGTTGTGCTCACTGGTGGTGCCGATTACGCCCACGACTTTTCATCCACTGGCCCGGAATTGGCCGCCATCGCCGAGGAAGTCGGGTTGACTCCGGTGCTTGTGAACCATCCCGATGAACTCATAGAGGTTCTTGGCTCACTGACAACGGAATCAGCGACCCCTGCCGCACTCGACTCTCCAAGTGTCGATGTCCTCATCGTCAATGCCTTGCGCTGGCGCATGCTCGCCGATCGTCATGCCCAATGGCGTGAGACCTGGGCCTACACCACTCGTGCAGAGACCCGCCAGGCCATTGCACATTTCGTTGCCAATGGCAACGGACTTGTCGGTAATCACACCGCTTCGATCTGCTTCGACGATTGGCCTGAATGGGGTTGCGTACTCGGTGGTGCCTGGGATTGGGACCGATCTGGTCACCCACCTCTTGGTCCTGTCTCGGCCCGGATCACGGCGAACCATCCGATTGTCGATGGTGTCTCCTCACCACTGGTCCTTGACGATGAGGTATACGGGGATCTGAATATCGAACCGGGAGCCCACATTTTGGCCGTCGCCAAGAGAACGCCCGCTGATCTCGATCAACCCGTGGTCTGGGCACATGCCTACGGATCAGGTCGAGTGGCCTACTGCTGTTTCGGACACGATGTCCGATCTTTGCGCCAAAGTGGCGTGCGACGAATTTTGCACCAGTCCATTCAGTGGACCGCACGAAACCCCATCAACGAATGAAAGACGGGAATTGATCATGAGAGCAATCGAAGGAATGTCCGTGCTCGTGACCGGCGGAGGATCAGGACTTGGTGAAGGCGTAGCCCGCCACTTCGCCAGCCTGGGAGCCCGAGTCACAATCTCTGGACGGCGGGCTGACAAAGTGCGTACCGTTGCCGAGTCGATCGGATCGGCATGTACTGCCGTCGTAGGGGATGTAACCAAGGCCGATGATCGGCGGGCAATGGTGGAAGTGGCTCGTCAACACGGCCATGGCCGTATCGATACCTTGGTCAACAATGCCGGCAACATGTATCGCGGTCCACTGGCTGAACTCGATGAGGACGCTTTGATGGATGTTTTCCATTCCAATGTGGTGGCTGGTGTGATGCTGACTCAAGCCTGTCTCCCGGCCCTGACCGAGTCGCGCGGTGCAGTGGTATTCGTCGGATCGGTCCACTCCCAACGGGCCTTCCCAGGTGCGTCGCCCTATGCGGCCACCAAAGGAGCCGTCGAAACTTTGACCGGTGTTCTGGCTGCCGAATTGGGTTCGGTTGGGGTCCGCGTCAATTGCATTCGACCTGGTGGAGTCTTCACCGAGATCAATCAGCGTGCCGGCCTCTTCGATGATGCCGCGGCTCTGGCCCGCCTCGAGGCTTTGGCCCCGGCTCACGCCCTGTTGCGTCTGGGTACCTCCGAGGAAATCGCCGAGGCAGTGGAATACCTGGCCCGAGCCGAATGGACAACCGGATCGATTCTCACCGTCGACGGTGGACTCGCACTCGGGGTCACCCACGCCTAACGTTGCGTATCGCACCGTGAACCGAACAGGTGAACTGAACTCGTGAACCGACCACATGAACTCTCATCCCCAACCCCGCCTCGATAACTACCCATTGGGCGCGAAAAGGAGACAATTCAGGTATGTCTGATACCCAAAGCCCTATCACCATCACCACCTACGACGAGGCCAAAGACACCTACCGTCAAAAGGATTTGCGCCAAGCCCTCTATGACGCCGGGGAAGTCATCATGGGTGATGTCCTGGTCAATTTGCACGGAGCCGAGCATCGCGACCGCCGTCGTCTGGAGAATCGACTGTTCCGACGTGAAACCTTTGAACTGTATGAACGGACGCTGTTCCCGCCGATCATCGCTGAGACTTTGCACCCCCACCTCGACGCTGGCCGTGCCGAACTCGTCGACCTCGGCCACCAAATGATGATGAACCTCGCCGCCAGTACTGCGGGTGTCGATCGACCCCTCGGAACGCCGGAGGAAACTCACCGCTTGTACGACTACTTGATGCGTTTCATTGAAGGCGCAACCTTGGCTCATTACACCGGCGATCGCGATGCCAAACGCTCTGAAGTTGCCGCCAAATTGTCGGAGTTCGACGAGGAATTCGTGCGACCATCGCTGGCCAAACGCTCTGCCCTTTTGGATGCAGGTCAAGAGCTCCCCAAAGATGTGATGAGCATTATGTTGGCCAATGAGGACCAACTCCATCTTCCCCACGAGGTACTCGTACGCGAGGTTGCTTTCTATCTTTTGGCTGGGGCCCACACGTCGGCCACTGCTTTCACTCGTGTCATGCACAACATCTTCAAGTGGATCGAGTCCCATCCTGAGGATTCTTCGCTGGTGAAAACCGATGCTTCATTCGTTCAACGCTGTACCCATGAGACCATCCGTCTTCAGCCCTCTAGTCCTGTAGCCATGCGCTGGGCACTGAGTGACATCACTTTGAAAACCGGCCGTCACATTCCGCAGGGTTCGAAAGTTGTGATCGATCTCTTAGCCGTGAATCGTGATCCGGCAGTGTTTGGCGCCGATGCCGAAGACTTCAACCCTCGTCGCAACCTTCCAGATGGAGTCTCGCTGTATGGACTCTCTTTCGGATCGGGAATGCACGCCTGTATCGGCCAAGACCTCGCCGCAGGACTCAGCATGGTCAGCGAAGTCGACGATGATCACCTGTTCGGCCTGGTGCCATGTGCCGTTCAGGCCCTCTTCGATCATGGCGCCCGACCCGACCCCGAGAGTCCACCGGAAATGGATGAGTCCACAACGCGGCCCTACTTTGGCCGCTATCCGGTCATCTTTACCGGCTGAAAGTCGCGCCAAGAACTTCCCGGGCCGCATTCGCCAGCAAAAGGACACGCTCTTTCGGATCAACTCTCAAAAGATCATCACTTTGCACTTCGATACTGAATGTGGTGGAGCTGGGAACAACCGCTAAGAGCTCACGCAGTGGAAGTATCCCCTGGCCGGGAACCACCCGTTTGTGGCGAGCCTCATCGATCAGGGCAGCAGTGTCGGTCGGAGTCGAACCGAGCACGTCACACACTTGTACCCAACCAAGCACACCTGCTTCAACGATGAGCGCCAGATCATCCGCTGTTGCGCCCAGACGGCTGTGGTGCAACACGTCGACAACCAAACGACAACCAGTGACCTCTGCCAGATAGCGCGCATCGTCCAAGGTCTGAGGCATGGTCCACGCCATGTATTCGAGTCCCTCTCCGACTCCCACATCAGTCGCTATCGACACGATTCGTCGCAGCTCCTGCTCCACCACATCGCGATCACGGCTGTCACCAACAACCAAGATATTTTCCGCCCCGATGACCGCCGCCAAGTGAATCAACTCTTCAACGGATGCGATATGCGGACCCAGTTCTGATCCAATTCGATACACCTCGACATCGAAAACTTTCAGACCGTTGGCTTTGACCGCCGCTCCCCATTCGGCCCAGCGATCCTTCTTCACGTTGTGTTCACCACTGACCCGTAAGCCAAAACCGCTCAGATGCTCGACACCCAAGCAGACCTCGTGGAGTTCTTCGCAGTTCAAATCCAGAAACGATCCCGCAGCCATAAATAGGGCCGGTTCGTGGGCGGCGTTGTCACTCTCCTGGCCGGGTGAGGATGTGGTCAGTGGTTCGGTCATGTTTGGTTGAATGACGTCTCTGTGTGAGAATCATTTGCTACCCGCGAGTCAGTCAAGAGCGGCTATGACAGGTTACGCCACGAGAGGAACAAGGAGTACTCGATGATCGACGTCCACGCTCACGTCGTACTGGGCGGAGTCATGGGCTGTGCCGGACACTATGGTCCCGAATTGGGTATCGGACCCGAAGGCCGACCACGGTTTCGTGTCGGAGGTTACGTATTGGATGGGGTCAACTACGCCGACTCTGCTTTCATGAACGTCGACCTCCGACTCCAGTTGAACGACCACCTGGGTATCGACCTGCAAATCCTCTCGCCCAATCCACTCACGTATTTCCATCACATCGAAGCCGATATCGCCACCAATTTCTGCCGATGGCACAACGATGAACTAGCAGTGATGACTGCTGCTCATTCCGATCGTTTGCGGGGTTTTGCTCAATTGCCAATGCAAGACATACCCGCGGCCATCGAAGAGTTCCGCCGGGCTGTTGAAAAACACGGGCTACTCGGTGCGTATATCGGTACCGACTTTGGCCTGACGTTTGATGATGAGCGTTTGGATCCGTTGTGGGCAACCGCCGTAGCTCTCAATGTTCCCATTTTCATTCCTCCGGCCCCGTGGGGAATCGATGGTCCTTTGCGCGATGAACGTATTCGTCGCTACGACCTCGATCTCTCTGTGGGATTTCTCTACGAAGAGACCATGGCTATTTGCCATCTGTTGTACGGCGGGGTACTGGATCGTCATCCGAAGCTCGACATCTGTCTCTCCCATGGTGGCGGGGCGGCAGCATTCATGGCGGGTCGCCTCGAACATCAAGGCCGCACCCGACCTTGGGCCCGATCCAATCCAGTTGACTTCACGGGTGGATTGCGCCGGCTGTGGTTCGACCAACACGTTCACGATGATGCGTCACTGACATTGCTCGAGGAGCGCGTCGGACGCAACCGGCTGGTCGTCGGGACCAATCTCGCTGGCTGGGACGCGCCAACGGCAAAAAATGAGATTCCCTTCGTTGACGAATACGACGTCAACGCTCGCCAACTTCTGCGCCTGCACTGAACAGCAGCAGACACCGACTTCAAGTTTCAACGGTGACGACTATCAAATTTCGATGTCGACGCCATCTTTCACCAGGCGAATGGCGCCACTCGGGCAGGCCCGTGCAATACGCAATAACGTCGTATCATCAGGTCGAACGCCGTCCGGGTTGACATCGGCAATCTGATCGGCGTCGAAAACAAAAAACCCTGGAGCCGTCGCCACACATTTGCCAGCACTCACGCATTCATCCTGATCGACGACAACCTCGTAACCTGATGTAGCACTCACGAAAGACACCTTATGGCCCCTCCTGCGACCTCGTCCACCAATCGACCATCCAACCAGCCCTTGGTCGTGGTCACTGGAGCAGCGCGCGGTATCGGAGCGGCAATTTGCTCCCGATTTCTCCATGATGGCTATGTGGTCATCGGGCTCGACCTCTGTGCTGAGAGTGTTCCACACACCAGCAGTAGGGAGATCATCGCCTGTGATGTCGGCAACGATCTCCAAGTAAGCGCTGTAGCCAACGAGATTCAGCGCAACTTTGGTCCAGCCGAGGTGTTGGTCAACAATGCCGGCATTTGGTCGTTCGGAGCGATCGAAGATACGTCGGCGGAAGAATTCCAACGAGTCATGACTGTCAACCTTGCGGGCACCTTTCATTGCACCAAGTCCTTCGGAGCAGGCATGTTGGACCAGGGCCGAGGCGCGATCGTGAACATGGTGTCCATTGCTGCCCAAGCCGCCAATCCTCAAGCCGGTGCCTATTCGGCTTCGAAGGCTGGCATCGTCGCCTTCACTCGTCAGACTGCTTTGGAATGGGGTCCTCGCGGGGTGCGGGCCAATGCCGTTGGTCCCGGATTCGTGCCGACCCCCGGAACAGGTGCCGTCTATGACGATGAGGCGGTTAGAGCCGTCCGGTCTCGTGCGGTCCCCTTACAACGTCTGGCCTCGCCAGCCGATATCGCCAACGCCGTTGCCTTTCTCGGCTCGGCCGAGGCGGCGTACATCACCGGCCAAGTCCTCTATGTGGACGGCGGCATCAGTCAAGCACTGATGACCTTGATCCCTCGCCCGACCACCGTCGCTGGCCCCCCACCTCGAGACCTGACCGGTGATGACGTGTGGCGAACGGCGACGACCGTCGCTCCAAGATGACGGCGACGACCGTCGTCACGAGATGATCAACCCACAAATGCCCACGTCATCACGAGCAGTAGAATTCTCAGCAGTTGATCAGGAGAAGGGGAGACATCGATGACTGCAATCCACATCACCAATGCCCGTCTTATCGATGGCACCGGTAGTCCGGCATTACCGGGTCATGATGTCATTGTCGATGGAGACACCATCGTCTCGGTCGGTCCCAGTGGCACTCTGAGTGCACCCAGTGATGCCATCGTCATCGATGCCCACGGTGCCACGGTGATGCCCGGGCTCATTGACGCTCATTGTCATATGACCTTTGATGACGTCCAATCCAACGATGAACTCTTTTACCATCGGCCGGGTCCGCTCTCAAGTCTGGTCACCGCCTTCAACCTCCCCAAGTTGCTGATGGCCGGAGTGACCTCGCTGATGGACCCCGACACCGTCCATGGCATCGGGCCCCAGGTACGCGATGCGGTGAATGCTGGAGTGATCGAAGGACCGCGTATCGCAACGGGAGTTCAAGCGCTTCTCACCGCCGTCGGTGGAACCGCCGGACGCCTGATTCCCGACGAAGGGAACGTGGGCTATGCCCAGGTCGTGAACACCATCGAGGAAATGGTGACCACCACCAGACGACAGATCAAATACGGCGCCGACTGGATCAAAATTCACGCCACGGGATCCATCCCTACCCACAAAGGTGAACTTCAGGTGTGGACACTCGACGAGATGAAAGCGGTGTGCGATACCGCTCACGCTCTTGGTACCCCAGTGACAGCGCACTGCCGCAGCGCGTCATCCACTCGTGACGCCGCAATTGCTGGAGTAGATCTCATCTTGCATGCGTCATTCATGGATGATGAAGCACTTCAGGCGGTCATCGATGCGGGAGCGGCCCTTTGCCCCACCTTTACTTTTTTGGCCAACCTGGCTGACTACGGACATGCAGTCGGAGCCGGCGAGGGAATGGCCGACATCTTCCGCGGTGAAATCAAAGCCACCGCACAAAAGACTCGCGAGGCTTTCGACGCCGGTGTGCCCATTCTTTGTGGCTCTGAAAGCGGTTTCGCTCTCACCCCTTACGGACACTGGCACGCGCGCGAAATGGAGGTCTTCGTGGAGGAACTTGGTCTCACCCCACTGGAGGCCATTACCTGTGCTACCAAGAACAATGCCATAGCGATAAGGATGGCCGGTGAGCTGGGAGTCATTGCTCCGGGCTGTCGCGGTGACGTGATCGTTGTCGATGGTCGCCCCGACGATGATGTGCGCATCCTTCAAGATCGTTCGAAATTGCTCTCCGTCATTTCCCGCGGACGTCAAGTGGATCTGAATCGTCCGTGGCCGACCAAACGTCGTCTACCTGGTGAAAAAGTCTCCAATTGGGCCGAGGATATTCTCACCTACGACATCGCCATGGGCAACTGAGATGTTCCGCCATGTAGTGATGTTCACTTGGAAGCCGGGCACGACCTCTGCTGACATCGACAATGTGCAACAACAGTTGCAAACCTTGCCACCAGCCATTCCAGAAATTCAGCGTTATCTCCATGGTCCCGACGCCAAGGTGAACCAAGGCAACTATGACTATGTCGTCGTTGGAGATTTCCGCAGCGTCGAGGACTACCTCGTGTATCGCGATCATCCGGTGCATCAACAACTCATTGCCAATGTCCTTGCACCGTTGATCGCCACACGGGCCGCAGTGCAATATCACATCGACTGAATCACAGTTCTTTCTCCCATGCTCGCTGCCACCCTCCTCGCCCTTGGGGCGGCGGTCCTACATGCCGGTTGGAACCTGGTTGTCAAACAATCCGGTGATCGGTGGCTGGCTTTGTGGGGTCTCTTCGTTGCTGGAGGCCTGATTGGGTTGCCCTACACCATCGTGGCCACATGGTCTGGTGATCTCGATCTCACGGCCTGGACTTGGGCCGCGGCAAGTGGGATCGTCCACACCATCTACATTGCCCGCCTGGCCCGTACCTATGAGATTGCCGACTTCAGCCTGACCTATCCCATCGCCCGCAGTACCGGCGCACTTGTGGCCGCACTCGGAGGCCTACTGCTCTTAGGCGATCAGATGTCGACGCTTTCTCTGATTGGTATTGCCATAGTCATCCTCGGCATGTCGACTCTCTCAGGACATGTGCAATGGACCCACATCTGGCCTGCGTTGATCGTGGGTTCCTTGATCGGCACCTACACCGTGATCGACAGCCAGGGTGCTCGCACTACTGAAGGAAGTGCCTATGCCATGTCTATTTTCGTAACTGGCGGAATCGGCACGACTCTCCACGGCATTGGTGCCGGTCGATGGTCGGCCATGAGGCGCAGCGTGAGCGGTTCATGGCGCCATTACCTCTTGACTGGACTGGCATCACTGGTGACGTACTGGATGGTGTTACTGGCGGTGCGTCGCGCTCCCGTTGGCTACGTCACGGCCCTGCGGGAATCCAGCGTCGTCTTTGCCACCTTCATCGGCTGGAGATTCCTTCGGGAACGCAGTGGCCTACGACGTGTTCTCTCATCGCTGGTGATGGTGACCGGTTTGGTCACTCTCGTGGTCGGACGCTGACGATCAGAAATAGATGATTTTCTCAGCACGGGCTTCGGCCACATCGAGGTCATCGGTGTAAGCGCCGGTCGAGAGATACTTCCAACCACCGTCGCAGACGATGAACACGATGGTCCCCTCATCGATTTCACCGGCAACTTTGACCGCACCAGCCAACGCTGCTCCCGTTGAAATGCCGGCAAAAATGCCGCATTCACGAACAATGCGCCGGGTCCACTCGATCGACTCTCGCGGTCGGACCACCCGCTTGCGGTCAAGGATGTCAAAACCGTGCCAGTTATCGAACAACGGCGGAATGTAACCCTCATCAAGATTTCGCAGGCCTTCGACTCGCTCCCCCAGTGGAGGCTCCACGGCGATGATCTTGACGTCGGGTTTGTTCTCTTTCAGGAATCGACCAGTCCCCATGAGCGTTCCGCTGGTACCGAGTCCGGCGACGAAATGGGTGATCTCTGGGCAATCCCGCAGGATCTCCGGGCCGGTTCCCTCGTAGTGGGCACGGGGATTGGCATCATTGGCGTACTGGTAGAGGAAACACCATTCCGGATGCTCCTCGGCCATGCGTATGGCCCGGGCTACGGCCCCATTCGAGCCTTCCTCTCCCGGAGTCAAAATGACTTCAGCGCCAAAAATCTCCAACATTTGCCGACGCTCAATCGACACACTGGTCGGCATCAAAATCTTGATTGGATATCCCTTGATTTGCGCAATGGCCGCCAAGGCAATTCCGGTATTGCCCGATGAAGGTTCGATGATGGTCTGACCCGGTATCAAGCGGCCGTTCTTTTCGGCATCTTCGATCATGGCCATGGCGATGCGATCCTTGACGGACCCGAAAGGATTCTGGTTCTCCAAGTTGGCCAAGATCCGCACCTGCGGATTGGGAGATAAACGACTGACATCAACCAGTGGCGTATTACCGATGAGGTCGAGAACGCTTTCATGCGGAATCATGCTCACCTCCAACCACTCCAGAGAACGGGAAATTCCCTACTAAGACACTCGGGATTGTAATGAATTCAGGAGCCAAATGGAACTCCAGCCATCGGAATTCACCCAACCGACCTATCAGGTGACCTCAAAAAGAGTCGATCTGCAGCACAGTCTCCGTAATGGGCTCGGACTCGGTGGCACGTATGCGATAGGACCGGGCTTCGGGTCGTTCCCGTTTCAGGGTGACGATCACATAATGCCAATCGGGATCGGGGGCGGCCAGGACATCGGTGGGACTGGGATATGCCTCGGTGTGTGTATGGCTATGCATCACCCCGACAATTTCCAGTCCCCGTTCCTCGGCCGACCGTTCAGCACGGAGATGATCTTTGGGATCGACGGTGTAAATCCGCGCTGATTGCTCGATATTGCGGCAGGGATAGAAGGCCGAAACCGTATTCGACCCTGGTACCCCGGCTAGAAGGCCGCAGGCTTCGAGAGGGTACTCGGCCAGGGCCAACGCACTGATGGCGTCATAAACCTCAGGACTCAGTGTCACAGTTGCACGTGGTTCCACTCCAAGCAGAGTATCTGGCTTGCTGTTGCGCCCCTAACCTGATGCATCATGTCCCGAATCGGCACCACGGTGATTGCCAGCAACCGCAAGGCTCGCCACGACTACACCATCTTGGACGTGGTCGAAGCCGGGATCGTGCTCCTGGGCAGTGAAGTCAAAAGTCTGCGCAGTGGCCATGTTCAGCTCGTCGATACCTACGCTCGATTCAGCAATGGTGAATTGTGGTTGGAAGGGATGCATATCGCTCCGTATCAGTTCGCGCATGGCGTTGGAGCGCACGATCCGAATCGACCGCGCAAACTTCTCCTCAACCGCAGTGAAATTTCGCGGCTCTCAGCGCGGGTCGGCCAAGAACGACTGGCCTTGATCCCCCTCAGTCTCTATTTCAAAGACGGACGCGCCAAAGTGGAACTAGCCCTGGCCCAAGGCCGCACCAAAGGCGATAAGCGGCAGGCCCTGGCAAAAAAAGATGCAGCACGCGAGATCGAACGCGAAATGGGCCGACAACGCAAAGGGCACTAGAAGTGCCCGTAACACTCGGCACGAGAAGTGCCCGTCATACTGGCCAAACTGCTCTGCAACACTGAATAGGCGCTCGCTCCTGCAATCCACCCCATGATGGGTTGCACTTGGCAGGCTGGCACAGTGTTGATGTTGAGATCACCGTCTGGAAATAGCACTTGTGTGATCGACCCGGATGCTGGCGGACGCATCGAATCGCTCCTACTTCATGGACTGGGAAAACAACGCACCATAGATCGCGAACTGTTGCTCACCCGGAACGATGTGGGTATTACCGGCCACGATCCTTTTGCCTGGGGTTGTTTCGTTATGGCGCCGTACTGCGGACGGGTGCGCAATGGGATGGTGAACTTCGCCGACCAGACCTACGAGTTGCCTCGAACTGCGGGAAATCACGCCATTCATGGGACGGTCATCGCCCAGAAGTGGGTCGTCTTACGATGCACCGATTCCGAGGCGCTCTTGGCTTGCGAACTCGGTCCAATGTGGCCATTCGAAGGATCCCTTCACCATGAAATCTCTCTTTCCGACCACGCCTTGACCATGACTCTGACTCTCTGTGCTCAACAGGCCATGCCAGCTCAAATCGGATGGCATCCATGGTTTCGTCCTCCCGACCACTACACGGTGCCGTTCACTGCCATGTTGAAACGTGGGCCCGATGGCATCGCAACCGATGACCCAACTCCTTTTGATCACAGCCGACGAGGGGACTTCGATGACTGCTTCATCGAACCTGTGGATCCCATAGTTTTGCGCTACCCCGATTATGAACTCGTCCTCGCCTCCAACTGTTCCCATTGGGTCGTCTTCGATCAGCACCGAAGTGGAATCTGCTTCGAGCCCCAATCGGGTCCGCCGAACGGTGTGAACACCTCTCCCGATGTTCTCTCTATCGATGACCTACTCTCGCGCCAGTTCGAGATCGGCTGGCGCAATTCCTCAGATATCAGAGTCGCCCACTGAGCGATGATGACGACTGCAGCCTGGTGTTGTCATTTCAGAATGGCGATATCGGCGCCTTTGAAAGAATTTATGCCAAGCATCGTTCGTCGCTGATCGCCACCGCTTCGAACATGATCACCAATCGAACCGATGCAGCTGACCTTGTACACGACGTGTTCACGATCGCCATCGAGCGATTGCACCAACTGGAAAACCCTGCCGCCCTGACGCCCTGGCTCTTTCAGATCCTTCGACGCGAGATTTATCGTCGAAGGAGAAATTGGCGAACCACAATGTCCGTGGGCATCGTCGAGGTCGACATCTCTCACCTTGCTGCACCAGAGGATCCGCTCTATGAAGCCGCCCGTTCCATTGCCGATGAAACTGCCTCGATTGTACGACAGTCCTTGAGTGGACTCGATCATCGAGATCAAATTCTTTTTGCCGCAGCCACGCGACAACACTTGTTCGGTTCCGAGACCCTCAACACCAGTGACCCGTCACCTGGTGACTGGTCCGATTCAACTTCGCGAATGATGATCTTGCGCATGCGGGAACGACTGGCGGCTAGTCGCTCGGCCTATCTGGTGGCGCGCTTTGGCCAAAGAAGTTGTCCACAATTACGCCAACTTCTCCGAGATTGGGACAGCACCTTCAATCCACTCATCCGCAAGCGAATTAGCCGTCATATCGACACCTGTGTTCGCTGTCAGCAAACCCGACAACGCTTCTCCTCTGTCACCGTCATTTCTCTGATTTTGGCCTGCGGTACCGTCTGTGAGCCGCCTCGATCCAACTCTGAGACGCCCAAACGCGGCCCCGTACCGGCGATCCAGCCCACCAGGGACCCCGATATACCCCGGTAGGATCGTCATTCATGTCTCTGACTGGTGATTTCGACCGTCCCTTGCGGATCGCGTACCTCACCTACCGGGGCAAACCCCATGTGGGTGGGCAAGGTGTCTATACCCGTCATCTCACCAAGGCCCTGGTTGACCTCGGCCATTCCGTGGAGGTTTTTGGCGGGCAGCCCTACCCAGTGCTCGACGATCGGGTGAAACTGACCAAGTTGCCCAGTCTCGATCTGATCAATGACTACTACCCCTTCCGTTTTCCGGCCATCTGGGAGTTGAAAACCCGCGAGGACTTCTATGAAGTCGGCCTGTATCTCACCGGGGCATTCGGGGAGCCGGCAGCCTTTAGTTCTCGGGTGCGACGCCATCTGGCCGGAAGGGTTAGTGAATTCGACCTGGTTCACGACAACCAGTGTTTGGGATACGGAATCCTGGGGCTCGAAAAGATGATCCCCACCATCGTCACCCTGCATCATCCCATCACACGGGACCGCGCCTTGGAAATGGCTCACTCACCCAATTGGTGGAAGAAGCTCGGCGTTTCCCGTTTTTATTCGTTTGTGAAAATGCAGGGCCGGGTCGCCAGTCGCATGCCCCGCATCGTGGTCGTCAGTGAAAACAGCATCAAAGACATTCACAATGACATGGGGGTGTCATTTGATCGGATGCGTCTGGTCCCTGTGGGTGTCGATCCTGAACTTTTCAGCCCACTCCCTCACATTTCGCGTATTCCAGGCCGTTTGATCACCACCGCGTCAGCAGATGTGGCTCTCAAAGGTTTGTCCTACCTGCTCGAAGCGGTAGCCAAACTGCGCACCGAGCGTGACATCACCTTGACAATCATTGGTAAACCCAAATCTGGAAAGAGTATGGATCTCATCGAGCGGCTGGGACTGATGCCCCATATTCAGTTCGTCTCTGGAGTAACCGACGAAAGGATTGTCGAGTTGTACGCCGAAGCTGAACTCGCCGTCGTCCCATCGCTCTATGAGGGATTCAGCCTCCCCGCTATCGAGGCAATGTGCACTGGCGTATGTCTGGTGGCCACCGATGGCGGGGCTCTCCCTGAGGTCACCGGAACCGATGGCGACACAGTGTTGTCCTGCGTCGCTGGCGATGCCGAAGCCCTCGCCGCCACGATTCGTCGTGGATTGGATGATTCCGAATTGCGTGCCCGGGTCGGAGCCAATGGGCGTCGGCGAGTCGTTGAGCGATGGACCTGGCGCAAATGCGCCGAACAAACTGTCGAGCAGTACCGCGAGGTGCTAGCTATGCCGGCCAACCAGGACAAGTTGCGGCGCAACGGGCGGGTCTGATCATGCTGACAGTCAGATTCCAACGATTGGGGTTGGTGCCCGGAGATCTCGTTCTCGATGCCGGTGCCGGATTCGGTCGGCATGCCTTCGAAGTGGCCCGTCAGGGTGGCCGTATCGTGGCCCTTGATTACGCCGATGACGAAGTGCGTGCCACACGGGCAACTTTCGGAGCCATGATCGAATCCGAGGAAATCAAGAGCGATTCCTTCGTCGGAGCACTGCGTGGCGATGCCACCAGACTCCCTTTTCCTGATGGCTTATTTGATCGCGTCATTACCTCAGAGGTACTGGAACACATTCAAAATGATGTTGCAGCAATTGGCGAGCTAGCGCGCGTCTTGCGCGACGGTGGCACTTTGGCCTGCACCGTCCCCTCGTGGTGGCCCGAAAAAATCAACTGGATGTTGAGTGATGAGTACCATGCACCGAAATCAGTGGGCGGACATGTGCGGATCTACTCCGAGACAGAACTCATTGCGAAGTTGCGCTCCGCCGGGCTTGTTGTCACCGGGTCCCACCACGCGCATGCACTGCATTCGCCGTATTGGTGGTTGAAGTGCGCAGTCGGCCCGCGTCGAGATGACCATAAAATGGTGGCTGCGTATCGGCGATTCCTGGAGTGGGACATCATCAAACAACCTCGAACGATGAAGATCATTGAGCGAGCGCTGTCACCATTCATGGGCAAGAGCCTGATCATCTACGCCCGCAAGGTACCCGTGAATCAGCTCACGTCGACAACTGGCACCAACGAGAAAGAATTGGTGACGGTCTGATATGAGTTCGATACCGCACGTGACGATCCCCCATATCGAAGGTGTCATCTCAGCTGATGAAATCTTCCAGACTGCCGAATCCATTGCTGCTCTGCAGTTGGACAACGGCATGATCCCGTGGTTCGACGATGGCCACTGCGATCCCTGGAACCATGTCGAGACTGCTATTGCCTTGGATATTGCTGGTCTGCACTCCAATGCCGAAAGGGCCTATGGATGGTTGGCCGATTCACAACATGGGGATGGTTGGTGGTTCAACTACTACTTACCCGGAGGCGTGGTCAAAGAGCCCAAACTCGACACCAACGTCTGTGCCTACATCGCGGCGGGTGCTTGGCATCATTGGCTGTGCACCGGCGACCGCGGTTTCATCGATTTCATTTGGCCAACAGTGGATCGCGCCATCGAATGGGTGCTGTCTCTGCGCCGCCATGACGGCACCATCTTGTGGGCTCGTGAAGTTCATGCTCAACCCTGGGACTATGCCCTTCTCACCGGATCGTCCAGCATCTGGCATTCCGTGACCTGCGCCATCAACATCGCCGAGCTCGTCAACCAAACCCGGCCACATTGGATTGATGCGGCCGATCGGCTGCGGACGGTCATCACCCATCACCCCGACGCCTTCGAGCCCAAGGAACGCTGGGCAATGGATTGGTACTACCCGATCTTGACCAATGCATTGGAAGGCGACCTCGCCAAAGCCCGTATTGCCGACGGGTGGGATACCTTCGCCCTCGAGGGACGCGGAATCCGCTGTGTCAGCGATGAACCGTGGGTCACCGCTGCCGAAACTGCCGAATGCTCTATTGCCCACACCGCCATCGGTGAAATCGACACCGCCCTCGACCTTTTGTCCTGGACCCGTGCCCACCGCCACGATGACGGCTCGTACTGGACGGGCATTGTCTATCCCACCAAGGAGAAGTTTCCCGCCGGTGAGCGCACCGCCTATACCTCTGCTGCAGTCATCATGGCTGCGGACGCCATTTGCTCCAGTACCGAAGCCTCGCGACTTTTTGTTCCCTCCCTCGTGATCGACTGATTGACGTCGTTGATTCGAGTTCGACTGTCCGACGTCGAATCGGTCACCCTCAAGATGAACTCTGCCCCCGGCCGAACAGCCTCGTGCTCAGAGGAGTAATCTGACATCATGTTCGCCTCGACGGATCGTCATCCTGCTTTTGAGGAATACTGCGAATGTATCTTCGAATTGCACGAAGACGAATTAGATGTGATTCAGGCCCGAATTGCCGAACGACTCCAGGTCAGCCGGGCTTCAGTGTCCCAGATGATCGACAAATTGAACAAAGCCGGTCTCGTGGCCACCGAATCGAATCGCATCACACTCACCGCCGAGGGAGAACGTCTGGCTCAGCAAGTTGTGCGGCGCCATCGTCTAGCAGAACGCTTTCTGACCGACGTTCTGGGTCTGAGTTGGGCTGCCGCCCATCAAGAAGCCGGTAAATGGGAACACGTGCTCAGTGACGACGTTGAAGCGGCGATCAACCGCATTCTTGGTGCACCGACTACCTGCCCACACGGTAATCCGATTCCAGGCTCGAGTTATGTCGTTCCGAATTCGATTCCACTCTCACAACTCGATCCCGGCGCCACATTCACCGTGTCGCGCATTCCCGAGGAATTGGAATTCATGCCGGGGCTCTTGGAATTTCTTCAGCAGGCAAGTATCCAACCGGGGCGCTCGGGCAGTGTGCGTTCCACAACTGATGATGGCTCGATGAAAGTTGAAATCGAGGGCCGAGTCATTGGAGTGAGTGCCTTCGCTTCGGCCAGGATTCTGGTAACGGCCTGAAAGCGTTGATCACTTCCTCATGCCCAGATCTTCTTTTCTTCGTTCGATGAAGCACCGAGCACTCCTTCCGCTCATGATTGCCACCTCGGCTCTCCTGAGTTCATGTGGAGCAACGGTCTACGACGAATCACTCGCCGCCTCGACCACTGTCGCCCCCACCACCACCGAACCAGTTGGAACCGTCGACGACCTTCTCATTCGCCTTTCGACGGCGATGGGTTCGCTTTCCACATTGATCGGTCCCGACCAAAGCGGAAAGACGCCTGCTGGGCGTGGCGAGCAAATCGCCCTGATCGAAGCGATCTGGTCAGCTGTTGAAAATGAGGTGATGGACCTCGACCCTGTGGCTGCTGATTCCTTGGAGCGGATGGTGGCGCTGGCTCAAACCGCCGTGGAGCG
>JBEIGJ010000008.1:0-33367 GCA_040381935.1 Acidimicrobiaceae bacterium | reverse complement strand
CGAGTCTGGTGGCCTCGATCGAAAAAATCCTGCCAGGCTGATCTCGCAACAACTCACCCCGAAGGGTGGACAAAAACAACCGTGGCCCACCCCGAAGGGTGGACAAAAACAACCGTGGCCCACCCCGAGGGGTGGAAAAAAACAACCGTGACCCACCCCGAAGGGTGGACAAAAACAACCGTGACCCACCCCGAAGGGTGGACAAAAACAACCGTGACCCACCCCGAAGGGTGGGCAAAAACAACCGTGGCCCACCCCGAGGGGTGGGCCACTTGCTTTCCTCGGTTGTGGGATTGATCAGCTCTCGTAGAGCGTAATCAAACTGCCGATATCAGTGAACAACTTCGTCGTGGCGTCGTACTGCACGACCTGCAACGACTCAGCAATGAACTGATCCTCAAGACCGGACATCTTCATCCGCACACCCTCACGAGTGAGCATGCCCACCTGATCGAAGTTGCGGGCAGCATTGATGATCGACGCTCGCGTCAAACCCTCTTCAGATTCAAGGGCCTGCTTCAGAATCAGCACTGTCATCTCAGCGGTATGCCAACCGGCACCAGCAGTGGTGACAATGTCCGACTTGCCAAGGCCTTCCATATAGGCGATGTACTCAGCAACTGCCGGCAAGGCGGCCGTGGTGGGATCGAGAACATCCACCAAGTTGTTGGCCGTATACAAGCCGTTGGCCGCATCCCCGGCCAGAGCCAAGATGAGAGACGAAGCACACGTGGCCGTCAAGAATACCTCGGGTTCCCAACCGGCGTTTGCCGCCTTGGCATTGGCAACTTCGGTCAGGAATGAAGCACAACCCGCACCCAGGGGAACAGCGAAGATGACATCGGGCTTCTTGGCCGCAATGGAGTTCACCTGAGCGGTCGGAGGCGCAGTGTCGGTGGCTTCGATGGTCTGCTCATCCACGAGAGTGAGATTGAATTCCGGAGCGATCTCCTTGAATGCTTCCACATACGCTTGGCCGAATTCATTGTTCACCACGAAGATGCCAACGTTGGCACCATCGGGGTACAACTCGCCGATCAAGGTGGCATAAGCCCTGGACTCGACGTCGTAGGGAATCAAGATGCCAGTTGTCCAAGGATATTCCTCGGCATTACCCCACGATGGTGAGCCGGTAAGGGCCAGCAACTGCGGATAGCACTCTTCGTTGAGCAAGTCCCGAACCGCAGCGTTGTTTGGAGTGCCGATGATCCCGGAGAACACGTGAGCCCCACCATCGAGCAATTTGTCGACAGCAGCCGGCGTCAAGTCCTTGTTGTACTGGTCATCTTCGATGACCGCTTCGATGACGATGTCACCCAAGATCTTCTTTTCATTGGCGTACTTGACGTAGGCCTCAAAGCCGTCCTTCACCGGAGCAAAGGCGGCAGCGGCGACGCCACCCGACAACGGCATTGCGCTACCAATCTTGATACTGCCCTCGATTGGGGCATTGGCGGCGTCGGGATCGACACAGTCATCGGTATTCACCGACCAAGTATCGCTACTTGGTGCTTCGGTGCTCTCCGGTGCTTCAGTAGATGCTGGCGCCTGCGTCGAGTCCGGACTGGTATCCGTTGACGTTCCATCGTCCCCACCACAGGCGGCAATCGCAAGCGAGCCGGCTATAGCGAGGGCTAGGACGCGATAAGAATTGCTCTTCATTTTCCTCCCCTTTTTTGCACCGGTTGGTGCAATTGGCTTTCCATTAGCTGACGTTTTCCCCCGTTGGGGGAATCGGCCAAAACCTGGATGACATTGGTCAAACTACTGCTCGCCAGCGACCTGGACAACACTGCGGCCTGCAGGTTTGGGAATGATGACCAAGAATCGAACCGTGATCTTCTTGATTAATCCGACCAAGCCATACGGGGCGAGGAACATGATCAGGATCAATCCCAGGCCCAAAATCAGCGTTGCCGGGGACTGATCGGCCCAGCCAAAGAGGAATCCGATCACTCCGTCACTGGTCGACCCAAATCCCCGAGTTGTATTGTCCAGCCAGACGTAGACCAATCCACCCACGATCGGTCCCCACAGAGTTCCTGCTCCCCCCACGATCATGATCAAGAGGAACACGATGGAACCCAACAAGGTCACGTACTGCCCTTCGGGAGTCACCACTCCGGTCCGCAATGTGGCAAGAACTCCGGCCAATGAACACAAGGAGGCCGAAATACCAAACACCAAAACCTTGGTGGTGGTCAGATTGACTCCCATGACCGCAGCGGCCGTTTCGTTGTCGCGAATGGCAACCAGTGATCGACCAAAACGACTCTTCACTACTCCACGACACACCAAGTACGTCACTACGAGAACAATGAAGGCCAGCCAATACCCAAATACCGCCCGACCATCGCGACCTTTCAATTCCCCAAGGATTGGCCACACCGGTAACTCGCTGTACCGAGCGCTGTCGATTCCTTTGGCCCCACCGGTCAACCAGGCCAACTTCTTCCACTTCACCAATGTTGGGAAGAGAACGGCCACGGCCAAGGTCACCAGTGCAAGGTAGACACCCCGAATTCTCAGTGCCGGTAAAGCAATCAGACACCCCACGAGGAAGGCCAACGCCGCCGCCACATAGAACGTATAGCCCGGACTCCATCCGTAATCCTTGATGAGAATCGCTGCGGTATAGCCACCGATTCCGAAAAAAGCCGAATGTCCGATAGAGATCTGGCCGGTGAAACCGAGCACCAAATTCAAAGACATAGCCGCAATGATGAGGACGAAGGCATCAGAAACTTGTCCGATGCGCGCAGTCTCCATCTTGGTTGGAATCCACAGTACGACCAAAGCGATGATCGCCACGCCCAAACAGCGCAACAGCCAATGTTGCAGTGAGCCTTCATTGATCCTGACCACATTTTTTCCAGCCATGACGCCTACACCCTCTCTACCTTGGTGGAGCCAAAGAGACCGGCTGGTTTGAACATCAGCACTGCGAAGATGGTGATGAGGGCGATGGCCAATTTCAGTTCCTGACCGATCCATCCCGGAAAGTAGCCAGCGGCCAATTGCTCACCAACTCCGATGGTCAAACCGGCGATGACCGCCCCACCAGGAGAGTCGAAGCCACCGAGCGTCGCCGACGCCGACGCATAGATGAAAACCGTAAACATCAGTCCGGCGGTCAGTTCACCCACAATTCCCCCAACCAATGTTCCCGATAGCGCACCCATTGCTCCGGCAATTCCCCATGAACTAGCGAGAACCACTCCCGTTGGAATACCAGACAGGCGGGCGGACTCGGGATTACTGGCCACCGAACGCATGGCCAAACCGAATTTGGTCTTAGCGAAGAGCAAGAACAACAAGCCCATGAGCCCGAGGGCTACGACAAGAACTCCGATGTACTCGTAACGCCAAACCGCCCCGAAGATACGCACGAAGTCCGTGGGCTTATCGGGGAAAAGACTCTTCATCTGCTCGGGCGGCAGGTTGCCCCAAATCATGGCGGCGAGAGAGTTGAGACCCAAAAATATGGCAATAGAAACCACAAAAACCCCGGATTGCGATTTCTTGGATACTCCTCGAACCAGAGAAACCTCAACGCCCGCACCCATCGCGAAACCGGTCACCATGCCGAGGATGACCGCAAGGATGAGCGGCACACCCCAGGCGTTGTACTGCCAGACCAAAAAGGTACAGAACATAGCCATTTCACCCTGCGCAAAGTTGAGGTGACCGGTGCCCCGAAAGACCACCACCAAACCCAGCGCCAACAGGGCGTAGATCGCTCCAAAGGAGAGACCATCAAAGATGTATTGAAAGAGACGTTCCATATCAGGACCCCAGGTATGCCTTGCGAATACTGTCGTTGCGAGACAGCTCTTCAGCTGAGCCAGAGGCAACCACGGAACCCGTTTCCAAGAGATACACCCGATGGGCAATCTTCAAAGCCAGATTGGCATTCTGCTCCACCAATAGCACCGACAAACCTTCTTCCTCATTCAGTCGGCGGATGACGCCGAACAACTCTTGAGTGATGAGAGGCGCCAGACCAAGACTTGGTTCATCACACAGCAGAAGTTGTGGACGGCTCATCAGGGCTCGAGCAATTGCCAACATTTGCTGTTCACCGCCAGACAGGCTTCCGGCTCGTTGATTCCGGCGCTCTTCAAGTCTGGGGAAAAGCCCGAACCAACGCTGCATATCTGATTCAACATCGTCCTTGCGAACGTAGGCGCCAACTCGCAAGTTGTCCTCAACGGTGAGATCGGCGAATGTACCTCGTCCCTGAGGAACGTGAGCCATACCCAATCTCACAATGGCCTCAGCGTTCTGCGACGTGATGTCACGATCTCCAAACTTGATCGCACCGCGTCGGGGGATCATGCCCGAAATCGCCCGCATCGTGGTGGTCTTGCCCGCGCCGTTGGCACCAAGGATGACCACGATCTCACCGGCGTTCACTTCGAGATCGATCCCTTGGAGGACTTCGAGTGGACCGTAACCGGCATGAAGATCCCGCACCTCGAGCAGGCTCATGACTCCACCCCCAAGTAGGCCTGGATAACTTTTTGATCGTTCTGAACTTGGCTCGGTGTTCCTTCGGCAATTTTTCGTCCGAACTCCATGGCTACGACGTGATCGGAGATTTTCATCACCATTGACATATGGTGCTCGACGAGCAGAACTGTCAAATCGAATTGCTGACGGATACTCACCACTGTGTCGCCTAACTCATCAACTTCGGCATGAGTCAAGCCAGCCGCCGGCTCATCCATGAGTAGAAATCGCGGGCGCGCGGCCAAGGCTCTCGCGATTTCGAGACGTTTGAGAGTGCCAAAGGGCAGACCCATGGCTGGACGGAAGGCCAACGAGCCCAGTCCAAGTTGGTTGAGCAGATCTCCAGCCCAATCACGAATGTCGCGGTTTTCTTTCGCCGCGCCGAGACGCAAGATGGAGCGGACAAAACCCACCGAACCCTGACTGTGGGCGCCCACCATCACATTTTCCAACAATGTCATGGTCGGAAAGAGAGCCAAATTTTGGAACGTCCGGGCGATGCCGAGGCGGGCGATGCCGTGAGCCGGAACAGAAAGCAAATCCCGCCCTTCGTACATGATGGACCCCTGCGTCGGGTCATAAATACGACTGACAACGTTGAACATCGTTGTCTTACCCGCACCATTAGGGCCAATCAAACCGCAAATCTGGCCCCGCTTGATCCCAAACGAAAGCCCATCGAGGGCCACAATCCCTCCGAATTTCACAGTCACTTCAGAGACGTCGAGAAGGTTTCCACCCACTTCGGCGGACGGATTCAACTCCGTCGATGTCACGATGGCCTCCCCTTGTGAAAATCTTGCCGAAACGCAAGACAGAGAAAAACTAGCACTAGAAATCTCGAGCGTGGTAGGTGAAAGCGATCATTCGAGCCCCAACTAAGAGTCCACACGGCCGCAAAATGTGCACATCATGTCCGCATCATGTGCCGACTACTCACCACGGTGACGTTCCGTTTCAGCATCCCGTTTCAACCCTTATGGCAGCCGAGTAGGCTATGCGTTCGCAAGATTTGCGGGTGTAGCTCAATGGCTAGAGTTCCAGCCTTCCAAGCTGGCTATGCGGGTTCGATTCCCGTCACCCGCTCACAAGTCAAAGGCCCGCTGTGCAGCGGGCCTTTGTCGTTCGATGGTCTCGTCAACCGCAGTCGATGAAGCGGTGAGTCTCAGCGGGAGCGTTCGGCCGATTCACGCAGGGAGCGGGCGGCGTAAAGAAAGCCCCCCGAGGCAACGATGAAGAAAATCACGCAACCAAAGCCGAAAATTGCACCTTGACCCATATCAGCCCTTCTTCTCTTGGGTCACGACCAAAAAGACGCCGAGGGCCAAAATCGAAGGCACCCACGTTCCGATGTAAATACCGTTCAGTTCGGCATTGTCGCTATCCGAGGCGAAGAAGATAAAGACGCTGAGAGCAAGGCTCGCCACGGCCGCAATCAGGATGGAAATTCGAAGGATCATATTTGGCTTCATGTTGATGTTTACAACACCCTGGCCAACCCCAGTGGACTCATCTCTGGAATAGCAAGCCTGCTCACTTCACATTTGTTCGGCAATAGCCATCTTCAGTCGCCGTCCTCGACGCTTGGTCAAGGTTTACGACGCTTGGCCAAATAGATGGCGGACACTTCTCGAGATTCCGGATCATGCATGGCGAAAACCAACGAATCCGCATCGGCCGCATTTCTCCGCGTGCCGACCATTTCCTCCAGGACTGCGTTGACCTGTTCCTTCGTCGTCCGCAGTGCATACAACGGCTTGGCTGCGAGTTGGCGAGCCAGACCCTCCGATTGCACCAAGAGATCCGCAACCGGTACCACTCGATTGATGAATCCGATATCACGAGCTTCAACTGCTCCAAATGGACGACAGGTCAATACCAATTCCTTGGTGAGTGCTGGACCAATTTCTCGAACCAAACGCGGGATGCCTCCCCACGCCAGAGGAATTCCTAAATCGACTTCAGGAATGATGAAGGTCGCATCATCGGCTGCCAAACGCAGATCACAGGCTCCAACAAGTACCACCCCTCCTCCAACGCAATGGCCGTGGATGGCAGCGATCGAAATCTGGGGGATGTTCGTCCAGGCTTCAGCGGCCCGTCGACCGGTGTCTGCAGACCGCCGGGCAAAGTGACCCTCGGAAGAATTCCCCGAATCGCCACGAGTGAAATCCTCCAAATCGAAACCGGCGCAAAAAGCCCGACCAGATCCGGACAGGATTGCAACCCTCACGTCAACGCGAGAGCTCAGCCAGGCTGCAACGTCGATGATCTCCTCCAGCACTTCAACCGAAAGTGCATTGAGGCGTTCTGGACGATTGAGCATCACCTTGACAATGCGGTCCTTGATATCGACGCTCAAAGTTCTCAACACCGGAATCTGCTGGTTAGCCATGTTCTCCACCCTGTCTCGATGAACGTCTCGTTGTACCGACGACGTCGCTGACGTAATCCAAAATCAGAGAAGGCGACGCACTTCCTGAATGCGATCCTTGCTGGGGATTCGAGCGATGCTGACGTTCTTGCCTGGACTCAACGCTTCCACCATTTCGGTTGCGCTGATCGCAATGGCAACGTGGCCGATCTGCGTCGTATCACGGCCAGAGAAGGTGAAGATCAAGTCACCAGCCTGGATCGACTGGTTCCGCCAGTCAACTGGGGTTCCGAGAACAGCAAGTGCTCGACTTTGATGGGGAACAGACACCCCAACTTTGGCAAAACTTGCTCGCACCAAACCGGAACAGTCGAAGTTGTTGGGACCAGCGGCACCGAAGAGATAGGGCTTGCCCACCTGCGCTTTGGCAAAGGCAATCATGGTCTGCACTCGCGTTGACGGCGTTGCCGCTCCGATCGGCAAATTGATTATCTGGCCTGGATGAATGACCGAGGACTTGGTGAAGCCATTCACCTTCAACAAGGCATCGAGGGACACTTTGGCCTTGGACGCCACGGCGATCAACGAATCTCCACTTTGCACTTTGTAGGTCTCCAACTTCTCAGGTGCACTGTCGCCACTGCCCTTGGCCGACTCTGCAGGAGCATTGACAGTTGTTGACGACGTCGCAGTGGCAGCTGACGATGAAGCCGGAAGAATTGCACCACTGGGCAGCATGATGGTCTGACCAGGATGAATCACCGAAGACTTGGTGAAATTGTTGGCCTTCAACAGAGCGGTCAATGACACTTTGACGCGAGCGGCAATGGCAGTCAAAGAGTCGCCCTTTTTCACGGTATAGGCCACCGGTCCCGAAGAAGATCCCGTTGCGGATGCTTCTGGGGCCACTGCATTGTCTGGAAGTTTGATGACCTGACCCGGCTGGATGACCGAGGACTTCGTGAACTTGTTGGCCTTCAAAAGGCTGCCAAGCGAGATCCCCGCACGATTGGCGATACCGATCAACGAATCGTTCTTTTGGACCGTGTACGAAAGACCATTGGCCGTCGAAACCATGGGGATACGAGTGGAGTTGGTGGCCATTGCGCCTGGCGCCCCGACAAATCCGAGGGCAGCGGCAGAACACAACGACACCAAAGCGGTACGGGCCGCAAACTTGATGGGCTGACACTTGATCGACTTGAACTTCACTGATTTCTTCACGAGGAGATCTATCGGTCCCCCTGCTGACAACCTTGAGAAAATCCCTTGAGGAATTCCTGGCGAATGCGAGAGCAATCGTGTGACCTGGGCTTATTCGATCGGGCGATTGGACAATCCGTCGTTGTGTCACGATGGACAGATGTCCCCCCAGGAGTTGGCCCGAACTCGGATCATCGGTGTCTACAACGCCCGCGGAACCGTGCTCGGTGAGTTGAATTACCTGCTCCGACGCACTTTCGCCGGAGAGCACTGTGCGTTGTGCGACATCACCCACGGTTCAGTACGTCGTCGTCCGGCTTGGGATCGTTGTGCCGAGAGTTTTTCGACTGCTCATGCGGTCGACATCGAGCTAGTCCACCTCGACGAAGTTCCTGTTGAACTGGGGCAAATCGCCGACTTCACGGCACCCGCAGTCTTTGTGCACAAACCTGATGGCACTTATGAACTGCTCCTCGGTAACGAGGAACTTCAATCGTGTCATCACGCCCCGGAACAGTTCTTCATCATGCTGGAACAAAAAATCGGGAGTATCTCATGATCGTCGTTGCCGGTATGAGCGATCGCCTGGTACTCAGTGAAATCGGTGGCTATGCGCTGTACGTCGAACAACTGGGATACGACGTACTGCAAATTCCCGAAACAATTCATGACTCCATGGCAGTCGCACTTTTGGCTCTCGAACACACCACCACCCTGAGGGTGCAAACCAGTTTGACCCTGGCTTTTCCCCGAAGCCCGATGCTTCTTGCACTTCAGGCCTGGGATTTGTCTCGGCTCAGTGGAGGGCGTTTTGGATTGGGGCTCGGTACCCAGATTCGACAGAACATCGAGGGACGATTTGGGGTCGCCTGGTCGAACCCAATTCGCAAGATGGAGGATTACACCATTGCCGTACGAGCCTGCTGGCACAGTTTCCAAACTGGTGAACCTCTCGCAGTCAACACCGAGAACTATCGCCTCAATCGGCTCCAGCCCTTTTTCAATCCTGGGCCTCTCCTCCACGCCGGTCCCGAATTGCTGTTGGGCGGCGTGAACGACAAAGCAATCGAACTCGCCGGTCGCTGTGCCGACTGGTTCGTCACCCACCCAACGAATTCCCATCCACGATTTCTCGAAGAACGAGCTCTCCCGGCGCTACAACGAGGTTTGGCATCGAATCCCCGACCGATGCTCACCGTGGCTACCGCCAGTCCATTGATCACTGGTCGGACAGAAAGCGATGTTGAAAAAAGTCTGCACAATCAACGGGCTGTTCTTGCGTTTTTGTATTCGACCCCGGCCTATCGACGAACTCTCGAACTCTTCGGTTGGGCCGATGTGGGCAAGGATCTACAAACCCTCACCCGCGAGGGAAATTGGTCGCAGCTCGACGAACTCTTGACCGACGAAATGATGTTCAGTCTCCTGCCCAGTGGCACCTGGTCCGAGATGCCCAGAGTTCTGACTCAGTGGTATCGCGGCCTCACTCAAGCCATCATGATCCAGCCTCCGGAAGGTATGTCGCAACCAGATGACCAATTCCGCGAACTTCTGGCTGAAGTTCAGGCAATCAATTGACGCTCTCCACCAGCTGGCTCACGTAACCCTCCAGAGTTGACGCGCTCAAACTGCCGAGGACCGTGGTGGCCTGACCTTGGTCATCGATGAAGGCCCATGCCGGCTGAGAGGGCACGTTGTAGCGACCGAAAACTTCACCATCAATATCCACCAGCGAAGGGAAGGTGAGGCCGTGGCGATCGACGAAGTCCTGCATCGATTGGCGCGAGCCATTCCAGGCAACTCCCAAGAAAGTCACCGGCCCGCCTCCAACTTGGCCAAATTTTGCGTTTGCCTCCTCGACCGAGGGGGCTTCTGCGTTACAACTACTTCAACCAGGTGCCCAAAACCAGAGCACGACTGGGCCATCGATTGCCGCAATGTCCAGAGAAGAATCAATGAGGAGGTTCGTTGGATCAACACCCACAGTGACTGGTGGAACTGCAGTTGTTGCAGACACCACACTCCCTTGATTGTTTGCCGAATTCGAAGATTCGGTCACCGTCGAACTCGCTACGGGAGAACTTGCTATCGAGGAACCCGAAGATCCGCCACAGGCGCTCAAAGCAACGAGGCCTCCCAAGACGAAAGAGATTCGTCGGCTAGTCATGAGTCAACTCCGATAACCAGCGACCGCGCCGCCGAGGAACGAGACGCATTAGTCACAATTGCCACGCCAATGAGGATAACCGGTAGAGCAAAGGTCATGTTGACAGAAAGCACTTCATTGCTGAAGAGCACGCCAAGAACTACTGCTATGGCTGGGTTGACGTACGCATAACTCATGGCCAGCGAACCCGAAACTTTGGCAATCAGAAAAGTGAAAGCTGTAAAGGCCACTATCGACCCGAACACCACCAGATAGGCCAGAGCCAGTGAGCTACGCAAGCTTGGGACGCTGACCTCTTCGGACGTCAACAATGAAAGGGCCATGTAGACAACGGCTGCGGCGGCCATTTCAATTCCCGTGGCCATGAAACCTTGCGGCATTTGGATTCGTCGACTCAAGGCCGAACCGAAACTCCAACACAGACAGGCGATGAAGACCAGGGATATTCCGTTCCACGAACCCGATAACCCGCCATCAGACATCAAGATGGCCACTCCGCCCAGACCAATCAACATGCCAATCCATTCGATTCGTCGCGGCCAATTCCGCCATAGACCACCCCACAAAGACATCAACATCGGTTGGATGGCAATGATCGTGGCCACCATCCCGGTATCAATTCCACGGTCCTCGGCAACTGTGACCAGACCCAGACCACCAACGAGGAGCAGTATCCCGATGAAACATGCGTTGCGAATCTCATGAGCGCTCGGCCAGGGAACATGGCGAATCCGGAGCACCGCAAGCATTACCACCGAGGCCAAGACGAAGCGCGTGCCCTGCATGAAAAAAGGAGGCATGGTTTCAAGGCCAATCTTGATACCAAGGTAGGTCGAACCCCAGATGATCCAAACTGCGGCTAGCGCAGTAACTACCACCGGGCTGAAAACTCGGGGTGGATGGGCTGGTCGTGCAGGTGAATCAGTCCCGTCCGAGGCAGGCGGCGACACCGTGGGAGGGTTTTTAAAAGACATTGATTTCAGTCTCGCAGATACCCTCATCGAAGTGAGCAGTAGTTTCGACGCCAAGCCCACGAAGATGACACCGATCACGGCAACCATGACGAACGCTCGAACACCAAACGATCTTCACCCTGTTCCGCTATGCGTTCTCGGAGACTTTGCCTGGGATGTTCTCATTCGCACCAATAATGAGCTGCTTCGAGGTGGGGACACTTTCGGTGAAGTGATGCTGACTCCGGGAGGGAGCGCCGCCAATGTTGCGGTGTGGGCCAGTCGTTCCGGTATGGCGACACGTTTCATTGGCAAAATCGGTCGTGATCGTTTTGGCCAACTTGCACAAGAAGATTTGGATCGTGAAGGAGTCCACTCTCATCTCGTGGAGACCGAAGCCCACTCCACGGGTTCGGTGGCGGTCTTTGTCGACCACACCGGCCAGCGATCAATGGTGTCGGGACATGGCGCCGACTTTTACCTCTTGTCATCAGAACTACCAACCGATGCCATCACGACTTCTCGTCATTTACATCTGACGGCCTGGTCATTCTTTACCGACCCACCGCGATCAGCGGCCCGTAAAGCAGCCCGTTTGGCGCAAAGCACCGGCGCCACAGTGTCTTTCGATCCTGGATCATTTCAGATGATCCAAGAAATGGGGGTGGATACTTTTTTGAGTTTCACCACCGACCTATCAATCGACATCATTCTTCCGAATAAAGAAGAGGGACAGGTCTTGACGGGTTTCACCAAGCCCATCGATATTGCTCGGGGACTCACTTCCCTGTTTCCCAATGCGTTGATCGTGCTCAAACTCGATGCCGATGGCGCACTCGTAGTGGAAGGAGACACGGCTACGGCAATACCTCCTGCAACCAACAATCTTGTCGATGCCACCGGTGCTGGCGATTCCTTTGCCGGAGCATTCCTGGCGCGCTACTTACGCGGTGAAACCGCAGTAGAAGCCGCACGCTTTGCCACTCAAGTGTCAGCGTGGGTGATCGAACATGTCGGAGCCCGTCCCTCAGCTGATGCCCGTTTGCATCGAGTCCTGGCTCAGATCTAGATCAAATACACTCGCCGCAACGAAGACCTATCGTCAATGCCGGCACTACTAGCCCAATTGAAAGAGAAATGAGAGTCGACCAATGGATCTTGGCCTCCAAGGAAAAAATGCACTCGTTACCGGAGCATCAAGCGGACTCGGTTTGGCATCGGCGCGGGCTCTCGCTGCCGAAGGCGTACGAGTGACGCTGGTGGCACGATCTGCAGAGAAACTGGCCCTCGCGGCTCGTGCCATTTCGCCAACGGAACTGGTCTCGACATTGGTGACCGATGTGAGTGACCCGATTGCCGTTGCCACCATGGTGGAAAAAGCACAAGCGACGATGGGCAGTATCGACATCCTCATTGCCAATGCTGGCGGTCCGCCACCCGGCAATTTTGCATCTACTCCCTTTGCTGCATACCAAGAGGCCCTCAATCTCAACTTGCTCTCCACAGTGGCCATGTGTCTGGCGGTGGTTCCACAGATGAAAGAGCGTCAATGGGGTCGGATCGTGGCCATCACTTCGTCCTCAGTTCGCGAGCCAATCGATCGACTCATTCTGTCGAATACGGCACGCGCTGGAGTCACCGGATTTCTCAAAACTTTGGCCCGTGAAGTTGCCCCCGACGGCATCACGGTCAACTCCCTCCAACCGGGCCTCCATCTCACCGACCGTTTGTCGGCGATTTACTCCGATCCGCAGGCGCTTGCCGACTCGGTACCCACTGGACATCTCGGAGATCCAGATGACTTTGGACGAGTAGCGGCCTTTGTGTGTTCCATCCACGCCAAATTCATCACCGGGTCGGCCATTCCCCTCGACGGCGGTGCCCTCCACGGCTTGCAATAGTTCGCGCCGTGATCAAGCGTTTTGCGATTGACTAGCGGCGCGTCGTACAGCGGCGACGACGTCGTCTCCACCAGCCCCAGGTCCAAGAATTTCAGCCACCCCTGCCTCTTTTAAGGCTGCAACATCGACTGGTGGAACAATTCCGCCAAGGACGACGGGAATGTCCACGCCGCGGGCTCGAACAGCCTCGACAACTAAGGGAGCCAAGGTCATATGTGCTCCTGAAAGCATCGACAAACCGATCACGTCCACATCTTCATCCACTGCAGCAGCGGCCACTGTCTCAGGAGTTTGAAATAGTCCGGTGTAGATCACTTCGATGCCCGCATCACGCAAGAGACGAGCCACAACTTTCACACCGCGATCGTGGCCATCAAGGCCCACTTTGGCCACTAGAACTCTCAACGCTTCATGTTCGGCCACAGCAGTCCTCCTCTAAGACACACCAGCACGAATTTTGCCGGCGATGAAAACGACAACCATTGATGAGCCGATCACTCATCAGATTGTTGGAACTTCGACATGGCGACCGAAGACACCAGCCATGGTGTTCATCATTTCACCAACAGTCGCGTAGACCTGCGACGCATTCACCAATGCTGGCATGAGATTCACTTCGGGGTCGACAGCGTCTTTGGCCAATCGATCCAGTGCATCAATGACCGCATTTTCGTTTCGGTCTTGTTTGACGGCGGCCAAACGCTGACGCTGCCTCTTCTCATCTTCATTGGTGATTCGTAAAGTTTCGAGATCAGAATCATCATTGCCCTCGAGGAATCGGTTCACACCGACAACGACACGTTCTCCTCTGTTGAAGGACCTCTCCAATTCATAGGCGCTATCGGCAATGCGACCTTGGAACCAGTTTTCTTCGATGCCCTTGATGCACCCTTCCAACATTGATCCCTGGCCCATCTCATCGATCACCGAGAACAACTCCTCGGCCCGCCTCTCCATTTCATCGGTCAAGGATTCGACGAAATACGAACCCCCGAGTGGATCGGCAACATGGGCAACATTGGTCTCGTGGGCAATGACCTGCTGAGTGCGCAAAGCGATTCGGGCTGCCCGCTCGGTGGGGAGTGCCAAGGCTTCATCCATCGAGTTCGTATGCAGAGACTGGGTGCCACCGAGGACTCCAGCTAAGGCTTCGATCGCAGTTCGGACGATATTCACCTCGGGTTGCTGGGCCGTGAGCGATACTCCTGCAGTCTGGGTATGAAAACGAAGCTGCAATGACCTCTCAGCCTCGGCTCCGTAACGCTTGCTCATCCAGCGCGACCAGATCCGCCGAGCGGCGCGATATTTGGCAATTTCTTCGAAGAAGTCGATATGAGCATTGAAGAAGAACGAGAGACGAGGGGCAAAGGCGTCGACGGGGAGTCCGGCTTGTCGGGCCAACTCGACATAGGCAAAGCCATTGGCCAGAGTGAATGCCAACTCCTCTGCCGCAGTCGATCCGGCTTCGCGAATGTGATATCCGGAAATAGAGATGGAATTCCAACGGGGCATTTCCGCGGCCGTGAAGGCCACGGTGTCGCGAACCAGTCGCATGGACTGACGAGGTGGAAAGACGAATTCCTTTTGTGCTTGATATTCCTTCAAGATGTCGTTTTGCAGAGTTCCACCCAGACGCTCTCGCGCTATTCCTGCTTGTTCGGCTTGGGCTACGAACATGGCCATAATCACTGCCGCTGGCGAGTTGATGGTCATCGATGTGGTGATATTCGCCAGATCGATGTCGGCAAAGAGATCGTTCATATCGGCCAGGGTGTCGATCGCAACACCACACCGGCCGACCTCGCCGAGCGCCATCGGATCGTCGGAGTCCAATCCGAGGAGAGTCGGCATATCAAAAGCAGTCGACAATCCGTCGCCACCAGCCTTCAAGATGTCTTTGAACCGCTGATTGGTTTCAACCGCGGTCCCGAACCCAGCGAACATCCGCATCGTCCACAACTTGGATCGATACATCGAGGCATAAGGCCCGCGGGTGTACGGATAGACGCCAGGAAATTCGCCATCTTCGGGGCCGTACACCGGTTCGAGGGGAATCCCAGACATGGTCTGAAATGGTCCCGGTCGCACTGGGGATGATTCGAAGGCGCCCTGCCATTGGTCACGCGGGGATGTCATGCCCTCATTGTTATCCCCGGTCATCGAATTTCTCCATCCGAGCGGGATGTCTCACTGTTCGGAAGAGCACACGCCGCAGTCCCTCCGGGCAAGCGATGTCGATTACGAGCCACCCAGCGATACCCGAGTCCGCATATATGTCGGATACCAGGAATCAACATGACGCGTCCCAGCACCTGCCAGCCTTTGCCGGCAAAAATGAGCAATCGGGCGACAGCAACTTCGCCCGAGCCAATCCGGCCCCCATCATCGACGACCTGAACTGCAGTCTCACATTGCTCCGGGGTGAGTCCCAGGGCGGGTAAATCGGCTTGTTGCCAAGGGATGATGATCGGCACACGCCCGAAATGGTCCTTGGCCCACTCCACACAGCGCGTACAAAAGGCGCAATCACCATCGAAGATCAGAGTTGACTGCAGGGTCGCCATGACTCCAGTGTGCCAAGAGAATCACCTTTCTGACCGGCTGGGACCGGCTCTATCTCCTGGCCGGACAGAGCCGATCAGACTTCATGCAGGCGATACGTTCGTATTTCGAATGGGGCCATCTGCAATTTCATCGGCCCTGAATTGATGATCACTGAGTCGTCCAAATCACCGGATGGAAGGTCCCCCGGCTGAGCGGTTAGAGAGACATCAGTTTTTGGCTCTTCCAAAGCATTGCAGCGCATGACCTGCACGGTCGAGTCCCGCAAGCGTCCGGCCAAGTACACGTCCCCCGATGCGCGAGCCCCGCGACACTCCCACAGCCGCACAATGAGATCGCCACTGGAATCATCGGCCATTTTGATCGCGCTGACCATGACTCCCCGAGCATCGACCGATATCGGAGCCACGCGCCGCAAGGATCCTTGGTTCACTGACCCGTGAGGTTCGGGGTCAGTGCGATGAATGCGGAGCGGATGGGCCACGCGGGCGGCTTCTGCTTCCACATCGGCTATGTCGCCACTACCATCGCCCAGCCAGATACTCCACTCAATGACCTGCGGGCCAATATCGCAGAGCGGATCAGGGAACTGAGGGGCTCGCAACAATGTCAGGGCTAAGTGATGATCTCGGATGTCATAGCCGCGTGGGCCATCGGCCAGGAGTGCAACGCCACAACCAGGCTCGTGGACATGGACGTAACGGTGGGCGCAAACTTCGAAACGAGCAGCATCCCAAGTGGTGTTTTGATGGCGAGCGCGACGCACGTGTCCGAACTGGATTCCACAAACCGCATCACGTGCCAAAACATTGACCGGCATCATCCACTGCAGCCGTTCATTGGACCCGTGCCAATCAGCTTCCAACTGCAGATCGACTCGAGCCGAATCCGCTCTCAAAGTCCACCGCAAAACGAATGATGACGCCCCGTGTCTGAAAACTGCACTGACCCGGACATGACTGGGGTGAGCGATGTCCACGACCGGAGCGCTCAATGACAACAAAGGAATCCCGGGCGCATCGGCATCGGCCCGGTCAATATCCCAGGCGTCGTACTCGGCCGGCGTGTCTCGTCCGATGACGAGATGGCCGACGGCCGAATTGATATCGCTTTCACGGTCGGTGAGTCCTTCGAACACCGCTCCAATCACATTACGTCCAGTGTCATGGGACTCCAGACGTGAGACACCGCCTTGGCTATCGATGGTGCACGAAACTTTCCCATTCGAAAGGGTGATCGAACCATCGGTACTCCGCTGATACTCAACGGGAAACACGTCATCGGGCAAGGGTGACGCGGCCGAAAACACCGTCGCAATTGATCCAAAGGGCGGGATTTCGGCCCACGCAACGCGGTCGCCATCAGTAACGACCTCACGACGCCCAACGGGGGCGGGATTCAGAACCTCGAAGATGACCGGGTCTCCTGTTGCGGTACGTCGTTCCGATTGAGACGGACTCAGTAGCGAGGTGAGTCGTTCCTCGATGGTCTCTGCCACTTCCAGGTGTTCATCTTGGGCGTCTTGATGTACCCAGGCAATGGAGGATCCGGGAATGATGTCGTGGAACTGCTGGGTCAAAACTCTTTGCCACAAGACACCAAGAACCGGCTGTTCTTCGCCGATAACCGCTGACCATAATTCCAGTTCATGAAGAAGTTGTTCACAGCGACGATTGCCCTGCTTGGTGCGAATTTGCGAACTGAACGTTCCGCGGTGTTTTTCCAGGTACATCTCTCCCACCCAAACCGGAGCCCCTGAGGCGTATTCCTCTTGAGCGGACTGGAAGAACGATGTCACCGAGCCAAAATCAACGGTGGGGGTTGCAGGCAACAGGCTCGTCAAGCGGCCACGGTCGACCATTTCTTGAGTTGGCCCTCCCCCTCCATCACCGTGTCCGAAGAGAACCAGCGAATGCGATGCCCCCCGATGGTCGCGAAAATTACGCGCGGCGTAACGCATTTGCGATGGCGTCAACAATGCGTTGTAGGTATCAGCTGGACTGAAGTGAGTGAACAAACGCGAGCCATCGATTCCCTCCCACCAAAACGTGTGATGAGGGAAGGTATTAGTTTCGCTCCAACTCATTTTTTGGGTGAAGAACCATCGACTACCGGCATGGTGCACAATTTGCGGAAGGCTCCCCGGGTATCCAAAGTCATCAGGAAGAAAGGCCACCGTGCTCCGTTGGCCAAACCACCGAGCAAATGCTCGTTGTCCGTGAACGAACTGCCGCAGCAGACTTTCTCCACTGGGAAGATTCAGATCGGTCTCCACCCACATCCCACCAACGGGCTCCCATTGACCTTCTGCCACCAAAGTGCGCACTGCCTCGAAAACCTCAGGAGCATCTTCTTCGACCCAGGCATAGTGCTGGGCTTGACTGTGGCTGAAGACGACATCGGGATTGCGCTTCAGCAGTCCGACCGCATTGACAAAAGTTCGTACCGCTTTGCGTCGAGTCTCTCGAAGTGGCCACAGCCATGCTGTGTCCAAGTGCGCATGTCCAGCAGCAACGATCCGATGCGGATCATTTCCCGCTTTGTTGCCTGGCAGATCACGCAAGCTTTGCTCAAGGAATCGCACGGCCCGATGGGCTGATCGAGGGACATCGGCGATATCGAGGACCCGTTCCACATCTTCGACCATGGCGAAGAGGCGGGCACGTTGCGGATCGCGTTCATCGAGATCGATGATGAGGTCCATCAGCGCGTGCAACATCACCGCCAAGTCGGAGACATCGCGATTCAATACGCCCAGTTCAGCTCGTCGCAAAAGATACAGCGGTGTATCTCCCGCAGTTGCGGGGTCGCCCAGATGAGTCGGCCCATAGCCGGATTCATGACCGGCAATGATTGGGGTGGCCATCGCCTCCACCCAAATCTCCACGGAACTCGACGCCAGCGATCCTCCATCGTCAGCGGACAGTTCAATCGGTATCAGACGACGATCGGGCTGAACCGCCTGTACCCGCTGGCCGTTGTGCCAGACCATACCCTCGACCTGAAAGCCATCGCCGCGCCCAGTGAAACCAAGGTCGATATGCGCTACCAACTCGTGTCGGTCCCCGGCGGCCAAAAGGGTCGCAATATCGTCGGTAACTCGAGCGCGCATTGCGAACCAGGTCGTATGCCAGGGGCGTCCCCAAGAGTCTCCGATGGCAAAGGGTCTTTGCCCCAGCGAAGCAACCATCTCGATAGGAAGAGTTTCGAACAACTCTGGGCTGGCTGCAACTTCCATTTTTTGAACTGCAGACACGATTGCCGGTCGAACACGCTGGTTCAACAGCCTTCGTAATCTTTGCAAAGCAGGGGCAGTCACCTCATGAGCCACAGAGCAAACTCCTCCACCTGTTGGACAACATTGCTGATCTGCGCCTTGCTCGTACTCGAATCACTGAAGTTCACGCGCTCTCCAATTGACCGATCATTGGTTGCGCCAATGACAGTGCGCTCTCGAACCCTGATTCGTACGGCAGCCAACCCGAGCGATCGGGCCACACCAACTGCACCATCCGAAAATCAGTTCCGCGATGCCAGCTCACTGCGGTCGCGAAAAGGTGCCCGTGTTGATCGAGATTCACCTCAGCAAAGACGCAGCGCAGATCATTATCCAATAGCCCTACCAGCGGAGTACCGAGCGGAATGTCGACTCCACCGCGCAGTTGATCGACGACTAAATCCAAGAGCCCACGAATAGCCACGGGCGTCAGGCCGAAAATAACCACTTCTGGAAAAGTGAAAGTCTGAGGAAATCCAATCGAGTAGCCGTATCCCGGCTGCGGTGGGTCTGCTTGGTAATCCGGTATCACTGGTTCCAGCGCCCAGCCATTGGTTTCGATCATCCACTCGATCTTGTCGGCATGGGGGATCTTGAAATTGGGAAATTCCTCGCTTTGTGCCACCCGTCAAGCGTGCCACAGACGACAGGGTTGGCGGTACCGTGAGAGGCCATGTCGGCCTTCGTTCGTCAGCCGCGGTGGTTGGTCTTCCACGTCATCTGCCTGATCGGTATTGTCGTGATGGTTAATTTGTCGTTTTGGCAGTTCAACCGTCTTGATGAACGAAAAGAATTCAACGAATTAGTTCGAGCCCGTACCGACGACGCTGTGATTCCGATCGAAGATATTGATCTCTCGGATCCCGACGCTGTGATTTGGCGACGAGTGGGGGCGGTCGGTACCTATATCCCCGAAGATCAGGTTCTGATTCTGAATCGCAGCCAAGGCGGTCGCGCTGGAGTCAACATCGCTACTCCACTCCTACTCGAGGACGGTCGGGCAGTCATTGTGCTGCGCGGTTTCGTACCCTTAGATGCCGACATTCCCGCTCCCCCATCCGGTCAGGTACGAGTCGTCGGGGCGATTCGAGCCAGTGAGGAGCGCCGCACTGGACAACCCACCGAGTCAGCAGGCGACCGACAAGAATTGTTCCGTCTGGATCTCGATCGGTTGGCAGCACAAATCGATGCGCCGCTACTCCCGATTGCCCTGGCCCTGGAAATCTCCGATCCCGCAGAAGACCTGGCCGTCCAGCCCGTGGCCAAACCCGAACTCTCCGCTGGACCGCATCTCTCCTATGGCATTCAATGGTTGATTTTCGCCATCGCTGTGCTTGTCGGCTGGATCCTTGCTGTGCGTCGGTCGTATCTCAGTCTGTCTCGAGAAGGGCCATCCGACGGAACTGCTCCACCACGTTCGGACTCTCATGCGAAGGATCGAGAGTTCGATACACGGTCTCCACATTGACCCCGATGCGTCCGGCCTCGCCCCAGCCGGCATAGGACGAACTCTGAGCTCCAATCAGGTGAGCTATTTCCCGCGCCGCATCGAAAGCATCGACACCTGCATTAAATCTTTCAGTCGCTGCGGTCTCTACGAAAGATAAGTAGTCGCGCACTTTCACAATGCCCTGCTTGTCCGTCACTGGCCCATGACCCGGCACGACTGTCTCGATGTCCATTCCCAACATCAGATCGCAGGCGGCCACCCAATTTGAAAGAGGTCCAGCCCAGACAATCGGCGTACCACCAATGAACAAAATGTCCCCCGTATAGACCGTCTGCGCGTCAGGCACGAAGACAATGACATCGCCACGAGTGTGCGCCGGACCAACTTCAATCAACTCGATGATGCGACCACCGACTTCAATTTCGAGCCGACTATCGAAAGTCCGCGTCGGCAGGCGAAGGTCGATACCGTCGAAAGAGAAGTCGCCAAAGAATCGCCGAAAGAGTTCGCCGATTTCACCTGGTGCGGCATTCAAAGCGGCCAACATCGAAGGTGGAACCTCGGACATCTCATGCGCTGCTGCCGTGGAGGCAATGATTTCAGCATCTTTGACGAGCTGGTTCCCATAGCAATGGTCGCCGTTGGCATGGGTGTTCACCAATGAACGAATTGGTGACGTGCGCGTCAGCGGTTGCAGGGCATCGAGCATGCGTTGGGTCAAGCGGAGATCGAACAAGGTGTCGACGAGTAGCGAAGCGCCATCTCCAACGACCAGGCCGGCATTACTCCAACCCCAACTACCGTCGTGCTGAACATACGCCAGACAGCCATCACCCAACTCAGAGAGCTCTGCTTCGCCTTTGATACCACCCATACTTGACAGGGTACATCTGTTCGGGAACACTCTGGGAATGGCCGTTTCTGGTGCTCAACGTACTTTCGCCGAAATGGGCACCCCGTTGAGTGAGGTCACCTTTTGTGTTATCGACTTCGAGACCACTGGAAGCTCACCCGAGGATGACCGCATCACCGAGATTGGTGCGGCCAAGTATCGAGGTGGCGAGTGCATCGGCACTTTCCAGACCTTGGTCAATCCCGGATGCACAATCCCTCCTTTCATCACCATCTTGACGGGAATCACCGAGGCCATGGTGTTGCCCGCGCCTCGAATCGAATCCCTTCTTGGCACACTCACCCATTTCATCGGCGACGCAGTCATCGTGGCGCACAATGCCCGATTTGATGTTTCATTTCTCAATGCTGCCCTCGTGCGCGACGATCGCGAACCTTTGAACAACCCGATCATCGATACCGTGCCCCTCGCCCGTCGTCTGGTCCGCGATGAAGTCAAGGACTGCAAGCTTGGGACTTTGGCATCGCACTTCCGTCTCCCGCATCAGCCAAGCCACCGAGCACTCGACGATGCTTTGGCCACTGGTGATCTGCTTCACCTCCTTTTGGAACGGGCTGCTGGTTTTGGAGTCCTTGGACTCGATGACCTCGTCGGACTACCGAAATTGGAGACCCATCCTCAGGCTGCGAAATTGCGCCTGACCGAGGACCTCCCGCGGTCTCCCGGTGTCTATTTGTTTGCTGGTCCGAATGGGCGAATTCTTTACATCGGCAAAGCCACCAATCTCCGCCAAAGGGTCCGCAGTTACTTCAGTACCTCAGAAACACGGCGCAAAGTTGGAACATTGCTCCGCCAAGTGACCGCTATCCACCACATCCCCACACCCGATGTTTTGACCGCCAACATTCTCGAGTTACGCCTGATTCAGCGCATGTCCCCGCAATACAACCGCACCGGCACAACAACTGACAAATACTGCTACGTACGTCTCACTGTGGACGAAGAGTGGCCAAGGTTGGTCGTGGTCAAGAACCCCGCCACCTCCCGCGCCGTCAACGATGTGTACATCGGCCCTCTTTCCAGTCGGTCGACAGCGCGCCAAGTTATCGAAGCCATCGAATCGGTAGTCCCATTGCGGCGGTGCACCGTGCGACTCGGTCGCCGGTACGTTCCCCAACAAGATGCTCCGGTTTGTTCAGCGGCCCAACTCGGCGTGGCCCTTTGCCCCTGTTCGGGAACTGCGGATGCCGAGCAGTACCGATCCATCGTTCGCTTTGTTGTCAATGCCCTCACAGACGATCCGGCGCCACTTCTCGGACAACTGCACGAGCGAATCCGTACCCTGGCTCAAGCGCAACGCTTCGAAGAGGCCGCTCTCATGCGTGATCGCGTCTTGGCACTCCAGACGGCCTTACATCGACAGCGGCGGATCGATGAACTACGAGCTGCAGGTCGCGTCACCGTCGAAGTTTCGCTTCAACAGGGTCGGATTCGCTACGAATTCGATCGCGGCATCCTGCTCGAGACCCATCAAGAAGGCCAACTCCTCGATCCAGTCAGCCTGGGTCTCGCCGGACCTCTAGGAGCGCTCCTTGGCGAACACCTTTCGCCGCGCCTCAACGATGCTCCGTCGACATCTGAGCCCATCGAACAGGGTCGTAGACGTCTCCATCCGCTACATCGCCTCGAGGTCGACGAATTGCTCTGTGTCAGTCGCTTCTTGGAAGACGCCGTTCCCACTCTTCGCTTACTGCGTTGTGAGGGCCGCTGGAGTTCGCCCCGTCGAGCGATACCTGAACTTGAGGGCTGGGGAGTTCATCGCGCCGCTTGAAGACCGCCGGTATCAATTTTCAGTCGCAAGAGGCGTCCACTGGCTTTCAGCTCTTCATCGAGCCCCAGGCTTTGTTCCAGATGATCCACTTGGTCTGATCGACACAGAGCAGCAACCGTCGGTCCCGATCCCGATAACCACCCAGTCATTGCGCCCGCCGCAAGCATTGTCGACAGTGCCTTGTTGCTCAACGGTGCCGCCTGCAGTCGACGATCCTGATGAAGTCGATCTACTAGCGAAGATCGCAATCCTGACTCGAAGTCGGCGAGAGCGGAGTCATGCGAAAAGTCCGTGGCGTTACTGAACTCGGCAAGTGCAGCAACCAATCGCATTGCATGCGCCATATTGAAGACAACATCGGCTCGCGCCACCGAATCCGACAGTGTCTGTCGACTCTTGGCCGTTGACGTCTGGAAAGAAGGTACCCATACCGCAAGTGTGCACGTGGTCAAAAGGTCGAAAGAAAGGGGCAGACGAAGTGCTTGCGAGCGCCCGTCAGCGTGAGGAATGACTGCGGTTACTCCGCCGTAGATGCTGGCGGCCACATTGTCGCCATGGCCTTCCAACTCACGAGACAAATCCAAAATCTGCTGACGTCGATCAGCAATGAAGGTGTGCAACTCGTCGGGTTCGATCCCGGCGACTTCGGCCAAACCCAAACACACGCCGCCGACACGGACCGCCCCCGAGAAACCCAAACCTCTTCCCGAAGGAATCGAACACTGCACTCGCAATGCTCCCCTCCCACCGGCGGCCCGAAAAGCAATGAGGGCCGGATGCGATTCATCGACGGAAGCCCAACGATGAGCTGAATCATGCGCTTGGGAATGAACAGACGGTTCGCTATCCGCCTCGAGGTAGGCGTACAACGACAAAGCCATCCCTAGGACATCGAAACCCGGTCCCAAGTTGGCCGAGGAGGCGGGTACCTGAACGCGCAATCCTTGCCGGTAACTTCGATCGAAAACCGGTCCACCAGAGCCCATTAGGCCCCGAATTCAGTTCGAGCCCACTGAGATTCTCTCACTAGCGCCTCGAGAACGTCAGCAGCCCGTCCACTGTCGATCGATTCTTGGGCTTTTACGATGCCCATCTCTAATGATGTTGCTGCGTCGGCCACCATCAGCCCAGCTGCAGCGTTCAAAACAGCGATGTCGCGATGGGCTCCCGTTCCTCCCGCCAGCACCGAGCGCACCACCGACGCATTGAATTCAGGACTCCCACCCACGAGCTCTTCGGAAATTGCTGGGGCCAACCCAAGCAGCACGGGGTCGACTTCGAACGACCGGACGTGCCCGTTATGCAGTTCCAGAACCTGAGACGGACCAGTCGTGGTCAGTTCATCGAGGCCGCCACCATGCACTACCCATGAGGAAATCGATCCATGAATACGAAGCGAGGCCAACATCCGTTCGGCAACGGCCGGATTGGCGACACCGATCACTTGGCGACGCACACCACCCGGATTTGCCATCGGGCCCAGAAGATTGAAAACCGTTGGCACGCCAATCTCACGCCGGGCCGGAGCGGCGAAGCGGAACGCCGGGTGATACCGGGGGGCGAAACAAAAACCCATGCCCACCGTTTCGACACAATACTTTACTCCTTCAGGGGCAAGTTCGACTGCCACACCGAGAGCTTCGAGAACATCAGCCGTTCCACATTTAGATGAAGCGGCTCGCGCCCCGTGCTTGCAAACTGGCACCCCAGCTCCGGCCGCAATGATTGCGGCCATGGTGCTGACATTGATCGAATGACTACGGTCGCCACCGGTACCGACAATGTCGATGGCTCGGCTGCGAATTCGTTCATCGAGGGGAACAATGGTGGCGGCCTCGAGAACCGCATCCAATAGACCAGAAATTTCCTCGGGAGTTTCGCCTTTGGCTCTCAATGCCACCACGAACCCGATCAGTTGGGCGGGTGTTGCCTCACCACTCAAAATGTTGCCCATGGCTGCTCGGGCAAATGCAGCAGACAAATCCTGTCGATCGAGCAAAAGAGAGATCAGAACTGGCCAGCCGCCAATATCTTCCAAACTCACCGACGTCGATGTCGTCCCTTCGACCATCGGGCCAGGCTACCCAGTCAGTCAGACCAACGAGCCTGACGAGTCATGCAGTGCGTCGGCGCTGGCGAATGATTCGTCGACGGTCTTTCTCCGTGGTGCCACCCCACACCCCAACCTTCTCCCGTCGGGCCAAAGCATGTTCGAGACAGGCAATACGAACGCCACAACCATCACAGATCTCTAGGGCCAACTCGATTTGTTCCTCGGTTTCGGGGAAGAAGATCTCCGGGTCCAGCCCCCGACACTCCCCCAATGAACGCCATGCAATATCCATTACCAACCCCTCGAGCTCTAGCCATCGAGCGGTCGACTCTTTTTCATCCCCCGAGCCAAACGCCAACCCGACACTAGAACCACACCGCCGCGGTTCGCAGAATCGGAGACTCTTCAAATGGTAAAAAACGAAGAAAAACCGAGAAAAAGATGGGTCTACAGAAATGAATCGGGGCACCGGCTCAGACCGTTTGGGAGACAGGCACTACTCTGATCCCGGTGAGTTCACCGCAACCAGCCGATCGATTCGACCGGGGTTCGATGCTCCAGCGACTGGCGCAGGAGTCCTTCGATGTGGTGGTCGTCGGAGGAGGAATCACCGGGCTGGGAGTAGCCCTCGATGCCAGTACCCGGGGACTCCGCGTCGCTCTGATCGAGCGAGACGATTTCGCCTCGGGCACCTCTTCGAAAAGTTCGAAATTGATTCATGGCGGGTTGCGATACTTGCAACAAGGTGAGGTCCGACTGGTGTACGAAGCACTGCGCGAACGCCAGCGACTGCGCCGCAACGCACCCCATCTGGTGACCGTCTTGCCCTTCATGCTCCCGATCCTGACTCGAGATGGACTCATCTCTCGGAAAATCGCACGAGCGCTCGGTTCAGCATTGTGGATGTACGACATCACCGGTGGCCTACGTATCGGTCGGCTACACCGCCGGATCCGTCGGAATCGAGCACGTTCTTACATTCCGACCATTGATAGCAATCGCCTTGCCTCGGCCTACATCTATTACGACGCTCAAGCCGATGACGCCCGTTTATGTCTGGCGCTGGCCCGATCAGCAGCCGACCATGGCGCGGTCATCGTCAATTACGTTGCCGCCAAAGAAATCGTTCGTCACGAAGATGGCTCATTGGCTGGAGTCGGGGTCGGTGTGCGTCACGCTCCCGATGCCTACGGCAACGGTGAACCGAAAGACATCTCTTTTCTCGTGCGTGCCCCGATCGTTGTCAATGCCGCCGGCGTTTGGTGCGATGAGGTTCGCCGACTTGAACAAGACGTCGATGTGGACACCATCCGTCCAGCAAAAGGGATTCACATCACGGTGCCGTGGTCCAAAGTACGCAACGAAATAGCCGTGGTCATCCCGGTCCCCAAAGATCGCCGCAGCCTCTTCGTCGTTCCGTGGGGTCCGTTGCCCGGTGGCGGGTTCAGCCATACATACGTCGGCACGACGGATACCGACTACCAAGGACCAATCGATGATCCGCAATGCACCAAAGATGACATTGATTACGTGATCAACGCATTGAATGCCCATTTGACTTCGAATATCACCGCTGCTGATATCACCGGCGTCTGGAGCGGGTTACGGCCATTGGTGAAGCAGGTGAACTCACCCGAAGGATCGGGCCGGTCGGGCAAAGCAGCGCGCACCGCCGATCTTTCACGTCGACACTTGGTGCACACCACGGGAGATGGCATCATCACCGTTACCGGCGGCAAACTCACGACCTACCGCGAGATGGCTGAGGACACCGTGGATGCTGTTCTGGCCTCATCGACCAGCATGTCGTCGAGCACGAATTCAACAGTCACTCGACGCTGCCGGACCCGCCGCCTTCACTTACATGGGGCACCACGTCTGGGCGTGTGGCAACGTATAAAAAATCGCGATCCAAAACACAGCCACCTCTACCACCGGTACGGCACTGACGTCTCAGTTGTCAACGAAATGATCGACGAACAACCCAACCTTGGCACGCCTTTGATGTCCGGACTTCCCTACCTTGCAGCCGAAGTCGTGTACGCCATTCGCTATGAGATGGCCGTCACTTTGGAAGACATCTTGTCGCGGCGAACGCGTACCCTGCTTTTCGACCGACAAGCAGCGTCCATGGCCGCGCAATCCGTTGCCAATGTGGCCGCGCCGCTCCTCGGCTGGAACCAATCCCGGATCGAGCAGGAAGTTGCTGCATTCTTGGATCTATGCGCCCATGAAGAAACTGCAGCCGGCATTGCCGAAGAGGAGTTACACCCGCTATGAGTGACAGCACGCTACGTCCCCTGCGGGAGCCCACCGCTCCTATTCCGCTCATCGTCGCCGAGGGTCATTCCCCCAGCGAACATTTCACCCATACCAAAGTCTCGATCTCCACCGAACAGTTGGAGGAGTTGCGACAACTGTGTCCGACCGAAACATCAGTATTGGGGCTCGCACAAGCCAGCCGGGATTGGTGGCCTTTGGCCATGCATTGGTCGCTAGCCGGCGAAGTCCCGGTGATGGCCGCTGCCGTCTGTCGCCCCGAGACTGTGGATCAGATTGCACCACTCATCAAGTACTGCAATCAACAACGACTCCCACTGACGACTGCCGGAGGTCGTAGTGGCGTGTGTGGCGCCTCGATACCGCTCTACGGCGGCGTCGTTCTCGATACCACCGCACTCCAAGGAGTCCTGGATATCGATCGCGTTTCAATGGTGGTAGAAGTTCTGCCGGGAACATTTGGGCCCGAACTGGAGACCGCTCTCAGCGCGGTGGGCCTGACTGTCGGGCACTATCCCCAGAGTTTTGCGATCTCGACCGTTGGTGGATGGGTGGCCTGTCGTGGTGCTGGTCAGTATTCCACCCGCTACGGAAAGATCGAAGACATGGTGGTTGGCCTGGAGGTCGTACTCGCCGATGGCTCCGTCGTGCGTACAGGTGGCACCCCGCGCTCGGCGGTCGGTCCCGATCTGAACCAAGTATTCGTAGGCAGTGAAGGCACACTCGGAGTGATAACGCGTATTTGGCTGCGCTGTCATCCCGCACCCATGACCGAATCTCGCGCCGCTTATTCGTTCAGTGATTTCGCATCTGGTCTCGATGCCTGTCGACGCATCATGCAACGCGGGGCTACTCCCGCTGTCTTGCGTCTGTACGACGGACGCGAAAGCCAACGCGGTCACGGCGGCGATGGAAGCGAGTGCGTGTTACTGGTCCTCGATGAAGGAGATATCGCCTCGGTTGATGCCACCATGGCCATCGTCGATGAGGAGTGTCTAGGAACCGATGGGTGTTTTCCCAAGGATGTTTCCCTCGTGGAGGCATGGATGCATCATCGCAATGACACCAGTGGACTGCAGGCGCTCACTCATAAGGGATTCGTGGTCGACACCATGGAAATTGCTGGACCTTGGTCAAACCTGGCGCAGATTTACGAGACCACCTGTGCAGCAATTCTGGCGGTGAAAGAAGCACGAACCGCCACCTGCCATCTTTCCCACAGTTATCAAGATGGTGCTTGTCTGTATTTCACCTTTGCGGCCAATCCTTCCTCGGTCGATATCGAATCCACCTACATCGCTCTGTGGAATGCCGGAGCGCGCAATATCGTGGCCCACGGTGGCAATCTCAGTCATCATCACGGCATCGGTCTGAACCGCGCCCGTTTCGTCGCTGAAACTCTGGGACCCGCGTACCATGTGCTGGTAGCGATGAAGCGGGCACTCGATCCAAACGGAATTTTGAATCCGGGGAAGATGGGTTTTCCCGTGGAGGGGCCCGGATTCAACTCTGTGGCACCATCGGAGGTGTGGCCATGAGCAATACAGCGAATAGCAATTCAGGCGCTAACGAAACTGCCAATGATCGCTGGGATATTCCGGCGATTCGCGCCGGTGCCTCTGTTGCTTTGGTTTTTGCTGTTCCCTTGTCGATTGCCGCCCGCCTGGTCTCAGGAAGTGGGTTAGCCGTCTTGCTCTCCTTCGGCGCGGCCTTGGGATTTCTCCTTGGTGCATCAGTTGCCGCCTGGCATCAGCAAAAACGAACGCCACTCTCTCATGGCCTCGTCACCGCCACTTCCACCTACATTGCGGCCCAAACGATTTTCATCATCGTCAAATTGGCGCGTGGGGGCGACGTTGCGTGGAGTGGGGTCATGTTCAACTTGGCCATGACCATGACCATGGGCGTCTTTGGTGGATTGCTCGGTTCGTCCATGCAACGCCGGGGCGCCTATCCCCAAGGCCGACGCCCCCTCAATCCATGACTACTCAATTCATGAACAGCGCACGATCCGATTCCATCTTGGTGATCGATGTTGGCACCAGTGGCCTTCGCAGCGCCGTGGTACGCCCCGATGCACGGGTCGAATCCCTGAAGCACATCTCCTTTGTTCCCGACTCGCCGTTTCCGGGACTGGTCGAATTCGATGCCATGGAAATGGCTCGCCTGGTCCTCGACACCGCTCGCGCCGCCCTCATCGATGGTGGACCAGTCGGCGCCGTCGGCATCGCTAATCAACGCGCTTCCACTGTTGTCTGGGAGCGTTCAACAGGTCGCCCCATTGGTCCTGCGCTTGGTTGGCAAGATCTGCGCACCGTTGGGGATTGCCTGTCGATCACCGCCGAGCACGGGTACGCCCTGGCTCCAAATCAATCAGCCACTAAAGCCGCGTGGCTCTTACGAACCTACGTCGGCGATCGCAAGGCAGTAGACGAGCGGGCTGCTGATCTGTGCATCGGCACTATCGACTCCTGGATCGCCTGGACGTTGTCCGAGGGAGCTTTCCATTGCACCGACCACAGCAATGCCGGAGTCACCGGTCTGTGCGATATCACTGGCGGGACAACTCCCCGATGGCACGAAGGTGTTTGTGAGGTTTTGGGAATTCCGCTTCGGAGCTTGCCGGACATCGTGCCTTCCAGCGGAGTCATCGGACCAGCTCGTGCTCTCGCTGGTGCCCCTCCGATAGCAGCACTGGTCGGTGATCAACAAGCCTCGCTGGTCGGCCAATCATGTGTTCGCAAAAACATGGTGAAGTGCACCTTTGGCACCGGAGCCATGATGGACGTCTGCCTCGACACCTCGCCTCCCATCAGCGCCCAACGTGGAGCGCACGGCACCTTTCCGATCGTGGCCTGGAGCCAAACCGATGAGGTGACATGGGGTGCCGAAGCCATCATGTTGTCTGCTGGCACGACAATCGAATGGTTACGTGACGACCTCGGCATCATCGAAAGCGCAGCGCACAGCCACGAGGTCGCGGCCCAATGTGCGACCAGTGACGGTGTGGTCTTCGTTCCCGCCCTGATTGGGCTCGGCACACCCCATTGGGACTACGGGGCCCGGGGTTCGCTCTTTGGATTGACGCGAGGAACACAACGCCCACATATCGTTCGCGCCGTTTTGGAAGGGGTAGCCCACCGTGGCGCCGACCTTCTCGAGGCACTGGTCTCCGACCAGCCGGGCACCGATGTGCGCGAATTGCGGATCGATGGAGGCATGAGCCGCAACCCCACTTTCGTCCAGGCTTTGGCCAATGCCACGGCCACCCCGATTGCCGTGTCACCCATCTCCGAGGCCACCACTCTCGGAGCCGCTTATTTGGCGGGATTGGCCATTTCAACCTGGTCCGGACTCGATGAGATCGCCACATTGTGGTCTCCGCTCATGACTGTGGATCCCGATTCCGGTTCCAATCGCGACCTCGAACGGTCACAATGGCACCAAGCTGTGACCCGTGCCGCCGGGTGGATACCCGAACTGTCGGCTCTTGACTTCTAGAGTCTGAAGTTGCCCTCACCATGTCTGACCAACCATGCTGAAGTGGTACCCGTGAAAGGACCAACGTGACAACGCCGATTGATTCCACCCCGGCCACCAACAGCACCACGACCCCGCCTCGTCGTCCGACGTCGGCTGACGTTGAACTCCTTGGTTTTGCCCAGTCAGCCGAGCTGGCCGCCCGCGATCTCTATCGCCGGGCCATCGAAGCCGGTTCCGGTGATGAACAACTTCCAAGTCTGGTGGCTCTGGCCGCTCATCATGATGCTTACGCTCAGGCCATTTCGGCCACGATCGGCACTGCCGCCCCACAGGCGCGCAACGAGGAACTCTTTGTGGCCCTGCAGGCACGCTTTGGTCGCAACACCACCCAAACCGCTCAGGCCGCCCACGAGTTGGAGAATCGGTTGGTCGTCACCCACCGTTCATTACTGGAAAATCTCGACGGTACCGAGGGCAGTGCACTTGTGGCCTCGATCATGATCACCGAAGCGCGTCATGCAGTTGCCCTGGCCACCATTGCCGGGCTATCCCCCGTCACCGATAGCGATGCCTTCTTGGTGACGACCGATCTCGCACCTTTGAGCCCAGCCGTACCGTCCTGATCCCTGAACCCCTTTCGCGTCCTTGTCGGAGACTTCCATGAACAACTCGAATCAGCATCCCATTAATGACAATGGCAATGTCAATGCCACTGCCAATGACAATGTCATTGGCGAAGACAACGGGACCTCGATCCCCACGTCTTTCAACGTGACCCCCTTTTCGACCGAATTTCGTGAAGATCGCGAACTCCGTCAGACCTGGAGTCGTCTCGCCCGCGCGACACAAGGCATCAATCCCGATGCCGCCATGCGCGCCACGGTCAGTCGTCGCCGGTTCTTGCTCGCCGGAGGGGCAACGGTGTCATTTGGGGCACTGCTGGCCGCCTGTGGCGGTGGATCGGAGTCGACGGGAATTGCACGGATCGGCAACTCTCCCGAACCAAATGAACTCCCCGACGGAGACGTCACCGATGTCGTACTTTTGCGGACGGCGACCTCGCTTGAATACAACGCCATCTTCGTTTACCAGGCAGTGGCTTCGGCTGGCCTCTTAAGCGGAGACACCGCCTCATTGGCAGCCAAATTCTTGAGTGATCACCAAGCCCATGCTGAAGCCACCGCTCAATTGACTCAGGATCTCGGCGGTCGGGCTTTTGAAAAACCCAACCCCCGTTTGCAGTCCATCTACGTCGAACCAGCCTTGGCTCTGATCACTGGCGATGATGCCTCAGGTATTCCCCCGACCGAGGATCCAGTAGCCGACGTCTTGGCCTTGGCCTATGCCCTTGAAACTTTGGCTGGAGCCACCTACCAGGCCTATGTCCCCCTGCTCAATGACAAAGCTTTGCGGGCGGCAGCGATGGGTATCGGCCAACAAGAGGCTCGGCATGCCGCAGTGATCGGTTCCTTGGTCAATCCCTCACGTTTAGTGTCGTCTTTCGGATTATCCATTCCCGCTGAATACCGAGAAGAGACCGATGTGCCCGGACCGGCCTATGCGGTTCCCTCGGCGTTTGGAACTCAGTCGCCGATTCCCGTCACCCTCGGCGCCCCGAATGAATCGGGCACTCGGACCACGGTTTCTCTCGAGACCCCGAGCCTGAATTCGATGGTTTACGAATACCTCGACTCGTGATCTCCAGTCAGTAATCCCCGTCAGTAGTCCCAGTCAGTAATTCCAGTCAGTGATCCCGGTTTTTGATCACGGTCTCTGGATGGAGGCCCGACCGTAGACTGACGGCGACGGTGAGTTATTCGGGTGACCGCGGTCGGATCTCGTATTCGGCTGAGGAAAGTCGGGACTCCACAGGACAAAGTGCTGGCGCGAGCCAGGTGGGGGCGACCTCACGGAAAGTGCAACAGAGAGAGACCGCCGATGGCCAGCAATGGCACAGGTAAGGCTGAAACGGTGCGGTAAGAGCGCACCAGTGCGTCGGGTGACCGGCGTAGCTTGGCAAACCCCACTTGGAGCAAGGTCAAGCAGAGGAGGCGGGCGGTCCGTCCGGCCCGGTAACGGGCCTCTCCTCGGGTAGGCCGCAGAGATGGATGGTCACCGGGTCGAGCAATCGGCCTACAGGATCCCGCTTACAGAATGACTCACCGTCACCTCACCAACTGCGCTTTGACCTCGACCGCTCCGCCCGACGCTTCCGGGCGCTCACGATCGAGCGAGAACGGCCTGGCAAACTCGCTCGAGTTCATCCAATTGCACCGGGTCACGCAGAGCCAATAGCCGGGCATAGAACCGCAATCCGCGCGCCGTGGCCCGCACGCGCACCGGAATGCGATCTCCAAGGTCGGCACCAAAGCCTGTTGGTATGTCGACAGCAACACCCCCGGCCCGATGTAGATCCGATTCATCGGCAGCCAAGGCCGAAGCCTCGAAACCTCCGAGACCAAAAGCCT
>JBEIGJ010000007.1:0-34976 GCA_040381935.1 Acidimicrobiaceae bacterium | reverse complement strand
TGTTCGCACGTTCCTTACTGAATGATGGATGGACGGACCCTTCGAAAGCACGATCACCAAGCAACTCGTGCACCGTTGCAGTATTGATCGGCACCACTTGAACAGTTGTTGCGGAATTCAACTGCGATTGGAAGCCGTTTTTCCCAGACGATGACTTATTAGCTCAACAACAATGACCACGGCGAAGCCGGCAAAAGCCAGCAGTATAGGAATCAATACATCTTCTCGAGGCCACGACATCGTGGTGGTTGCGGTTCCTGCCGGCCACGGCCACAGTACGCGCAGCGAACCAAGCATCAGACCGATCATGGCCGCCAGAACTCGATCGTGGTGATGCTCCAACATCCATTCCAGCAAAGTTGAAAACATACTCAGGCCGATAACGCAGCCGGCGGTAAAAACACCGAGCACTAGAAAATTTCGGTCGTTCACTGCTCCAAGGACCTCGCTATACATTCCCATCATCACCAAAAGGAATGATCCAGATATTCCCGGCAAGATCATGGCGCAAATTGCAATGCCACCGACCAGAAAAAACAGCCACAGCGGTTTTGTCACCGTCTGCAACACCGCCTCGGAACTGGTATCAGTTCGCAGTCCAAGAAAGAGAAAAAAGAAAAGGGCGACCACCACCATGATGGCAAAGCCCGCAACATCCACTTTTCGAACCAGACGCCAAGCGACGATCACAGATCCGAGAATGAGCCCAAAAAAGAGACCCGCCATTCGAATCGGTTGTTCATCTAAGAGTCGTTCGAGCACCGCAGACAAAGCAGCTATCGCCATCAAGATGCCGGCGAGGAGCGAGATAAGCCACGTCCACTCCACACTTTTCAGCCGAGCACGACCTCCATCGACATCACCCCGCAAAACACGACCCGCAAAGCCCGCCACGTTTCGCACATTCAAAATGAGACGCTCGTAAATACCGAGCAAAAGGGCCACAGTTCCACCGGAAACACCAGGAACTATGTCTGCTGCTCCCATCAAGAAGCCACGCGCCACTTGCTTTATCGAACTAGGAACCACGCCAAGCGATGATAGTCGTTACTCGAGTGGGCAAGGGACCAGCGCTCAGGTGAACAGACTGACCCCTCCCGGTCCGACAAGAAGGCCAACAACTATCAGAACGATTCCCCACAGAATTTCCTTGCGGAAAATTGCAAGAAGTCCCGAGACAACCAAAATCACTGCCAAAATCCAGAGAATTAGTCCCATGGATCTCACCTCTTTCATGAGGCGGTGTCGGTTTGCTGGGATCAGCAAACTCAAGAGACCTCAGTCCCCACCGCATCTGTTGCCCTGACCCTACCCCGAGTAGTCAATCCAATTCGGAAAAGACCCGGTACAAAAACACTGATCTTGAAAACGGACCTCTTCAAGAGGGACGATCACCAGTGCGGGACAGCAACGACACCGGTGGACCAAGCACTTCCCGCAAAAAAATGCCTGACGAACCGCTTGAGGATTCAAAAGGGCTTGACGTAAAAGTTGTCGATCACCTGTAGGGCTCGACGACCCTCAGGTGGTTCGGCAGCGTTGGACCGCTGAAGGTGCATACCAAGCAATAGAGCAATACTACGACGAGGTGTTGGTCTATGGCTCGGCTGATCTGTACCCCTTGGCCGATCTCTATGAATTTCCCTCTTCCATCTGTGAACGGACGACATACTGCGGCTACGTGATTCCACTGCACCCCCCTACCGCAGCCGATATCGGTGCGGCGCGAGCTCGACTCGTCGGCTGCGATGATCTCAATCTTGTCGTGGTGATGGGAGGCAGTGGTGCTGACGCTGCTCCGATGATGTCCGCGGCCATTCGCAGTTATCCAACTATCAACCGGAGGTCTCGAACGGTGATGGTCGTCATCTGCGGACCCAATATGCCGGATTCTCAACGCTCAGACCTCAAACAACACGCAAATAGCGCAGATATCCATTTCATAGACTCGGTTGGCGACGCTGCAGCAGTAATGGCTGCTGCTGATGCGGTCGTGGCCATGGCCGGCTACAACTCTTCTGCGGAGTTGGTGGCGTCTGGTACGCCGACTGTGCTCATTCCGCGCCCCGGCCCAAGCCTTGAACAGCGAACGCGAGCCCGAATTTTCAGTACTCGCGGGTGGGTCGAAATGGTGGACCCCGATGATCTCGACGACGAGACGTTGGCCACAGCGATTGAACGCGCCCTGGACACGAGCATCGATCGGACCCGAAATGGGGTACTCGATCTCGGAGGACTCGACCGCGTACAAACCATCCTGTCCAGTCTTCTCTACGAAACCCAATGGGCCAGTCCACTACTGACTTGAGTAGAGATGCCCTGAGGTGGCGGGGACAGGACCCGTTGCCCGGCGCGAGTAATGGCTCCTGACTACATATCAATGCGAAACGGCCGCCCCGTCGTATGCGCTTGTGGGAGCCCGTTGGTGCTCGCCGAGTTATACGACTGTTGTACTGGACAGCTCCCGACCGACGCCGAGTGTTCGTGGGCATTGGTGAGTGAGGGTGGTGCTGACACGTTGCTGACAGCAGCTCGGGTCCGGCGGCACGACACCCGCACATTTCGGAGTGTTCGAGTCCGGAGATCGCTGCGGCGTGACGTCGGGCTATCCGGCTTTGCGTTGGTTGTCGTCGACGACGGTCAAACGTGGTGGTGCTGGTTGGTCGTGGGCTCGTGGGCGGTGCCCGGTTGGTGTGGCCAATGCCCAGATGAGGCCTACCGACATAATTTCGGGCAGGTGCAGCGTTTCGTTGATGAACGGGACGTTGCCGTTGACGAGATCGACAATGGCTGTGATCACGAGTGCCCCAGCGAGCACGCACGCGACGGGGATCACGGTCCGAGCGCGAGCCGGGCGAATGACCACGACGAGCAATGCGACGGCGTAGGCGATCGTGAACGCTCCGAGATGTCGGGCGTCGTGCGCGTTGGCGCCACTGGAGTCCGGGGCGGCAAGGTTCGGAACGGAGAACACGATGATCTGTACGGCCACAACAGCGAGCACTGCGCGTATCGCACTTGATGTGCTCGCTCGGTCGGCGAGCGCTACGAGTTTCGGGACCCGTCGCGAGAGATCCGGTAGTTGTGATGCCGACGAGACACCACCGATCCAGCGAGTGTCGGCGGCCGCCTGGAACTGGCGACAGTTGTCGCAGCTACGCAGGTGGGCTTCGATAACCCGCATTGCCATCCCCGGGTCCTCGCCATCGACCCGAGCTGAGATTGCATCGCGAATCGCCTGACATGTCACGAGGGCTAAGTCGTCGGATATCCCGCTCAAGTTCCCGTCGGTCGAGACGGAGTCTGGCAGCATAAGGCCCTATCCTGATGATGATGGTTCATGCCGACGACGACCTTCTGCGCTCGCTTGTCGCTTCCGCTGCCGAGGGTGACAACGTTGCGCTCGGCGCGCTGATTCGAGAAACCCAGCCAATCGTGTGGCGAGTGTGCACTGCACTGGGATCCGGAGGCGACGAAGAGGACCTGGTTCAAGAGACATATCTCCGCGCAATGCGGTCGGTCGGGTCGTATCGCGGTGATGCACCAGTGACGGTGTGGTTGTTGTCGATCGCAAGGTTCGTGTGCGCTGACGAAGTACGTCGCCGGCAACGCCGTCGCAAGCTGGTTGACCGGCTGATCGCTTCCACCTACGAACACCATGTTTCGCCGCCGCAGGCCTTCGACGACATCTTGAGCGTGCTCACACCAGATCGCCGCCAGGCATTTCTGTTGACGCAGTACGCCGGGCTGAGCTACGAGGAGGCTGCTGTCGTGCTCGGCTGTCCGATCGGAACGATCCGCTCACGCGTGTCGCGTGCCCGTTCTGACCTCGCCGCAGCTATTGCGCACGCCGAAGCGGGATGACCCGGGCTGGCGCCACAGTCAGTGTCTCATCGGTGTCATATCCGAGTCGATCGTTCGGCGGGAACTCTGGAGCGGGATCCGACGACCTGAAACTTCAATCGCGCAACAGCAGCGCTCTCACACGAGGAGCCTTCGATCAATGACGGCAGTCACCTACTCCAACCATGACGGCGAGCCACTCGGCGCGACAACCATCGACCTCGATGCTACGGCCGAGGCAAGCCGCCGGTGGCGTTCGGTGTGGCGAATCCATTTCTATGCCGGGATGTTCGCGATGCCGTTCATCTTGTTGATGGCGTTGTCGGGTCTCGTGATCCTGTACACCCAACCGATCCAAGACCTGACCCAGGGTGATCTGCGCAGCGTCGACCGAGCGGGAGACGTGGTGTCGTTTGACGAACTGGCAGCCACTGTCGAGGCCGAGTATCCCGATGCGCTGCTGACCTCGCTGACGATGCCGAGCGACAGTAGTCGTTCGGTGATCTTCGGGATCGATGACGGCAGCGCCGCCGGACGCCAGGTGTTCGTCGATCAGTACACGGGCGAGGTGCTCGGGTCCGCGAACCCCAACGGTGGGATCGTCGGACTCGCCAACCGACTCCATGGCACCTTGAACAACGATCGCATCACCGTCGACCTCCCGACCGTGTCAGCTTTGTGGGACGACGGTCCGGTGATGCGCGAGTACGTCGTCGGCGACCTGATCCTCGAACTGCTCGGCGTCTGGACGCTCGTGCTGGTCGCTTCCGGCCTGTTCTTGTGGTGGCCGCGCCGCACGCGACGCAGCACCACTGCCGGTGCCACCCGCAGTGTTCTCGGGGTCCGCCGCGGAATGTCCGGACGGCCGCGGTGGCGCGACCTGCACGGCTTGTCCGGCGTAATCGTGTCGTCGTTGATCCTGCTCACGATCGTGTCAGGTCTGGCATGGAGCACCTACTGGGGGGCCCATTTTACGGCCATCGCCAACGAGATCACGCCGAATACGTGGACCGATGCCCCTGCCAGCGCACTTGGGCAACGCGGCGACCTCGATCGGCTCGGCAACCAGATCAACTGGAACACCGGTAGCAGACCGATTCCCGCCAGCGATTCGCCATCTGTCGCCGGCGTTGCTCCCGCGGCGATCAGCCTCGACGACATCGTCACCATTTCCAATGACGAAGGTATGAAACCGGGTTACACGGTCTTCTTCCCCGCGAACAGTGAGGACGAGGCCGGGAATCTGATCTACGGCAGCTTCACGGTGTCGAACTCGTGGCCGCGCAAGACGGGAGAAGCGCGTGACGTGTTCCTCGACCAGTTCACTGGCGAGACGCTCGCTGAGCAAGACGTATACGGCTATGGCGCCGTGTCGCGAGGGATGGACACTCTGGTCAGTGTTCACATGGGCACCCAACTCGGACTGTTCAGCCGGCTGATGATGACTACCCTCGCCATGCTGTCGATCTTCTCGGCGATTAGCGGGTTTGTTATGTTCTGGAAGCGTCGCCGGCCGGGGACGGCCGGCCTTCCCCGCCGTCCCGTCGACGTGCACCTGTCCCGCAACCTCGCCATCGGTGCGGTGGCCGTCGCTCTCGTCTTCCCGATCTGGGGGGTCACAGCGCTCATCGTGCTCGGTGTCGACCGGTTCGTAATCCGCAAGGTGCGACCCCTTCGCGCTGCGTTCGGACAACCAGCATGAGTTGCCGGGTTGCTGGAGCCCTGTTCCTCGTTGCCACTGCGTCAATCTTCGCTACAGGCTGTGGAGTAAGCGACTCGCCGCCGGCGGTACTGACGATCGAAGGTGCCTGGGCACGGCCGACACCATCGGGCGCGACCAACGGGGTGGTCTACCTCACTATCACCGCCGACACCGACGACACGATCACCAGCGTCAGCGTTCCAGACGACATCGCTGTCACGGCAACCCTTCACAAGACATCTTCCAGTAGAGATGAACACGCCCATCACGGCGACGACACGAACGGCGAACTCGTGTCGATGTCAGCCACCGAAGCGATCGAACTCGAAGCCGGAAAACCTTTCGTGTTCGCTCCGGGAAGCAATCACATCATGCTCACCAACCTCACTGAGCCGCTGACTACCGGCACCGAGTTCACCCTCACCTTCGAGCTGAAGTCGGGTCGAACGCCGACGATCGAGGTGACCGTCACCGATAGCCCTCCCGCATGAACACGCTCGCCTCGAGAGCCGACCCACAGTCTTCCTTCACCTGATGATCTGACAAACGCGTGGGATCTCCGCTCGCCGCCTCCCAAATCCTGTGACCTTCGGGTTATGAGCCCGACGAGCTACCAGAGCGATCGAATCCGCCGGCGCGGTGACACAGGACGACCTCCGGCAGATTCCGGCCTGCAAGACCCTTCTGAAGAACCTCGATACGGCGACCTCTCCGGATCCGGTGGCCCAGCAACTCCAGCCACTCGCGGAGCACGGGCGCGACCGGTGCGGGCCTCTCGCAATTACTACAGCGGCTTCGGTCCGAATTGTGTCTCGAAGCGCGCCGACAGTTCGTCGCGTCGTGCGCCTGCTGCCCCCGAGTCGTATGACAGGAGTCTGATGCTGTCGAGATCAACGGAGAACTCCGACACCCTGGCATCGGGGTTCATCGGCAACTGGAAGGCCAACGCTTCTGCCCCTACCTCTTGGGCCTCCGCGGTGAGCGCCCAATCGATCCATGTGCGAGCTGCCTCAGCGTCGGGTGCTCCATTGATCACGGCCGTCGCTCCGGTCTCGTATCCCGTGCCTTCTTTCGGGAACGTGAGACGTAATTGGGTCGCGCCCTTCGCTATCGCCGAAGTGCAATCGTGCGCGAAGACAACTGCGACAGCGGCGTCGCCATCGCTGACGACCTGAACTGGTGCCGATCCGCTCTTTGTGTACTCACCGATATTTTCGTCGAGTAGCTCCAAGTAGTCGAAGGTCGCGTCCTCATCGAAATCGTTCAACTTCATGAGTGTCCAGAGCGCGTTGTAGGCAGTTCCCGAGCTCGCGGGGTGCGCCATCGACACCAAACCCCGCAACGCTGGGTTCAGAAGGTCGTCCCATGACTGTGGGGAGTCCAAGCCGGCCCCAGCCTGCACGTCGGAGTTCGAGCAGAATCCGAGCGCGCCGATGTAGATGCCTGTCCAGTATCCGTCGACATCCTTGGATTGCGCTGGAACGGTCACGGCGTTTGGTGACATGTACGCCTCAAGGAGCCCGTCGGCCTGCGCAGCCACATAACCATCAGCCGAACCACCCCACCAGACGCTGAACTGTGGATCGTCCTTTGAGTCACGCAAGGCGGCGGCTGCATCGCCAGAGCTCATTCGCACAAACGTGGTCGTGATGCCGGTCGTCTGTTGGAAGGCGGCGGTCTGCGCAGCACACCATGACTCCTCAACGGTGCACAGAACAGCAAGTTCCTTCGGGGCAACATCGGTGTTGCCGGTAGCCATCGACGAGCCGCAAGCTCCGAACAACAGCAATGCCGCGCCGCCCGCCATGTACATGAAGGGGCGACAATAGTTTTTCGTCTGCACTTCCACAACGTAGTCCGACTGCCCGAAATGGGAGGCGACCTACAGCAAGTGCGCCCCTATCGAGGGAGTGTTCGGCAACCTGAAGAACCAGTCCACAGAGAACCTCAGCCGGGGACTGACCCGAGGCATGGGGCTGCCGTGGGCGCACCTCGTGGTGACCATGATCACCGCGTCATACAACCAGCACACGCTCGGCAAGTGGCACACCGACACCGGACGTGGACCGGCGGACCATCCGCTCCTCGAAGAGAACATCATCCCGTCTGGCTTTGAATTCATCTTCGAGGAAGACGCAGTCCGTGCCGTCGGCGACGCCATCAACCGTCTCGAAGCAACTGGCGTCCTGCGCCAACGTAACGTCGGCAGACAGCGCTATCGGGTCTTCGAAGCAGCCGACGTCATCGGCCTCTTCACGGGCCTCGAACGTGCACTCGCAAGTCCCACCGGAAACACCGCTACGGCAGCGCCGACACGACGCGTTTCGCGCTGAACCCAAGAGGGGTAAGCCAGCTTGCCACCGAACCGAGCGGGGACAGGAACCGTCGGACTGTTTCACAGTCCTCCTCCCAAATCCTCACCAACTTTCAATCACAATGCAAAAGACCCCCTTGCGGGGGCCTTTTGTCTTGTGATGGTGGCGGGGACAGGATTTGAACCTGTGACCTTCGGGTTATGAGCCCGACGAGCTACCTGACTGCTCCACCCCGCGGTGAAACCTCAAGTGTACGGGCTGAGACTCCCATCCCCAACTACGCTGGCGATCGATGGGACTGTTCAAACGTGCACCGAAGGTTCCCCTAGCAACCGAAGCTGAACTCCTCGAATTGCGCCACCAAGTTGCCGAACTCAAATCTCAGTTGCGCGAGGTCACAGCGAAGAGCACCGAGTCTCAGCTGATCGTTCGCGATCTGACTTCGCTTATCCAAGCCACTGAATCTCGCATCACCCAGGTCGGCTCCGAAGTGACCAACCAGTTGAACGAGCTCTCCGGGGATATCGAATCCCTCGAACAACTGACCAAACAAATGGCTGAAATTACTTCCGAACTTCCAGCAGACATCGAACTCGTTCGCCACGATCAAGAAGAGCTAGCCCGAGAACAAGCCCGCTACCAGATCGCCTTTCGTCAGGATCTCGCTGAAGTTGTCGAGAACCTGCAGAAAAAGCGCTAACCGGCAACGATCTATCGCATCATTGCGCGTTTGTCATGATGTGAGCAGAGTCAAAGCCCGGGTAATGAGTTCTTGTGCTTGCTGCACTTTGGTTTGATAGGTACCGAGATCGCCATTGCGTAACGCCACATCGGCCTCATCGAAGAGCACTTCGGCCGCACTCAATAGCTGGGCAGGATCAGTCGACAGCAGATCATCGCCACCCGCGCCATCGGACGAACCTTGATCTGGATCGACCAAGTCACCAGAGTCTCCACCGGTATCGGTATCGAGGTCAGATCCCGAATCCGGAGTTGAAACAGATTCATCAAGCACAATCTCTCCGAGATTCACATTCGCTCCGGGGAACAGGCGATTGACCGCTTCGGAGAGCGTGTCACCAATGACTGATTGACCCTCGTACCAAGCCAAGACACGTCGTACGAAGACCTGGCGCGAACCAGCCTCATCGGGACGTACAAAGAGTGGTTGCACCCACACCAAACCCTCACCAACCGTAATGAGCTGTAGCTGACCGAGAATGACCCGTGACCCTCGTTGGTCGAGCAAGGTGATCACTGGCGCGATATCCGGGTTACTACTTAATTCAGCAGCAACAGTTGCCGGTCCAGCAGTCAATGGCCCCTCATATTTGTAGACGGTGATTTGCCCATAGGTGTCTGGATCACTCGAGACCACCATCACTGCCCGCAATTCCTTACGGGTGTCATCAGCCGAGAAGGGGACGAACGGTCGCAGAAGTGAGAAAACCGGTTCACTACTTTCGCCTGCCTCATTCGGGGCATGAAAGAGGGTGTAATACGGTTCGAACCGAGCCACATTGGCGTCAGCGACATCTCCGGTATTGGCCTGCTGGGTATCGTCGACCAAGGCAGCATCGCCCGCTGCAACCGAGAACTCTGGCTCACGCTGAACAGCCTGGGCCACACTCCAGGCCGAATCTCGGTTGAAGAATTGATCGGCATCTTTGAATTGGTAGCGACCGTACAGATTCGTCTGCACCCGGAAGAGATCCTCTGGGTAACGGAAATGGTCCCGCAGTGACACCGGTACTTGATCCGCTGGAGTGAACAGACCGGGGAATGCTTTCGACCAAGCACGCACAATGGGGTCCATGGGATCGACCACGAAAAGAGTGACCGTTCCGTCATAGGCATCGACGACTGCCTTGACGCTATTGCGGACATAGTTGAACGAATGCTTGAGTCCCGATCCCGGAGTCAAGTTGTCGGTATTGGCTTGTTGGGCGTACGGATAACGATCAGTGGTCGTAAACGCATCGATGACCCAGAAAACACGACCGTCATTAACCACCGGATACGGGTCAGCATCCAAATGAAGGAAAGGCGCCAACTTGGTCACCCTGTCGCGCACATCACGTACATGGATGAGTTGAGATTCATCATTGACCAAACTCGACCCGAACAAGTTGAATTCGCCAAAGTGAACAGCGAAGGCCAACCGCCGCAAGGTCGAGTTCAACTTCACGCCACCATCGCCCTCATAAGGGGTGGCTTCAGTGTCTGGGCAGGCCTGCTCGACCTGATTGGTCTTGACAATGGCATAACCCGGCTGCTGGGTGCCGACGTACAACTGGGGCTTTTCAGCAGCAATCTCTTGATAGATCGGACGACCGTCACTGGTCACACGGCTGGCACTGGCTGCCACGACACCACATCCATGGGTGTAGATCAAATGGCGAGAGACCCACGTCTTGTTGGGTATTCCATCGGGATTGAGCTCACGAGCGGCAACGAATGCCTGCTGACGTCGATCATCGATCTGGTAGCGATCAACATCGAGATCGTTGATCGAATAGAAAGCAAAGAGACCCTCATCAAGGGCAAAGCGATCCCGCATCTCGTTGATGTCGAGGAGGCGAGCATCAGAAAGAGGATCCGGGTCCGCCGCAACCGCAGCGCTGGTCACCTCACCAGCAGCTACTGAGACCATTTCAACATTGTCGAGTCCCATGGCTGATTGCGTTGCAGCAATGTTCAGTCCGATATAGGGACGTTCACGAGTTGTCACATTTGGCTGGACAACGAAACGTTGGATCACTGCTGGATACACGGCTCCGGCAAAGACCGCCACGATGGCCCACAAGGCCATCGAAAGTAGTGGTAGCCGCCATCCACCCCAACGAATTCCGGCAATGAATAGTGCAGCCACCAACAAACTGACCATGATCAACAAATTGATGGCGGGGAGTTCAGCCTTGACGTCGGTATAGGTAGCTCCCTGGACCACACCTCGACTCGACACTGTGAGTTCGAAGCGCTGCAGCCAATAGTCCGCCGCCTTGATAACCGCCAGGAGAGCAAAAAGGACGCTCAAGTGAACACGCGCCCCACGAGTGAGGCGTTCGCTAGGAGTCTGCACTCGAATGGCGCCATTCAAAAAATGCATGGCTGCTGTGAGCATGGTGATCAAGACCAAGGCCGCAAAGGCCCAATCCACAACAAAGGTGAGAAACGGCAGGCGGAAGACGTAGAACCCGACATCGACATTGAATTGGGGGTCGGAGGAGCCAAAAGACTGGGAGTTCCGGAACAAGAGCCAGTCTTGCCACTGGGCAATTGCAGGGAGACCAACCATGAGCCCAAAGACCAGCGATACCAAGATGCGAAGGAGACGGGTTCGATTCGCAACCAGCAACCGATAGCGCTCCACCACTTCCCGCTCGGGGCCCACGGGCAAATCACGCGGTCCCAGTCGTTCGGCCAGAGTCAAACTGATGAAGGCGACAACCGCGAATCCCAGGCTGAAAAAGGCGGCCAAGAAGGCCTTGGAGCCCAGTGATTTCCAAAAGACGGATGTCCGATCAACGGAATCGAACCAGAGAAGGTCGACATAAAAGTTGGCCAAACTACGGGCGGATAGAAATAGGACGACGACGACCGCTACGACAACGAGAAGAACGATTCGGCCTTTCGAGGCCCAATCCGGACGTCTTGACGAGGGGCGCCCACGACCACCAGGCAGATCCGAGGAAGGTCTCACGTCTGCAGACTAGTTGTTACAAGGGATCAGGGCACATCGGCACCCTGGATGAGCCGGAGCATGAGTGTGCCCAGTCGGGAACTCCGCACCACCTTGTACCGCACCGGCAAGTGAATTGTCCTCGGCATCCGAACAAGCCGGACCATCCGGGTCGACCATCCAGCAATAGCCAGACTTTTGATCGAGGACTGCAAGCGCGCCCCGCCCATAGGCATTCAGCGCAATGTCGTCCACGTGTTCGTCGACGAATTGATTTTTCCATTCGCGGTAGAGCGAGCGCACCAGCGAGGCCAGTTCAGTGTTGCTTCCCGATGCATCAGAAATGCTGCGACTGAGGCGTTCGCGCATGGGCGTAATCAATGTCGAGGCAATGTAATCCTCGATTGCGTGCTTATGTTGGTGAACCTTTTTGGACAATTCAGCATCAGGATCTTCAGAGAGTGACCGGGCCCCAGCCATGGCCGCAGTGGTCAGTAAAGGTTCGAGGGACTTGGTAAAACGAGATGTCTGTTCCGCTTTCGAACCAACCATGACGTCCAAGGTCTTTACCGGTTGCTTGGCCCGCAAGGCGTCGAGAATGTGATTTTGTTCATCGGCCAAAAGCTTCTTGATTTTGCGGCTCATGGCCACGATCACCGGTACCAAAACTTCGTCTCGGCGCGCGAAACAGGCCGTATCGGTGCCAATGGGAGTGACGACTCGACGAGGTGAGGTGGGCTGTTGCTCCGCAACAGTTTTTTCCGGCTCGGAACTGATCTCGTCAGTCTTCGTCTCGGCGAGTCGCTGCTGCGCTGCTGCATCCTTGGCCACGATGTCGGTACTGGCACGGCGTAAACGGGCGAAAATATCGTCGGCCTTGACCACGCTCTCCTTCGGATCAGTCCGAGCAAAGAGGGGAACTACATTTGATTTGGGTTCGGTTGGGGCAGCCGCAGGCACCACGGACTCCGCTATCACCGGATCCAGAGAGATCACATCATTGGTTTCGACGTCGATTTCGTTCTCCAACGACTCTTCGACGATGCCTAGGTTCTCATCAGCAATGTCATCATCGGCATCGATGTCGTCCTCGGCTTCGACCATGACATCGTCAACCGTGACATCGTCGACCATGTCATCTTCAACCGTGACATCTTCGATCGTGTCGTCGGGTGCAAGAGCCAACACCGCGGGCGCTTTACCTTCGGAACGGATCTCCCGCTCCTCGTCTTGGTCATAAGGAGCAAAGGAAGGCGCGCTCGACGTCGACGGTCGAAAGGCTTCTGCCCGTTCGACTTCAGCGGCTTGAACGATGACCGGTACTGGCCCAGTGGTCGGGGCCAGGTTGATGAATTCGGTTGGCTCCTCAGTCGTTTCAGCAAAATCGCGCAACACATCATCAGTCGCAGTGCGAGCTCTCTCAAAAGCCTGCACCAGGCGATCACGGCCATGAAAGAGGTCTTCTAGTTGTTCACGAGCCATCTCGCGACGACGAGCGACATCGGCCAAGACCCGCTCGCGATACGCACGAGCTTCGTTGACCATATCTCGGCCCTGTTGTTTGGCCATCAGGATTTCGGCCTCGGCATCGGCAGTGGCATCTTGACGACGACGAGCGCACTCCATTTCCGATTCCTCGCGAACGCGGGCTGCCTCTTCGGTGGCCTCACGAATCAACTTGGACGCAGTTTCCTCGGAACGGGCCTTGATTTTATGGGCCGCCTCACGCGCCGCCTGAACAATTCGCGCCGTTTCTTCGCCAAGCAGTTCGGCCACCGTATCTTCGTTGATCTCCAAGGGAGCCGAGTGTGAGCCTCTCGACTTCTCTGCTACTTCTCGTTCGAGGAAAACCACGCGTTCATGTAGACGACTCAGTTCGGCTGAGACCACGCGCAGAAAATCCCGCACCTCATCTTGGTCATACCCCCGACGACTGGGCGAAAAGGTTGCTCCAGCAACGGCCGTCGGCGAGGACGGATCAGGACGCGAAAACGACAGAACCACGAGTGCATGGTACGAAAGATCTGTGGATAAAGGGTGGCAATCAGACTTCGGAGACTGAATCAGCCCTGGCTAGAGGCTCGGTCCCGGTGATTTTGGCCAAAGCTCCCATCGCTTCATCGAGCGTGGAGACCGCAATGACTTCCACATCAGAGCCCGCCACCTCTCGAGCGCGTTGAATCTCAGCATCCCCCTGGGCCATCGGTACCAGCAAATATCGAATCCCGGTCTGTTTGACGGCAATGACTTTTTGTACCAGGAGACCTATCGCTCCAACCCGCCCATCGGCAGCAATGGTTCCTGTTGCCGCTACACCCTCGCTGGGAACCAGGTCTCCCGGAGTCAAAACATCGATGAGAGCCAAGACGAACGACAACCCTGCTGAAGGCCCGCCGATCTGGTCGGTATCGATGTCAATGGTGAATGGCAGTGACACTGTGCGGGTGTCACGGGGATTGAAACCAATGAGAACGCGATCTGGATCGTCGGGACTCGCAAGCAATTCGACGTCGACTTGACGTTCCGGTGAAGTCGATGTCACCGGTTGCACGGTGAGAGTTGCAATATCTCCGGCCTTGGCGCGAGCGAGCACCTCACCCAATTGCGAAATTACCTCGATGGATGTTTCACCGGTACCGATATCGATCCCCGTGATCACATCACCCACTTCCAAAACCCGACAGGCTCGTTTCGCCGGAGCATCTGCCGGGCAGAGGTCGGGATCGAACCCGCCTACCTGCGCCGGACCTTCCACCAGTTCGGCTTCGATACCCACATACGAAAGCGCGACATAGGAGGCGATCTCTTTGGCACTAGCCATCGCCCCTAACTGAATCTCCCTGTTCAGACTCGGCTCACAGTCCCCGAAACGTTCCTCACAGGTCAATACATCCACGTAGGGATCGACCCAGCCCATAAAAGCCTGGAGTGGTGTGAGTTCGGTCCCCAAAGCCGTCACGAACTGCACACTCCGATCAGGTTCATAGAGCTCGCGACTGGTCCCGGAAATGCGCAAACGGCTCAACACGTCCTGGGCTCGCCCAGGTGCGGACTGGTAGCGCTGCAGAGGCCAAACCATGGCGGCACACACTGCGATAACGACCAAAAAACCCACCGTCACCAGTGGAACGGCACAAACCTGCGAGCGGAGCGACGGCGGCTGACCCTTCAATGCGGGTACCTTGGAGGTCGTCATGTCACTCACGGAAATCTCCACCCGGGTTGCCTTTGTCGCTGGTCTGGCACTGATTGCACTCCTCGTGATTGGGTGGCGTAAGACTGCCAAAGATTCACCGCCTACTCCAGTCGGCGGCTTCGAATTGGATGAACAACCTCGGCCGGACATCGAATTCCTTTCCGGCTCCGATGTCAGTCGGCTCGCAGCCAACAAAGTACTGCGCGTCCTCAGCCTGGGTGCGATTGCCATCTTTGTGGGAATCGTTCTGTCCCTGGGCATTTCTCTTTTCTTGTCATCACTTGTCACCAACATCCTCGATCGACTGTGATGACAGATCGGCTCGTGCATCCAAATCGGCTTGAGGTCGTTGCTGCGGGCTACCGCGGTGATCGCACCACGATCGAGCAGGGTCTCACCAGTGACGATCCTCTGGTGCGAATCGCTGGCCTTGGAGCAATGCAACGTATCGGCGAACTGACGACTGAGTATCTTCAAAAATATGCACAGGACTCAGACCCGCGTGTTCGGCGGCGAGTTGCCGAACTGGCCGCGTCCGATCTTTCTTTTGACTTGCTGGCCCTTTTGCATGACAGCCAAGAAATGGTCATCGAAATGGCTGCTTGGGCCTGTGGCGAGCATGAGTTGGTCTCCGATGTCATTGTCGACCGACTGATAGATCTCACGACTCTTCATGATGACCTTCTGGTACGAGAGGCAGCAGTGGCCGCACTCGGTGCGATAGGAGATGTCAGAGGTCTTCCAGCGATCTTGCGTGCTTGTGATGACAAACCAGCAATTCGACGTCGAGCGGTCTTGGCGCTCGCACCATTTTCGGGTAACGATGTCGATGCCGCCATCGACAAGGCACTGACCGATCGGGATTGGCAAGTGCGTCAGGCCGCTGAAGATATTCGGGCCTAGACCTCGCCGAAATTGCGTTCAACGGTGGATTGCTTCGACGGTACAGTTGCCCACATGGGGGCCACCATTTTCCGTCGTTTCGCATCAACGCTGCCGTCCGATGATGATCATCCATATCGGTCTGGAGCATGGCGACCCCAGAACATCGAATACGACGCCGTGAATATGCCCACGACCGGCAAGATTCCGGAAGATCTCTCCGGGGTGTATCTACGCAATACCGAGAACCCGCTCCATCCAAATAACGAGCGCTACCACCCTTTCGATGGTGACGGAATGATCCACATGATCGCTTTTTCCAATGGTGAGGCGATCTATCGAAACCGTTTCGTACGCACGACAGGTCTCGCGATCGAACAAGAGACAATGACCGCCCAATGGTCTGGTCTTGCTGAATCTCCACTAAAGGCGCCGCGACTCGATGGTTGGGGAGCGCGTACGCGCATGAAAGATGCTTCGAGCACCGACATCGTTGTTCACGGGGGTCTGGCCTTGTCCAGCTTTTATCAATGCGGCGATCTCTATCAGATGGATCCACTCACTCTCGAAGATCGTGGACGAGCCACCTGGGGCGGGCGATTTCCCGAGTGCGGAGTATCAGCGCACACCAAAGTGGACGAGCGTCGCAAGGAACTCTTGTTTTTCAACTATGAAACACAAGCGCCGTACCTGCACTACGGAGTCGTTGACGAAAACCATGACTTGGTGCATTACGTCCCCGTTCCTCTACGCGGCGCTCGACTTCCCCATGACATGGCTTTTACCGACAACTACGCCATCCTCAATGATTGTCCCTTGTTCTGGGATCCCGATCTGATGGCTCGAGGAATTTATGCCACCACCTGGCACCCTGAAATGCCGACTCGTTTCGCCATCATCCCCCGTCGTGGCAACACTGACGAGATCCGCTGGTTCGAGGCCGATCCAACATATGTCTTGCATTGGATCAATGCTTTCGAAGTGCACGATCACGAGGGCCATTGGGTCGTTCTGGATGGTTTTTTCCAACACGATCCATCGCCTTCAGTTCCTCCTGATGCAGATCTGAACACTCGTATGTTTCGATTCTTGGATCTCTACGCCATGGATTCGCGCCCGCACCGTTGGCGTTTCAATATCAGTACCGGCGAAACTCGCGAAGCACCACTCAGCGACGTCGTCAGCGAATTCGGCATGACCAACGGCCGTGTTCAGGGCCTCGACTACCGGTACTACTACTCAGTGATTCCAACCCCGGGATGCTTTCAATTCGACGGCATCACGAAAAATGACTTGCTGACGGGCCGAACAGAGTCGTACCGCTTCGGAGAAGGAGTCTTTGGCAGTGAGACAGTGATGGCTCCTCGCCCCAACGCCCGAACCGAAGATGATGGTTACTTGATCACCTTCGTCTCCGATGTCAACAACGATCGTTCGGACTGTCTGATTTTTGATGCTCAGTCGGTAGCCGATGGCCCAATATGCCGCATTGAACTACCCGAGCGCATCAGCAGCGGCACCCATGCCTGCTGGGCTTCGATCGACTGACGACGCCCTTCAATCACTCAGCCACGTCGCAAAGAGGCAAAGAACCCCTTCTTTGTGCCTTTCGAAGCGGGAGCTTCATCGCAATGACAGCGGTCAGCTGTAGGGACATCGCCCAAGACTTGTTCGATGTGAGCACCACACCCGGCCCAACCAGGCTTTCCACACTTATTGCACATGATCTTTCTACACATACCCCCTAGGGTATAGGGGATCAGCGGTGGTTGCAACTAAGCCGGGCAGCACACATCCCCACCGCTGCAGCACACATCCCCACCGCTGTCGGGGCGAGACAACGAGACGTTGACGAACTGCTCGACATCGCCGTGCTTGACGTACCACTCCCAACGGTGACCATCCACTCCGTCGACCCAGGTTTCCGTTTTCTCAGCAAAACAACACTGGGTGTCATCGATACCAGTCGTGGCCAGTCCAGCGGCGCGTAGCCGGGCATCAGCGGCCACAACTTCCTCCGGGGTATCGGTCTCCACGCCGAGATGGTTGATGGAACCGTGGGCGCCTTGTCCCTCGAAGATCACCAGTTTCAGGGGTGGGTTTTCGATTGACCAGTTGGCGTAACCGGGTTTCACCTTGTACGGCGGGGTATCGAACAACTTCGTATAGAAGTCAATGGCTTGATCGAGATTGTCGACATTCAGAGCGAGTTGAAGACGCATAAGGCCAGATTACTGCCCAATGGCACCATGTCTGATCGCGATGTGTCCACCAGGTCTCAAAAATCGGTACGACCTCGCTAGGTTCAAGCCATGGCCCATTACCGAACCACCGTCTCTTCGAGCATGCCGGCTAGCGAAGCATTCGACTACATGGCTGCCTTCGAAAACGTCGCGGCCTGGGATCCAGGAGTCCGCTCCGCCAAACGGACCACCGAAGGAGAACCAGCCCGCGGAACTCGTTTCGCCGTCGAGGCCTCGTTCATGGGGCGCTCCCTACCGCTCGATTACGAAATCACTGCCTTCGAAGCTGGCAGGACATTCGTTCTTATTGCCGAAACTTCCACTCTTCGATCGGTGGACACGATCACTGTTGTCGCCGATGGTCAGGGATCAAAGGTCACCTACGATGCCGATCTCGTGCTCAAAGGTTTGTTGAAGTTATTCGATCCTGCACTGCGCCTTGGATTTCGCTCAGTCGGCGACAAAGCGCGCGATGGATTGCGCAAAGCCCTGAATCCCTGATCGAACCCACAGTTTTCTTTGCATCTCAATCGAACTAGACGATGAGTTTTGCTAACCATAGGTAGATCGCAATGGACAAAAGGTCTTGGATCACCGTCGACAAAGGCCCAGACCCAAACGCTGGATCCTTACCAAGGGCTGTTAAGAGCCATGGCAAAGTCAGAGCAACAACACTGGCAACGATCGAACTGAATGTGAGAGCAAGGCTGACCGTCAGCGCAACATTCAGTTCACCGAAGACGATCAGGGTAAAGGGAAGAAAGGCGAGGCCGATAAAGACGCCAATAAAAAGTCCCGACAGGATCTCTTTGCGAAAAATTCGCCGCAGATGCACGCCAACCGATAACCCGCGAACCGCTATGACTTCGGTCTGCGTACCAACGGCATCAGCCATATAGACGACTGCTGGCATAAAGAATGCCAGTTGAACCGTTCTCTGCAACTGCTCCTCTGATGATTGCACCAACCAGGCAGAGAACATCGCTCCAAGCAAACCAAGAACTAACCACGGAAGTCGATGACGCAAACGATGCGCAACATTTTCCTCGGTCACCATTCGAACGCCTTGTCCTTGAGCGAGAAGTCCGGACAGCCTTGCCAAGTCCTCTTCATGTTCCTGTAGCAACGTGTGCAGCATCCGCTCGGGTGAAATAACGCCTACCAAATTTCTTTGATCATCGACGACCGCTAGACCTCGCTCACCCCAATGCACCATCTGTAATGCCGTTTGCTCTTGGCTCAGGTTGGGTCTCACCGTTGGCGGGTTGGGATCCATCAAGTCAGCAATAATCTCCGCGTCATTGGCTGCCAAAACTCTTTCAATACGGATCATCCCCCGAAGTTTTCGATCACGACATACAGGAATATCAGCAACGGAGTCATAGGTGTGGCCGAGAAGTCGATGTCTCAACTTTGCAACGGTCTCATCGGGATCAGCTATGGGAACATTGAGTGTTGCGTGACCGGATGCAACTGTCTGCAAGGACTGAGGCTCGACTGACATGAGACGAGCATAGACTTCGCTCGATTCAGGTATTTCTCGATCGAAGTGGGGAAGGCATTCGCCCAGTGAGTGACACGATGAATCGCATGCCAGCGGTATTCATTGGCCATGGCAGCCCGATGAACGCTTTGGAACACAACCGCTTCACTCAGGCCTGGCACGACTTCGGTCAATCCATTCCAAGACCGCGAGTCATACTGGCTATCTCGGCCCATTGGTACATCAGTGCCTCTGCGGTCACCGCCATGGCGCAACCCAAGACGATCCATGATTTCTTCGGATTCCCTGAGCAGCTTTTCGCCTTTCAATATCCAGCTGCTGGTGATCCCACTCTCGCCCATCGAATTATCGATCTTGTCTCCCCCATTTGGGTCGGTCGTGATATCGACAGTTGGGGAATCGACCACGGAACCTGGTCAGTTCTTGCCCATATGTTCCCGAATGCCGAGATTCCCGTTGTGCAACTGTCCATTGATGCCAACAAGTCACTCGCTGATCACATGGCCCTGGGAGCCGCTCTCAATCCACTGCGCGATGAAGGCGTGCTGATCCTCGCCAGTGGCAACATCGTTCACAATCTCGGACGGATCGACTGGTCACAGCCCGAGGGTGGATTCGATTGGGCCCTGTCATTCGATGCCGCGGTACGAGACATGATGGTTCATGACCCATCCGCTTTGACTGAACTCGTCCACCATCCCGCCTACAACTTGGCGGTCCCAACCCCCGATCACTTCTTGCCGGTGACGTATCTCGGTGGCATTGCCAGCGCGAGCAATGCGACAGGCGACGTACTAGTTGGGGGACCGGCCTACGGTTCGTTGACCATGACCAGTTTCGTGGTGCGATGACCGAGGTTCAATTCTCTGGCTGCAACTCCAAGCCAGTCATCGCGCCCTCTTCTCGCCATTTGCCGACATGATCGGCGAATCCCAACACGCTCGTCATCCAGGCAATGGCTCGTGCTGAGCGCATATCTCCACCGCCTTCACTGTTGAGATATCCAGGAGTACACGACATGTTGTACTGAGCAATGCCGTCGAGTTGGACGAAGAGCGTGTTGAACCACTCCTCTTGAGCCTGTGGCGTGGGCTCGACAGTTGTGATGTGTTCGTTCATGCAACGTTCGATGAGATAGGTCACATGCTTCGATGCTTCACCGATGGAGTGCACGAAATTTGTTGCCTGCGCGCCTTGAACCGTGCTGATCATCAACATATTGGGGAACCCGCGAGTGAGAACTCCGTGCAAAGTGGCTGGCCCCTCGACCCAAGCCGCACTGAGAGACACCCCATCGCGTCCTATCGGATCAAAACCAAGTCGATGGGTGTAGTCCGTGGTCACTTCGAAACCTGAGGCAAAAATCAGACAATCCACGGGGTACTCGACTCCGTTCACCACCACCCCCTTGGGCGTGATCTGTTCCACTCCGCGGCCATCGGTGTCGACGAGAGTGACATTGGGTCGGTTGAACGTAGGTAAGTACTCGTCGTGAAAGCACGGGCGCTTACAACTTTGCCCGTACCAAGGCTTCAGTAACTCAGCCGTCTTCGGATTTTCGATGATTTCGGAAATACGACGTCGAATGGCTTCCATATTTTCGAAGTCGATGCGCTCCAGTTCAGCCGCCTCTTCGGGAGACTCAGGCTTCTTGCGCGTGTCGACGCGCAACATCTCGGTCCACGAATCCTGAATCAGGTCCACAGGTGGCTGCGCACCAGTGACGAGTTCGGTGAAGTTGCGCACACGCTCTGCTTGCCAACCAGGTTTGAGGGACTTGAACCATTCAGGATCAGTTGGCTTGTTGTTACGTACGCCGACACCGGCCGGTGTTCGTTGGAAGACATAGAGATGCTTGGCTGACTCGCCTAACTTCGGTACAGCCTGAACTGCGGTGGCTCCGGTTCCAATGATGCCCACTACTTTGTCGGCAAGCTTTACCATCGGCTCTTGCGATCCACCGCCGGTATAGGAGTAGTCCCAACGACTGGTGTGAAAACTCTTCCCTTCGAAGGTTTCGATACCTGGAATACCGGGAAGCTTGGCCTTGTGCAAAACACCGCCGGCGATGACCACGAATCGGGCCCGCAAGGTATCTTGACGAGTCGTTGTGACGGTCCACAGGTGAGCATCATCATCCCAAGCAGCGTCTTCGACTTCGGTTTGGAACAAGGCGGCGCGATTGAGATCGAAGGTCTGCGCCAGCAGCTGGCAATAGGCAAAAATCTCTGGAGCCTTGGCGTACTTCTCGGTCGGCATGTAGCCGGATTCTTCTAGGAATGGCAGGTACACATACGACTCAACGTCACAGGCCGCACCCGGATAGCGATTCCAATACCAAGTCCCGCCAAAATCACCAGCTTTTTCGATGATGCGGAAATTCGTGATGCCCATCTTCGTGAGATTGATGGCCGTGATCATGCCTCCGAATCCGCCACCGACGATGACAACGTCGACCTCTTCGTTTCGGGGCTCGCGAGTGAATCCAGGCTCAACATAGGGGTCGCGGTCGAAGTCTTCATAGATCCCGCTGAAGTCTCGGTACTGCTTGATGCCATCAGCACGCAGTCGCTTCTCGCGCTCGATTCGATATTTTTCGCGCAGCGCCTCTGGGCTCAACTCGCCGATCTTTTGCTCATTTCCTGACACTGAGGCCCCCGTTCACAACTACATCCAAAATTATCCTCGCAAGGGCACTACTCACTCACCAAGTTAGGAAGTCCTGCGACTGTTATGAACACTCACGGTCCTGGGTTTCCAAACCCAGAACTCGCCCCAATTTCCGATAACTGGAGCGGAAGGCGGCGATGACTTCAGGATTGCCGACAAGTTCAGGTGGTAATCCCTCCTGAATGATGGTGATCAGGGTTCCGTCTCCCTCGGGGGTGAAAGTCTGTGTCGAGCGAAAACCGATATCGGGCTCCTCGCCCACCAAAGTGTGAGGCGGTTCAACGACCGAAAAGCGCCCGATGTTCGGACTGACCTCGCCGGTTTCGTCAAAGACCATGTTGCATTCAAACCGTCCTCCGACCCAAGGTTCAATGATCACCGAGTCGAGAGGAATTGAGAGGCCTTCGGGGGCAAAGAACCGATAGAGAATTTCTGGTGTGGTGTAGGCCTTCCACACTTCGTCGGGACTGGTAGCAACCCAATGTCGAATCACAAGGTTTTCCGCGACAGACCTGTTTGACATGCTCTTAGTCAACCACTCATTTGTGGGATATCAGTGAGCACCACATCTTCAATGGCGGCGACCGGTCTCAGCGGCTTACTTCAGAGAGTCAAGAGCCTTCATCATCTGTTCGTGCACCATGTTCACGGCCTGAAGTGGACGAATCATGACTCGGAATTCCACAATTTTTCCACTGTCGTCAACGGTGATCATGTCGACACCATTGACGTACTTGCCACCCATCGTGGTCTCGAACTCCAGAACTGCATGATTGCCCGCAATTACTTCTTTGGTGTAGCGAAACTTTCCTGAAGGATCAACCGCTCCGGTCTTGGCATTGGCCTTATCTCCGGGAAAGGCAACACTGGCCGCAGTCAAATACATGATGGTGAGATCTTTGCCCTTTTGTGGTGAAAAGACGATCGGTGAATAGAACACACAGTCATCGTGCACTAAGTCTTGTAGTGCACTGGGGTACTCCCCTTTCATGAATTTGTGCCAACTCTCAATTGTCTCGTGAATCATTATTTTCCTTTGCGATCTCAAACTGAGACCCAGCATAAAGCTGACCCGTTTTGGTCACGGTTCGTAGTCATCACAGAACCAAAGACCGACCCCTACACTTTTGGCTATGACCCAACTTTCTGGTACCTATGTTCCCAGCACCTTGGCCTGGGTCCGAGATCAAATAGATCTTTATGAGCGCACCAATGGCACCGAGGGCAACACTCTCCTAGAGACGGGAATACCGGTCATCATCGTCACGATGCGCGGCGCTAAGTCGGGCAGTGTTCGCAAGATCGCTCTGATGCGCGTTGAACACGAAGGTTCATATGCCTTGGTGGCATCAAAAGGCGGAGCACCGGACAATCCTGATTGGTACTACAACCTCTTAGCCCACCCGACCGAAGTGCTGGTCCAAGATGGTCCCGAACCATTTCGAGTGACGGTGAGACAAATCGAGGGCTCCGAGCGCGAACAATGGTGGACCCGTTCAGTTGCCGTCTTTCCCACTTACAACGAGTATCAATCAAAAACTGAACGTCAGATACCCGTTCTCATCGCCGAACCGGTTATCTAAGACGTCTCAACTACAAAAACGTCTTCATCATCCAGGTGTTCTCAAAGGTCACCGAGTCAATCATTTTCGTGTTCTTCTCACGAAACCGGTACCCAAGCTGCAAGAGCCGGTGCATGGCGGGAGCTGAGGCATCAACCCACAGCGCGGTCATATCAAGTCGAAGAGCTTCGTCTTCTATTGCCCGAATCAACCTCTTCCCTACGCCTCGTCGCGAAAATTTCGGATCAACGTAGAGCAAGTCCAAGTTCCCGGCAGTTTCACCGTGATCAATCAAACTGGCAAAACCAGCGATCACAGTGTCTATTTCAACAACAATCACGGCGTCATTTTCCAAGACGTGCTTCATTCGGTCTTCGGTGAAACCTTGGGACCAGGCGGCAATTTGCTCGGCTGTGTAACCCGATCCCGCGATGGCGTCAAGAGCGACCTGCATCAGTCGCGCCACATCGGCACCAACACCAGTACGTATTTTCATAACAAATTGCGCTTACTCATAGTCCCTAAACCTACGACTCATTGGCCGTAAGCCGCAGTACGTCGGCAATATCCTGTGGCCGACCGGTTGCCCTTTTATTGACGATCAAATCCTCGCGCCCGATGAAGGGCACTTTCACCCCGTCGAGGATGACCTCGATATGGCGCGCCCAGGCTTTCTCGAACTCGACCCCAGAAATCTGAGTCAAGAGGTCGATCCGGTAGGGCGGGTAGCCGAGCTGGATGACTCGGTCAGGCGATGTGAGGTCAGCCTCCTCGATGCCGACACCTCCTAAACCGAACTCATCAAGAGCGATGAGCAGTCGTTGGGCATTGATGGGATCGGCCCAGATCCAGGCGTCGAGATCACCAGTTGCTCGAGGAAGACCGTGGGCCGCCAGCGCGTAACCCCCGACGATCATGTAGCGAACGTCATGCGTTGCGAGTAACGCGACAAACTCGTTGAAGTCCTGGTCGAGTTCCATCGGACCCCCCAAACATCCTCCGGCGGATGACTTCCACCGCAGCTATCCGCTCCGCCATCGGCACCTTGGCCCAATACTCAACTTCGTCCACCGCAACGTGCAACGTTGTCTTTTCGACAACCTTGGTCATCTTTGCTCGGGTGCGATCAACCATACGGTCAGTCTACCGACCGACTCATTGCGCCGATCGACTGGTCATTCGATGCCATTTCGTCCCCTGCGACTGCACTATTCCGACCGTCAACCTGGCAAGAGCGCCGAAAGGACGTGAAGGATATGTATCTCACACGTTTGAGTTCGGCTTTCAACGTCAATTAGGTTTGTTCAGTCTGGGAGGAGTTCCTCGAGTCGATCGGCAACGTCTTTAAGTTCCGGATTGTACGACGCCACCCAGATCACGAGGTCGAAGACGTCATCATTGGAAATTGTAGATGTGGTGCGACCATTCAGCTCCAGGAAGACCGCTGTGGCCAACCATCCCAATCTCTTGTTTCCGTCGATGAGAGCGTGGTTATTCACGATGGACTGCAAGAGGGCCGCTGCCTTCGTCACCAAATCTGGATATGCGTCGTGACCGAAGGCTGTCGTCGACGGACGAGCCACTGCTGATCCCAGCAATCCGAAATCTCGGATCGGCGGAGGATCGCCGAGCAACTTCCGAGCCAGATCGACGAGATCCTCCAGATCGAGGTACTCGAATGAACCGTTCATTCACCGAGTCGGCGTAGGGCGTCAGCGTGGTGTTCCATCACGCGTGACGCCACCGAATCCACTCGATCTCGATGATGACCGCGAGCAACGAACTCCCGCACGGCGCGACGAGCGGCCTCTTGCATCGAAATGCCCTCAACATGAGCGCGTTCCTGAAGAGCTTTTTGTTCACTGTCAGAGAGACGGAGCGTCATTGCCACACCAGCATGGTATCACTTCGATACCAAATTTTTGACCACCCGAAGCGTGTAGGTGGCGGCCAGTCGTTCTGGACGCTCCCGCAGGCGCCACTCGCCCAGATCTCCCTCGACCATGCAGTCCCCGAGTGCATTCCAAGGGACCGAATCGTGTTCCTCGAAATACGTGATCACCATCCCCGCATCCCACAAAGCATTGAAGATCTGCGCCAGTCCATGATTGAAGGACACCAGTGACGGACTGCAGAGAGGTTCGTCGTGGGCCACGTAGCTGAACTGCTCGACGAAGTCCTCGCCGAGGGTTTCGAAATAGGGATAGTCCAACGTGACCAATCCATCGGGTCGCGGATCGCACAACGACCACAACATGGGATGACCTTCTCGAATGAACAACTCGCCTCCGGGTTTCAGGAGACCAGCGACGATCTCGGCCCACCGCTTCGCGCTCGGCAACCAGCACAGGGCTCCGATGCCGGTGTAGACGAGATCGAAGCCATTGCGCGGCAGAACGTCGAAGGCCGAATACACATCGGCCTCCACGAACTCGGCGTCGGCGCCGATGTCACGAGCCAAACGACGAGCGACCTCCAATGCCGGGGTCGAGAAGTCCAGTCCGGTCACCTGGGCACCGAGACGTTGCAGTGACAACGTGTCGGTACCAATGTGGCACTGCAGGTGGACGGCCCTCTTGCCGGCAATGTCCCCGAGGCGCGGGAGATCAAAGCGAACGGTGTCTGAAAGATGCGACGGATCCTGGAAGCGATCCAGTTCGTAACCCTTCTCGTGATGCGGTACTCGAGAATCCCAATTGGCGCGATTGATCGCCAGATAGTCGTCGCTCTCCACGAACTGTCAACTCCCCAACATGTAGCGATACACAATTGTATGACTTAGCTGATCAGAACCCGGTGGCACCATCGGGGCGGAGGTGACGCACCAACTCGGGCACCGAGACGGCGGCAATCTGCCATACCTGGACGACCAACGCGAGCTCGGCGGCTACCTCGAGAATGTCGGCAACGCGCTGGTCGTCGCCCCGGCTCACAGAGGGACGGCCTCGCGTCGGATGTGATCATCGCGATCCTTCAACCCGCCAGCAGACACCACGTCGACGGGAACACCCAACAGCGTCTCGAGCTCCTCGCTCAGATGCAGCAGATCGAACAATGAACTGCCAGCCTCGAACTCCACCAGGAAGTCGATATCACTCGTCGCCGACTCCTCACCACGAGCCACCGAACCGAACACCGCAACCGAACGACCACGATGCCGGCGAACGACCGCGCAGATCTCGTCCCGCTTCGCCTCAACGAGCTCCCGACGCGCTCCCATATTTTCTAGGCTACCGCTACAAAGCCACCCACTTCAGCAGTGATTGGATCCACGAGGGCTGAAGTTGTCGAGTGTTGGCACGACCCCAGCCAGATGGACTCAGAGCTCGTATCGATACACATTTGTTTCGCGGGTCACGAATCCCATGCGGGTATACAGACGATTGGCAGCCTCACGCGAGGGTCGCGACGTCAACTCGACAGTGATTGCACCAAGGCTGCGCGCATGCTCAAGAGCACTGCGGTTCAATGCTTCGCCCACTCCATGACCACGTGCTGATTCATCAACGACGACATCTTCGATCCAAGCTCGAATACCAGTGGGGATGGGGAACACCGCGAGCGTGAGCGACCCCACGATCCGACCATCCAAACGAGCGAGCAAGAGAGTAGTGGCTTGATGACTCACGATGTCCTGCAAGCGCTCACGATCGGGAGCCGGATTCGACGAAGATAATTGTGGAATCAGTAAGGCAAACGCAGCGATGATCTCCTCGGTGACGCCGGCGCACTCCTCGACTGTCACACTCACGGCACTCTCCTGTTAGTTCTTCGAACCGTACGTCGTTTACTTTCGATGGGAAGTCTAGGCAGGCCGTGTCCTACGGTGACTTCATGGCTACAGCAGACATCTCAACCACTGCCCGGGCACTTGGTGGTGCCCTCGAACCATTGATCGGTCAGGTGTATTTCTCGCCCGAATGCCATGCCAACTACGTGGCCCTTGGTTTCCAACCCAGTCCCGGTGCGATGAACGGGGTGGCTATGCCCGAAATGGTCTCATATTTCACCAGTCGGGGCTCACTCATGGGACAGGTTCCCGGCGAACTTGTGGCCGCAGCGTTCGCCGTGTTCAATCCGGTCATCGTGGTTCCCGCAGTGACTGCCGGTTGGCAGATCACCGACGCGGCAACGGTATGCGCGGCGCGCCGAGACGGAGCGATCGCCCAACTCGAACGCGTCATTGGTGCGCACCCTGATGGCATCGACAATGTTCGTGACGTATTGCAGCGCAGTGTTGGCGTTTTGCGTCCCGAGGGTCGACCACTTTTTGCCGGCACTCTCAGCCAGTCCGTTCCGTCGACAGCGCTGGGTGCTGTCTGGCACTACGGGGATATGTTGCGCGAGTTTCGCGGTGACTGTCATACCGCGGCCTGGATTGCCGCCGGCCTCGACGCCACCGAGATCGGTCTCTTGACCGAGCTCTATTGGGGTCTTCCCCTGAAGTCGTACAGTCGCACGCGTGGCTGGAGTGAGGATGATTACACCGCAGCCATCGATCGACTCGAACAACGCGGCCTTATCCGTGATGGCGCCTTCACCGACACCGGGCGCAACGTACGCGAACAGGTCGAGGTTCATACCGATCTCCAGATGGCACCGATCATTCAGGCCTTGGGTGATGATGCCGAGCGAGTCATCGCCATGCTTGGTGCCTGGTCCGATGCGGTGCGTACCGCCAAGGGCTACCCGGCCTCTGGCCCTCATGAGTTGGCCGAAGCGGCGCGACGCCAGAACCCGTGACCCTGCGCGTCGACCTGGCAGACTGACGACATGATTCTGCAGGAACTCACCACGACGCGCGACAACTTCGCCCACTCCACCGGGTGGGAGATCAAACCTGAAGGTCTTTGTCAAGGAGATATCTGCGTACCGGCCCCCGACGCAGTGCGCGCCGATGGTTCCGTCGATGTTGCGATCGTCGCCGATCGCTTAGGTATGCCACTCGTGCATGATGCTGATCATCGAGTGTGGTCCCTCGGACCCGCGACTCTCAGTGGTCATGCCCTCACGACCGTGGCGGCGCCTGATGTGCCACTCATGTCGTTCGATGGCACACCTTTCACGCTGTCATCGTTGCGCGGTCGCAAAGTGATCTTGGCGGCCTGGGCCAGTTATTGAGGCTGTCGCTCCAGTCTGCCCGGGTGGCAGGCGCTCCACACAGAAATCGAACCGCTCGGCGCCACAGTGGTGACCGTGGCTTTGGATGTGAACATCGAACACGCTCGTCCTTGGCATGATCGCGCTGTCTGTACGCATCCGAGTGTGGTCGACACCACCCATGCCACCAATGCAGCCTTTGGTTTCGTCAACATCCCTATGGCGGTATGGATCGATGAAGACGGCAATCTGGTGCGCCCCGCTGAAGGTGCTTCAATTGAACGCAGTCCGTTACGCGATATGGATATCCCCGAGGGTCTACCCGATCGACTACGACAGATGTATCAAGCGGTCAAGGAAATCCCCGATGATGGAGAGAATTACCGCGCCGCCATCATCGACTGGGTACAAAAGGGATCGGCATCGCGGTTCGCTCTGCGCGCCCACGAAGTCATCGAGGCCAGCCAGCCGCGATCGTCCGATGAAGCCCGCGCTGCTGCTTGCTTCGAATTAGGGAACTATCTTCGCACTGAAATCGGCCCCGACGCTGCGGTGCCCTTCTGGAAAGAAGCGCACCACTTGCATCCCAAGAACCTGACCTACAAACGCCAAGCGTGGACGTTGGTGACCACCCCTGCAGGTGCCACCGAAAATGACCTCATGCAGGGGCCCAACGACGTCTACGAAACCAATTTGCTGGATGAAGTCCTCGACTCTGGTGGTTTCGGAGCCTTCATCGTCCGCCCGCAGTTGTAAATCGTTCAACACCGTCCGGAACTTTCGCCCAACCGACCTTTGCTGGGCCATTGTGGGGCCAAAAGAGAGCAGTAGCGTAGGGGCAATGGCCGACCTCGACAATGTCCGCTGGATCCGCCGGCCAGAACTGCGCCGGCCCCATGTTGTGGCCGCTTTCACCGGGTGGAATGATGCCGCTGATGCCGCCAGTATCGCTCTCAAGCACCTTGTGGAATCGATGAATGCAACTCCCTTGGCTGAGATCGATCCCGAGGAGTTCACCGACTTCGCTACCGTGCGACCCCATGTGCGACTAGGTGACGGACAGACCCGTCACATCGTGTGGCCGACGGTCAGCATGTGGAGTATCTCGACTGAAACCACCGATCTGATTTTGGTGCTCGGCCCCGAACCGGCACTGCGCTGGAAGACGTTTTGCCAACAGATCATCGGTGTGGCCCAGACCTACAAGGCCGCATCGATTATTTCTCTCGGTGCTCTCTTGGCCGATGTCCCTCATCGTCGCCCCACCCAAGTCATTGGTACGTCATCAGATGAGAATTTGATGGATCGTCATGATTTGTCACGCAGCCGCTACGAAGGGCCAACCGGCATCGTCGGAGTCCTCAATGATGCTGCAACCAAGGTGGGTATCCCGACGGCATCCTTGTGGGCGGCAGTGCCGGCCTACGCCGCTCAGATTCCTTCGCCGAAAGCGGCGGCCGCTCTCATCGAACGTCTGGCCGACATTGTCGACTGTGATCCGTTGACCTTGCTTCTCGACGCTCAAACCGAGCATTACGAGGGTCAGATCGATGAACTCATCAGTCAGGATGCGAATCTTGCAACGTATCTGGAGCGTCTCGAATCGATGGAAGATGATGACGAGTACGACGATGAAGATGATTACAGCGAGGACGATGGAAATCCATCAGTGCACCTTGAAACGCCGTTGCTCAGTGAGGAGTCCGTTGATAGTGATGCCTTGATGGAAGAGGTCGAGAAGTTTCTACGCAGTCAACGCGACGACTGACGCCACACTTCATCGCGTGGTGCATCGAATGATGCTCCACTCACCTCGCCTTTGATGGCGGCAAAAGCCATCGGACCCCACCATTGGGCACCGGCCGTCGGGTCCGGCAATTCATCTTCAGCGAACCAACCGAGTCCGCTGGTTTCGAGTGGATGACCTTCCAGCGAACCTCCGGTGAAGCGACAGTGAAAGAGCAGCATGTACATACCGAAGCGGCTGAATCCCATCCGTTGTCCATCGACGACTCCGAGTAGCTGCACCGGTTCGCAGGTGATCCCTGTTTCCTCACGCACTTCTTTGATAGCTACTTCACTGGGCGAATAACCCACATCGGCCCAACCGGTGGGATACAGCCACACTCCAGAATCGGGACGGCGCACCAGCAAGATTTGGCCGGCATCGTTGCCGACGATGGCTCCAATAGCAACTTTCGGTGTCACGTAGCCGGGAACGCCTTCGCCCACCGATTCCATCCATTCCTGGACAAAGTGATCCTGTTCACGCCGAACTTCCAAGGCTTCATCGGCTGCGGCCTTGATATCGGCAGCGACATGCAAGATCTCCTCGAATCGCTCCCGTTCGTACAGGCTTTGAGTGAAACCCAATCCGGTGCGAGCGATACCCGCTAACGCTTCACTCCACCGCACCAAGTCTCGGGTGAAGTCGGACGGGGTGGCGTCACTCATGGAGAAAACCTACCGTTGGTACCAGACGATCGTGATCAATGCTCATAAGGACAGCGTGAACACGATGGATCGCTCAATTTCTCGGCGATGAAAATCATCAGAGACCTTGGTGCCGTCTTGGGTGCGAACGTAAAAAGCATCTACAACTTCATCGCCCAAGGTCTGCACCGTGGCATGACGAATATCAAGACTCAGTTCAGCAAGTGCTTTGGTGACTCGATACAAAATGCCCATTTGATCGGGGGCACGTACTTCGATGACTGTGGCGTTCGATGATGCCTCATCAAAAAACGTGACTCGCGGTGCCTCCAGCATACCGGCTGAACGCCGGCGCCTTTTATAGGTTGTCGCTCGTTCGGCGAGACGCACCTCGAGGGCCAATTCTCCGCGTAATGCTCTGTGCAGATTGGCAACCACAGGATCCCACTCGATCGGGCCATGCGGCGGTATCGCCACCCGAAAACGCGATGCAGCCATACCTTGTTCATCAGAATGGGCCTGGGCGCCCAGGACATTCAAACCATGAAGAGCGAGCACCCCAGCCACACGACTGAATGTCCCTGGCCGGTCGGCACTGACCACGGTGATGGCGGCTTCCTCGGTGCGTACTTGTGTTTCACCAGTAGCCATCATGGCCAGTACATCAGCATCGGGAAAGAGCCGCCATTGCGCGCTACTGATATCGGCGCCACCAAGAACCAAGCGCACGCGATGCACCAGATCATCCACCAGTTCGGATTTCCACGAACCCCAGGCCGATGGTCCGGTTGCCAAGCTGTCGGATTCGGTGAGCATGTGCAGGAGCTCTAGAAGAACGGGCGTGCGGACGGCATCGGCAACGCTCGTGATGGTTGCCGGATCGGCCAGATCTCGGCGCGTCGCCACATCAGGCAACAAGAGATGATGTTCCACCATCGCACAGAGCAGATCGGTGTCATCACGATGAAGGCCAAGTCGCGGGCCCATCTTGCGTACCAGGTCCATCCCAACCTCGGTGTGGTCACCCGGATATCCCTTACCAATGTCGTGGAAAAGCGCTCCGAGTACCAAGAGGTCCGGTCGAGAGACGCGGCCTGCACGTTCGGCGGCATTTGCCGTGGCTTCCCAGAGGTGGCGATCGACAGTGAAGCGGTGATAAGCGTTCCGTTGCGGTCGACTGCGATTCGGTGCCCATTCGGGAAGGATCCGCACCCACAGACCGCGTTGATCAAGAGCCTCCAGAACTGGGATCGCAGCGCGTCCGGTCAAGAGCAAACCGACCAGATCATCGATAGCTCCCGCTGGCCACGGACTGGGCAGCGCCGGACAATCCTGGGCCAGGCGATCGAGGGTGATTCGATCGATACGAGCCTGTTCACGGGCCGCCGCCGCGGCCACGCGCAAGACCAACGTTGGATCGGTTGCCGGATCGATGGTGTCGTCGAGATGTATTTCTCCGCGGCGCAGAGCCACACCTGGCGCCAATGCCCGATCGGGAGTGGACGAAGACTTGGCAGCAGCAACTCGGGCCCAGAGTTCATCACTCACCCAGGCCACCGTGCGACCGGCATTCGACACCGCCGACATCAAGGCATCCGCAGTGGGATAACCACACAGTGTCGCCAATGCGTCTTGATCCTCGAGGTGCACCACTTCACCACTACGTCTTGCATGTCGGTGCAGTGCAACCCGCACGGACGTCAACACATCACGACCAGCTTCCAAAGCGGCCCAATCGGAGCGACTGATCTCGAGATTGCCTTGGGCAGCCCATTGCACCGCGTGGATATCGCGCAAGCCACCGGCGCCCTCTTTGATATTTGGCCCCAACAAAAAGGCCACTTCTCCATGGTCGCGGTGTCTTTGACCAACGCGATCCATGAGATGGCCAAGCCGAGCGTTGGCTTGTTTGTTCCAGGCCTTCTGCGCCTCGTTCTTCAAGGCATCGGTGAGGCTGGCATCTCCAGCGATGTGGCGAACAGTCAAAAGTGCCGTGGCAGTGTCGAGTTCATCCTTGGCTAACTCGAGTGCTTGTTTCACCGTGGTTACCGAGTGGCCGAGTTTCACCCCGGCATCCCAAATCGGATACCACAATTGGGTGGCTAAAGCATCAATATTTTTGGCGCCGTCATGCACCAAGAGCACGTCCAGATCACTGAACGGTGCAAGTTCACCCCGACCGTATCCACCAACGGCCACCAACGCAGCAGCCTTCGTCGGTTGATGTTCGCGACACGCTGCATCCCAGAGTTGTCTCAGCCAATCATCAGTGGCCGCACACAATTCTTTGGCCGCCTTCATTCCTCGCAAAGCGGTATCACCGGCTATCTGTCGACGATGCTCGAGGGCAGCGGCACGGGGATCAAGGGCCAAGGACTCGGTCACGTCTCTAGTTTGGCCTAGTTCCAAGGCTCCAGCCTATGGCAAGTCGATACAGGACGGCTTCCACGGCAAGTGCTCATCGCAGAGCCCGAATCGGAAGCGATTATCTCCCCATTTACGGGCCGAATCATGCCAGGCGAATCCCAAGACGGCGAGAGCCCGCTCCGGGCTGAGGAATCCGTCGATGAAATACAGCGCCCCACTACAGGTTTCATAGGTTTCGCCGAAGCGACTCATCGCCAATCCGGCCACGACTTCGTGATCGTTGATGTAGACCACCGGTGACCCATCAGGTCCGGTACCGACATCTTTGAGCAGTTCGAGACCGGAGCGCGCCATAAACGAATCATTCTCCGGGTTGAGTAGCGCTTCAGGGGCGATAAGTCCGTCGACCATGTGATTCTGCAGGAGCTCTCGCACCAGTTCCGGCTTGGCCAGCAAACTGCCAAGGGATTCATCGAGAGTGGTCAATACCTGTGCCAGCACTCCAACGCCGACTCCCTGGGGTCCGGGCAAGAAGAGAGTTACTTGAGGCTCTTCTTCGCGACAGTCGAGTAATTCGTCACCGAGGCCGGCCGCATCAATCAGCATCTGCAGCGTGTTCTCAGTACCAGAACCACTTTCGATGATGCGTTCATACAACGCTGGGCCGGAACGTAAGAGCGCCAACCGGCCGTTGTCGCGAGGATTGAAGATGCCATCGGTGATGAACACCAAGCCATTGCAGGCGCTGAAACCGTTGGGCTGTCCGTTCGTTTTCATACCATCGATGATGGTTTGACCGTCCACCTTCACCACGGTGGTGCCGTTCGGCGCGGTTTCTACCGTCTTGTTCAGCGTCTCTCCGGACTTCATGGTGATGGTCGTCACCGCTGGATTCAACAACATGGATTCCGTGATCAATCCGGTCACCAGATGATTATTGAAAAACGCAGTGACGATTGCTGGTCGCGCCAACAACTCACCGAGCGAACGTCCGCTGTTATCTACCAACACATCGAAAAGTGGTCCACGTCCCAGCTTCCGTGACGGTAAGAACAATGTGTACTGCGGGGCACCCCGATCGCAGTTATCGAGAGTTTTCGCCAGCCCCGTTGAATCGCCAAAGAGCTCGGTGTTATTGGAGCGGGCGGAACCCAGGTCGACAAGAAGATCAAAGAGACTGTCTTGGGTGTTCGAGGATGTGCCAGCACTGGCTATCTGGCTCGGCACGAGCGAGGCCAGTACGCCAAGAGCGAGGATTACACGCAGTCGTTTCATCTGATCCTCCTTCCGCCACTCACCCTAGGTCTGATCAAGAGAGAAGCGTCCGCGGGTCAGTGAGTCCCCAGTCTCAAAGTTTTTATGACGGGAGATGATGACCGCTGCCTTCCAGGCCCCCCATTCCAAGCCCGGTTCCACCAGTTCTTCGCTGATATCGGCCCAGGTAGCGGGATACAGGCCATAGATGTCTTCCGGAAAG